>SLJW01000134.1 GCA_007134865.1 Paracoccaceae bacterium | reverse complement strand
TGCCGACCTCCTCCTGAGTCACATTCCGCCGAAGCGGCGAGTTCAACTCGTTCCACTTCATGATATAGCGGAAATCGCCAATGCCCGAGGCCGCCAGCGTCTTGATCGGACCGGCGCTGATTGCGTTGCAGCGGATGCCGTCCTTGCCCAGATCCTCGGCGATATACTTCACCGAAGCCTCCAGTGCCGCCTTGGCCACGCCCATGACATTGTAATGCGGCATGACCTGCTCGGCGCCGTAATAGGTCATGGTCAGGAGCGAGCCGCCATTGCGCATCATCCGCGACGCACGCTGGCAGACAGCGGTGAAGGAATAGACCGAGATATCCATTGTCATGGCGAAATTGTCGCGGCTGGTGTCGACATAGCGGCCACGCAATTCACTCTTGTCGGAAAAGCCGATGGCATGGACCACGAAATCCAGCTCGCCCCAGAGCGTTTCAAGATCCGCGAAAAGCTGATCGAGTGTTGCCATGTCGGTCACATCGCATTCGAAAACATGCGGCTTGCCAAGCTGTTCGGCCAATGGCAGCACGCGCTTGCGCAGCGCCTCGCCCTGATAGGAGAATGCCATCTCGGCCCCCTGCTCGGCCAGCGCCTTGGCGATTCCCCATGCAATGGATTTGTCATTCGCCAGCCCCATGATCAGGCCGCGCTTTCCCGCCATCAATCCCGCCATAACGCACCCATCCCCGCTGAAAAGAGTCGGGAGTTTTCTAGGTCATTGCCGATGATGCTGCAAGCGGGGCTCGCGTGTGCTCAGAAGCTGTTCGAAAAGAATCATGCTGAACGCCTGATTACATCTACGGACCGAAAGCTTCTTGCGTTGACGCCCACAGGTGTTAACAAATGGTGCTCAGTTTTAAGCTTGAATGACTTTGGGGGGTGATCTGGGCTGCGCGTCGCGCTTCGAACAGTTGCTTTCCCATTGCAGTTCGGAGGCAAGTTGAGCGACAGAAGCGGAACATTTTCGGGCGGTTCACCCTTTGAGATCGCGCAGCGGTGGCTGGACGAGGCCGAAGTGACCGAGCCGAACGATCCCAATGCCATTGCCCTGGCGACGGTCGATGCGCAGGGCCTGCCGAATGTGCGCATGGTGCTCTTGAAAGAGATCACGGCGGACAGCTTCGTCTTCTACACCAATTATGAGAGCGCCAAGGCGCAAGAGATCGAGCAGGGTGGCAAGGCCGCTTTCGTCTTGCACTGGAAGTCCCTGCGCCGCCAGATCCGCGTGCGCGGGCATGTCAGCCGCTATGATGGGCCCGAGGCCGATGCCTATTTCGCCTCACGTTCGCTGAAAAGCCGCCTCGGTGCCTGGGCGTCGCGCCAGTCGCGCCCGCTCGGGTCACGGGGCGAGTTGGTGGCCGAGGTCGCGCGCCAGACCGCGCGGCATGGCACCAACCCATCGCGGCCGCCCTTCTGGGGCGGATACTCGATCACACCGCTGGAGATGGAATTCTGGGCCGATGGCGCGTTTCGTTTGCATGACCGGTTTCGCTGGAGCAGGGCGAGCGCCTCTGCTGGCTGGGAAATCTGCCGGCTTTCGCCCTGAGGCGTAGCTCGTGACGAGAAGGGTAGTGTATTTGTGTTTCGAGTCGGGTTAAGGGACCAGCCTTTCGCGTCTGCGGGGGCAGAGACAAATGAGAGAGACCTGATGGCGCCGGACAACACGCGGGACACGTCGGAACAAGAGCCCAACTCGGCTCCGGTCCGATCGATACAGGGCGTGGTCAAATGGTTTGACCCTGCGAAGGGATTCGGGTTCATCATCTCTTGCGATGTTGAATCGGATGTCCTGTTGCATGCCAATGCGCTGCGCAGCTACGGGCTGAGTTCGGTCTGCGAAAACGCGCGGCTGCACGTCACCGTGCAGCAGACGCCCCGCGGGTTGCAGGCACTTGAAGTGCTCAAGGTGCTGCCGCCCGAGGGTGAAGAGGGCAATCCTGCCGCCCCTACTATGGCCGAGCAAGAGATCGATCGCTCCATCCCGCTCGAGCCCGCGCGCGTGAAGTGGTTCGACCGGCTCAAGGGCTTCGGCTTCGCCAATGTCTTCGGCAAGCCCGAGGATGTCTTCGTTCATATCGAAACCCTGCGCCGTTCGGGCCTTGCGGAATTGCAATCGGGCGAGGCTGTCGGGTTGCGCGTTGTCGATGGCGAACGCGGGCGCATGGCGGTCTCGGTCGAGCCCTGGGAATCCGGTACCGAACAGGAGACCGGCGCGGTGCAGGATCCGACATGATGCGGCACGGGCTGAATGCCCTTTGGTTTGCGCTTGTGTTGGTCCTGGCCGGACCGATCTGGGCCGCATGCGCGCCGGACCGCGTAGATCTGCGCGGCCCGTGGGGGCAGGCGCGGTTCTCGGTCGAGATTGCCGATACCGATGCCACGCGGTCGCAGGGTCTGATGCATCGCGAGCGTCTGGCCCGGTCTGCCGGGATGCTGTTCATCTTCGAGCGCCCCGGCACGCGGTCATTCTGGATGCGCAATACGCTCATTCCGCTCGACATGCTCTTCATCGATCCACGCGGCCAGGTCGTTCATATCCACCATGAGGCGGTTCCTCTGGACGAAACCCCGATCCCCAGTCAGTCTTCGGATGTGCTGATGGTGCTCGAGATCAATGGTGGGCAGTCGCGGGCGATGGGAATCGTCGAGGGCAGCGAGATGCGCCACCCGCGGCTGGATCAGGGCCATGCGCTCTGGCCTTGCGAGTAAGCGATTTGCGCGCGCAGATGATTTCAGGCTTTTCTCGCGCGGCAAGGCCCGCTAGATAGAGCGCCGAGTCGGGGCGTGGCGCAGCCTGGTAGCGCGACGGTTTTGGGTACCGTAGGTCGTAGGTTCGAATCCTGCCGCCCCGACCAT
>SLJW01000220.1 GCA_007134865.1 Paracoccaceae bacterium | reverse complement strand
GGGTAGCGCAAACGCTCGCCATTGACGATGTCGTCATTGGTGGTGGCCAGATCCGGCACATCGAAGATATCGCGCAGCGAGAGCATCAACTCACCGTCTTCCGGCAGTGTCACATCGCCACGCCCGGACATCGCGAAATGCAGCGGGATCGGTGTCTCGGAGGGGCCGACGCTTACAGGAACGGCGTGGTTCTTCATCAACAGGCCGATCTGCTGGCGCAAGTAGTGGCGGAACAGGTCGGGGCGGGTCACCGTCGCTGTATAGACACCCGGCTCCGAGACATGGCCGAAACTCAGGCGCGAATCCACCTTGTCGTAGCGGGTCGTCGCCATCCGGATCTCGGGGTAAAAAGCACGGAAGCGCGCCGAGACGCGCTCGCCACTGGCGACGCGATTGAACCCATCGACAAGAAAGCGCGTGGCCTCTGCATAAAGTCGCTCGAGGCGCTCGACGGCCTGTTCCGCGTCCGTGTAGAAGTGATGCTCGCCCCGGGGCGGGGTCAGCAAGGTGAGCGTATCCTTGGGGGTCATGGGCGCCTCGCTACTGCCTCGGGTACTGTGGTGTTTCGCGCAGAGTGCCACCGGCATCGCAGGCGGGCAAGAGCACGCGCGGCGAAAAACGCTCTTCCCCCCGCGTAACCGATGCACTAGCCTCGCGCGCATGAGCACTGCCTATCTTACCCACCCTGATGCACATCGCCACCAAACGCCTCCCGGCCACCCCGAACAGGTCGCCCGGATGGAGGCGATAGAGGCGGCCATGCGCGCGCCCGAGTACAGCGACCTCCAGCGCCATGATGCCCCGCGCGCCGAAGAGGCGCAGCTTCTGCTCTGCCACCCGCAGGATTATGTCGACCGCATTCGCAAGGCAATTCCAGCGGCTGGGATATACCAGCTCGACGCCGACACGCATGTCTCCAACGGCTCGTTCGATGCTGCACTCAGGGCAGCGGGCGGGGCCTGTCACGCGGTCGATCTGGTCATGGACGGACAAGCGGCCAATGCCTTTGTTGCGATGCGCCCGCCGGGCCACCATGCCGAGCGGGCCACCCCGATGGGGTTCTGCCTCTTTGGCACAATCGCCATCGCGGCCAGACATGCAATGGAGCGCCATAGCCTCTCACGCGTTGCAGTGGTGGATTTCGACGTGCATCACGGCAATGGCACGCAGGACCTGCTCTGGGACGAGGAGCGCGCCTTTTTCGTCTCAAGCCACCAGATGCCTCTCTGGCCCGGCACCGGGCGCCGCGAGGAACGTGGCGCGCATGGGCAGGTCATGAATGTGCCGCTCGCGCCGGGCACCGATGGCGCAAAATTTCGGCGCATTTATGAGGACACGGTGCTGCCGCAGCTTGACCGTTTTGCGCCCGAGTTGGTGCTGATCTCTGCAGGCTTCGATGCCCATCGCGACGACCCGCTGGCCGAGTTAGCTCTGGTGGAAGAGGATTTCGCCTGGGTGACCGGGGAACTCTGCGATATTGCCGCGCGCCACAGCGCGGGGCGGGTAGTATCCTGTCTGGAAGGCGGCTATGACCTCGACGCGCTGTCGGCATCGGTCGCGGCGCATATCCGGGTGTTGATGGAGAAGGGCGCATGAGCGAGAAACCCGTCGAGGAAATGAGCTTCGAGGAAGCGCTGCGCGGGCTGGAAGAGATCGTCACCCGGCTGGAGCGCGGCGATGTGCCGCTTGATGAGTCGATCGCGCTCTATGAGCGCGGCGACTTGCTGAAAAAGCATTGCGAGGCAAGGCTGAACGCCGCCCAGATGCGGATCGAGGCGATCCGCCTGTCCGAGGACGGCACGCCCAAAGGCACCGAGCCCTTTTCGGCATGAGCGGCTTCCCCGAGGCCCTGTCGCGCGCGGCGGCATTGGTCGAGGCCACATTGCAAGACGAGATTGGCCGCCTGCCAGACAGCCAGGTGCGCGATGCAATGGCCTATGCGGCGCAGGGCGGCAAGAAGCTGCGCGGCTTTCTGGTTCTCGAGTCCGCGCGCCTGCATGGGATCGCGCCTGAGACTGCTGCGCGCAGCGGCGCGGCTATCGAGGCGATCCATGCCTATTCGCTGGTTCATGATGACCTGCCCGCGATGGATGATGATGATCTGCGGCGGGGTCAGCCCACAGTCCATGTGCGGTGGGACGAAGCCACGGCCATCCTTGTCGGCGACGCGTTGCAATCACTCGCCTTCGGCCTGCTCGCTGCCCCTGAAGCCGCCCCCACGCCCGAGGCGCGGCTTGACCTGGTCGCCTCGCTCGCCCGCGCGGCAGGCGGCGGGGGCATGGTGTTGGGTCAGGCACTCGACATTGCTGCCGAGAGTGCCGAGGCGCCCCTAACGCTGGATCAGATCACGGCCTTGCAAGCCGCCAAGACCGGCGCGCTGATCGAATGGGCCGCATGCGCCGGCGCGCGCATGGCGCAGGCCGACACGCGCCCATTGGCCACCTACGCACGCACGCTCGGACTGGCCTTCCAGATTGCCGATGACATCCTCGATATCGAGGGGGACACAGCGCTTGCGGGCAAGCGGTTGAACAAGGATGCCGAGGCGGGCAAGGCGACCTTTGTCTCGCTTCTCGGGCTGGAGGGCGCGAAAGCACGGGCGCGCGCGCTTGTCGCAGAGGCCGAGGCAGCCCTTGCCCCATATGGTCCCGAGGCCCATTTATTGCGAGACGCGGCGCAATTCGTTATCGCCCGCAGGAACTAGCGGTGGGGTAAAACCGCAAAGGGACACTGAACATGCCTAACACGCCACTTCTTGACAAGGTGCACGCGCCAGCAGACCTCAAGGCGCTGAGCGACCGCGAGTTGCACCAATTGGCAGACGAATTGCGCGCCGAGACAATTGCCGCCGTATCGGAGACCGGCGGCCATCTGGGCGCGGGGCTGGGCGTTGTGGAGCTGACCGTCGCGCTTCATGCTGTCTTCGACACGCCCCGCGACCGGCTGATCTGGGATGTCTCGCACCAATGCTACCCGCACAAGATCCTGACCGGGCGGCGCGACCGGATCCGCACACTGCGCCAGAAGGACGGGCTGTCGGGCTTCACCAAGCGCTCGGAGTCCCCCTATGACCCGTTCGGTGCCGCACATAGCTCGACCAGCATCTCGGCCGCATTGGGCTTCACCATGGCGCGCGAGTTGGGCGGCGCGCCCGACCCCGCGCTGGGCGATGCCATCGCGGTCATCGGTGACGGGGCTATCAGTGCGGGCATGGCCTATGAAGCGCTGAACAATGCGGGGCATCTGGGACGGCGCATGTTCGTGATCCTCAATGACAACGAAATGTCCATCGCCCCACCCACTGGCGCGATGTCGAGTTATCTCTCACGGCTTTATGCCGACAAGCCCATGCAAGAATTGAAGCACGCCATGAAGGGCGCGCTCAACCTCATGCCCGGGCCCATTCAGGAGGGCGCGCGCCGCGCCAAGGATCTGCTCAAGCATGTGACCGTCGGCGGCACGCTGTTCGAGGAACTGGGCTTCAATTATCTCGGCCCCATCGACGGGCATGATCTCGACCAGCTTCTCTGGGTGCTGCGCACGCTGCGCGAACGCGCGGACGAGCCGATGCTGATCCATGTGCTGACCAAGAAGGGCAAGGGCTACGGCCCCGCCGAGGATGCCTCCGATCGCGGCCATGCGCGGGCGAAATTCGATGTCGTGACGGGAAAGCAGCAGAAGGCGGCCTCCAATGCGCCGAGCTACACCAAAGTCTTTGCCAATGCCCTGATCGAAGAGGCCAACCGGGATGACAAGATCGTCGCCATCACGGCCGCGATGCCCGATGGCACCGGTCTCGACCTATTCGCCAAGGTGCACCCACGGCGCATGTTCGACGTCGCGATTGCCGAGCAGCATGGCGTGACTTTCTGCGCCGGGCTGGCTGCGGGCGGGATGAAACCCTTCTGTGCGCTCTATTCGACCTTTCTTCAGCGCGGCTACGATCAGGTCGTGCACGATGTCGCGATCCAGCGCCTGCCCGTACGCTTTGCCATCGACCGCGCGGGGCTGGTGGGTGCGGATGGGGCGACCCATGCGGGCAGCTATGATATTGCCTATCTGGCCAATCTGCCCGGTTTCGTGGTGATGGCGGCGGCTGACGAGGCCGAACTGGTGCATATGGTCGCCACTGCCGTGGCGCATGATGACGGGCCGATTGCGTTCCGCTTCCCGCGGGGTGAGGGCGAAGGGGTGGACCTGCCCGAGCGCGGCGTGCCGCTTGAGATCGGCAAGGGGCGGATGATCCGTGAGGGCAAGCAGGTCGCGATCCTGTCCTTCGGCGCGCGGCTGGGCGAGGTGCTGCGCGCCTGCGAGAGCCTGCGCGCGAAGGGCATCACGCCGACTGTGGCCGATGCCCGTTTCGCCAAGCCGCTTGACCGCGATATGATCCTGCGCCTCGCGCAAGACCACGAGGCGCTGATCACCATCGAAGAGGGCGCCGTGGGTGGCTTTGGCAGTCATGTGGCGCAGCTTCTGGGCGATGAGGGCGTGTTCGATCACGGTCTCAAATTCCGCTCGATGGTGCTGCCCGACACGTTCATCGATCAGGCAAGCCCAAGCCAGATGTATGACATCGCCGCAATGAACGCGCCGCATATCGAGGCCAAGGTCCTTGATGTGCTGGGTGTGGCGCAGATGGGCAAGCGGGCATAGGCTGTCTCAGCCTTTAAGGGTGACACTCGGGGTGATGACCGGCGGATGTTCGACCCGTTTTCCAGCACGGTCCGAGCAGTGTCTTCATCGGCTGTGCTCCAGGCACCCAGCGCACGTGAACGCGCCACAGGCTCTGCCAGCCGCAGGGCTGCACCATCACCTCTTGGCACAGCCGCTTTTCTTTCGGGCCCCACTGGCTTAACTGTCGAGTGGACGAACAGAAGGACAGACCCAAGCCATGAGTCGCAGTGACAACCCGGCCGATCCGTTCAAAAAGGCGCTTTCTGAGGCTGCGCGGACCATGGCCGATGCGCCGGACCTGACCGTGAGCTATTCGGTCGATCCAGCCGGGATGAGCGGGGACACCATGCGCCTGCCGCAGGTCACGCGGCGCATGACCCGCGATGAGGTTTTGCTGGCGCGCGGCACCGCCGACACGCTGGCACTGCGCCACCGCTATCACGACACGCCCACCCATGCCCGCTACATGCCGCAGGGCCAGATGGCGCGCGATCTCTATCAGGCAATGGAAGAGGCCCGTTGCGAAGCCGTCGGAGCGCGGCATATGCCGGGCACAGCGGGGAATATTGACGCGCGCATCACCCATGAGGCCACGCGCAAGGGCTACTCTCAGATCCGCGATCGTCAGGATGCGCCGCTGCCCGTCGCTGCCGCCTACATGATCCGCGAGGCCGCGACCGGTCGTCCCCTGCCCGAGGGGGCTGCGCATGTGCTCGATCTGTGGCGCGGTTTCATCGAAGAACGCGCAGGCGGCACGCTGGAAGATCTTGAGAAGGTTCTCTCCGATCAGGGCGCCTTTGCCCGCTTTGCCCGGAAGATCATCGAGGATCTGGGCTATGGCGACCAGCTTGGCGATGACCCCGACGACACTGGCGACGAAGACGAAGGCACCGAGGACGAGAGCGACGAGCAGCCCGATGAGCCCGAGAACCCCGACAGCCAGGGGCAGGAGGATGAGGGTGAAGAGGAGAATGACGAGGAGGGCAGCGAGCAGGACAGTGCGCAGGCGGATGTCGCGTTCGATCAGGACGCCGATGAAGAGATGTCCGACGAGAGCGAGATGCCCGAGGCCGAGGCCCCGCTCGAACCCCCTCCCCCGCCGCCGCATTCCGAGGCGAGCGCGGACTACAAGGTCTTCACAACCGATTTCGACGAGGAAATCCGCGCCGAGGATCTGGCCGAACCCGCCGAGCTTGAGCGGCTGCGCGCCTATCTCGACCAGCAATTGGAGCCGCTGAAAGGCGCGGTCTCGCGGCTGGCCAACAAGCTGCAACGGCGGTTGCAGGCGCAGCAGAACCGCTCATGGCTGTTTGATCTCGAAGAGGGTATTCTCGACGCCGGGCGGCTGGCGCGGGTGGTGGCGAACCCGACCACACCGCTCAGCTTCAAGCAGGAAAAGGACACCGAGTTCCGCGATACGGTCGTCACGCTGCTGCTGGACAATTCCGGCTCAATGCGCGGGCGGCCGATCTCGATCGCGGCCATCTGCGCCGATGTGCTGGCGCGCACGCTTGAGCGCTGCAGTGTCAAGGTCGAGATTCTGGGCTTCACTACCCGCGCCTGGAAAGGTGGGCAGTCGCGCGAGCGTTGGCTGCAACAGGGCCGCAGCCTGCAACCGGGGCGTCTCAATGACCTGCGCCATATCATCTACAAACAGGCCGATGCACCCTGGCGTCGGGTGCGGCCCAATCTGGGCCTGATGATGAAAGAGGGCCTGCTGAAAGAGAATATCGACGGCGAGGCGCTGGAATGGGCGCATCGGCGGATGCTGGCACGGCCCGAATCGCGCCGTATCCTCATGGTGATCTCGGACGGTGCGCCGGTGGACGATTCCACCCTCTCGGTCAATCCGGCGAACTATCTCGAAAAACATCTTCGCGACGTGATCGCCATGGTCGAACGGCGCAAGATGGTCGAATTGCTGGCCATCGGGATCGGGCATGATGTGACGCGCTATTACGAGCGCGCGGTCACGATCACCGATGTCGAGCAGCTTGCCGGCGCGATGACCGAACAACTGGCCGCACTCTTCGACAAGGACCCGCGCGCGCGGGCCCGCTTCGCCGGGATCCGGCGCGCGATCTGAGCGGCACCATCCCTCAGGGCACAGACCCGCCAATGCGCAAGGCGCTTTGTCCCACGGCTGCGCTTGACCTTGACGCTGCAAGCAGGCACTCCGCCCTCATGCTGATGATCGACGACATTTCCTTCGCCATCGATGGCCGCCCGCTTTTCGCGGGCGCCTCGGCGCGCATCCCCACCGGGCACAAGGTCGGGCTGGTCGGGCGCAATGGCTCGGGCAAAACCACGCTTTTCCGCCTGATCCGGGGCGAACTCGCCCTCGAAGGCGGCGCGATCACCCTGCCCTCTCAGGCCCGGATCGGCGGGGTTGCGCAGGAGGTGCCCTCGTCATCAACCTCGCTGCTCGACACGGTTCTCGAAGCCGATACCGAGCGCGCGCGGCTTATTGCCGAGGCCGACACGGCCTCGGCCCCCGAGCGCATCGCCGAAATCCAGATGCGGCTGGCCGATATCGACGCCTGGTCCGCCGAAGGCCGCGCCAGCGCCATCCTCAAGGGGCTGGGCTTCGACACAGACGCACAGGCGCGCCCCTGTTCCGATTTCTCGGGCGGCTGGCGGATGCGGGTTGCGCTCGCGGGCGTGCTCTTCGCCCGACCTGACCTCTTGCTGCTCGACGAGCCAACCAATTATCTCGACCTCGAAGGCGCGCTCTGGCTCGAGACTTATCTCGCGCGCTACCCGCATACGGTCATCATCATCAGCCATGACCGGGGCCTGTTGAACCGCGCGGTCGACCACATCCTGCATCTCGAAGACCGTAAGCTGAGCCTTTATACGGGCGGTTACGACAGCTTTGCCCGCATCCGGGCCGAGCAGCGCGCTGTTCTGGCCGCCGAGGCCGCCAAGGTCGCCACCCAGCGCGCGCATATGCAGAAATTCGTCGACCGTTTCCGCGCGAAAGCCTCCAAGGCGAAACAGGCGCAGTCGCGGCTGAAGATGCTCGAAAAGCTGCAGCCGATCACGCCCCCTTCCGAGACCGCGCGGCATGTCTTCACCTTCCCCGAGCCCGAAGAGCTTTCGCCCCCGATCCTGCGGCTCGAGGATGTCGCGGTCGGTTATGGCGGCCCGCCCGTGCTGCGCAAGCTCAACCTGCGCATCGATCAGGATGATCGCATCGCGCTTCTGGGCCGCAATGGCGAGGGCAAATCCACCCTGTCCAAACTTCTGGCGGGCAAGCTCGAAGGCAAGGGAACCCTGACCCGCGCCGCGAAGCTGCGCGTTGGCTATTTCGCACAACATCAGGTCGATGAACTGGAGCTTGATGAAACCCCGCTCCAGCACTTGCAGCGCGCCCGCCCGCTGGAGGCCCAGCCCCGATTGCGCGCGCGTCTTGCCGGGTTCGGGCTGATGGCCGAACAGGCCGAGACCGTGGTCGCGCGCCTCTCGGGCGGGCAGAAGGCGCGGCTCTCGCTCTTGCTGGCCACGCTCGACGCGCCACATCTGCTGATTCTGGACGAGCCGACCAACCATCTCGACATGGAAAGCCGCGAGGCGCTGGTCGAGGCGCTGAGCGCCTATTCCGGGGCCGTGGTGCTGGTCAGCCATGACATGCACCTGCTGTCGCTGGTCGCTGACCGGCTCTGGCTGGTCTCGAACGGTCGCGTGACGCCCTATGAGGACGATCTGGAAAGCTATCGCGTCCTGCTGCTGGCAGGCGAGACAAAGCCCGCGCGCGAGAAGCCGAAACCGGCAGCGAAGCGCATCAGCCGCGATGACATCGCGGTGCTGCGCTCTGAGTTGCGCAAAGCCGAGGCCCGCGTGGAGAAACTTGAAGCGATGCGCGACAAACTGGCGGCGAAACTCGCGGACCCGGCGCTTTATGAGGATGACCGCGCGGGGGATCTGCAGGTCTGGCAGGCGAAATATGCCGAAGTGATGGACGGGCTCGACCGGGCCGAGGCGCTCTGGATCAAAGCACAGGAAGCACTGGACGCCGCGCAGTCGGAAACGGTCAGCCAATCATGAGATGCGCATCACCCATCTGGCGGTAATGGCAACTCAGCCGCTGCAGGGCGATGCGCAGCACGATCTTGCCCGACCGCGCTGACCAGCCCAGCGCCGACTCAGCAGATTCGACGCCCTCCAGCCGGCAACAACACCGCAGCGCCATATCGCCCAGACCGGGGCCCAGTTCATGCAGCACTTCAAGAATGCGCTGGCGCGCCGCCTTGGTGCCGGGTGCCGCGCCAGCGCTGGGCGGGTTGCGCTGCTCGAGGCAGGCGATGGCCTCCTGCACTGTGACAAGATCAAGCGTATCAAGCTGCGCCATGACGAAATCCTCGCGCAGGCGTTCGGCGGCCTGAACCTGATCGGGCGAAAGGAACGGCGCCCCGCTCTTGTCGCGGCGGCGTGCGAGGACCGTGACCGGGCTCTCGGCACCTCCATAGCGGATGCGCCGGACAGTATCGCTCTCGGCATCCTCTGCACTCTCGGTCTGGTCGGAGTCGATGCCGGCATTCCGAAGGGCCGCCCGCCCCGCCGCAGAAATCGAGTAACTGAGCACGCGCCCCTGACGGCGGCAGGTGATCCAGTCCTTCAGGGCCATCGCCTCGGCGACTTCACGGTCGATTACAGCGATGCGTTGCGCAACCCCTTGGGCGTCGTCGCGCGTGACCACGGCCTTGGGCATGTCCGGCGCCACGATCAGGATCGCGTCACCACAGGCGAGATGCGACAGGCAGCGCAACCCCTCATCAGGAAAAATGGAATCGATCCGAGGCTCCGGGCAGTCTCGCGAGGTAGCTATCATCTGTGACGCCTCCGGTTCGGGAAAGGGGAAAGCACCATCACGCAAGGCCAGATCGAGCCTGCGCAATGCGTCATCGACAAGCGGATCATCGCGCCGACTCTCGAAGCGGCGGACCTGGCGCATCACGGTCGAGGCGTGGCAGCCAAGGTCGCGCGCCAGCGCGCGCAGCGACCGGCCTTCGGCCGTATGAGACAGATACAGCCGCACCCCGGCAGGAATCCATTCTGGCAGAATATCAACCTGACCGAAACGATCCTTGGATGCGACCCATTCCCGAGCAGACATGTCGCGCCCTGCCCCCTTCCAGTTTTTCTACCTATGATTGCAAAGGTTACTAGAGTGTTAATTGAGCCTTGCACCTGTTCAGAATGGTAACGATTCCCTAAATCGAGTTGAATCAAGCGCACGCACACTTTCAAAAATCATGCAACAGGTTCGGTTCGAATGCGATGATCCGGCGGTTTCGCAATTTGGAGATTCGGCATGAACGACTTGAGTTTTTCACTCGACACCCTGATCCGCCCTCGCCTTCTGGTTGTTTCCGCGCGATATGCGCTGCACGAGTATGACCGCCGGAAACGTCTGCCAAGACTGCTCGGCCTGCCAGTGGGGCGTAGCCTTCCGGACAACCCTGAGGCGTTGGAGCAGCTCATTACGCTGGAGCGCTCATATGAGAAGGCGCGCAGGCGTCATGATGCGAGCTGGCGCGCCGCGGATCATGTTGCTGTCATCACAGCATTGCTGCATGAGGCGATCTGCTGTGCCAAGGGACCAGACTTAGCGCAAGCCATGCCTGCGCCGATGTTCACTGCACGATCCGCGACCTCATGAGGCCACAGCCGCGCTGGCCTCCGCCATCGCCTCCAGCGCCATGTCGAGCACCTCGAGCCCGGCACCGGGGCGGTGTGCCTGCTCCGACAGCACGCGCCGCCAATGCCGCGCACCGGGTCGCCCTGCGAAGAGGCCCAGCATATGCCGCGTGATCGCAGCCAGCCGCGTGCCCCGCTGCAGTTCTTGTGCGATATAGGGGCGCATCGCCTCAATGGCAGCGAGGCGGTCAGTTGCGTGCGCATCACCGAATATCTCGGCATCGGCCTGCAGCAGCAGATCACCCGGGCGCTGATAGGCCGCGCGCCCCAGCATCACGCCATCCAGCCCCAGATTCAGCCAGTGCCGCACCTCAGCAAGCGAAGTGATGCCGCCATTAAGCGTGATCCGAAGCGCCGGAAAGTTACGCTTCATGCGCAGGACCAGTTCATGGTCGAGCGGCGGAATCTCGCGGTTTTCCTTCGGCGAAAGTCCCGCGAGCCAGGCCTTGCGCGCATGAATGATGACATGGCCAATGCCGGCCTCTGACAGCACCGAGAGGAACGCGGGCAGCATCTGCTCCGGATCCTGATCATCCACCCCGATGCGGCATTTGACCGTGATCTCGGCTGGGCTGGCGGCGATCATGGCACGGCAGATATCGGCAACGCGATCCGGCTGCTCCATCAGCACTGCGCCGAAACAGCCGGACTGCACCCGGTCCGAGGGACAGCCGCAATTCAGGTTGATCTCGCGATACCCTGCCTCCCAGCCGATCCGCGTGGCCTGCGCGAGTTCCTCGGGATCCGAGCCGCCGAGTTGCAGCACGACAGGGTGTTCATCCGGGTGATGCTCCAGCAGATGCAGCGCGCCCCCGCGCGCCAGCGCAGGGGCCGTGACCATTTCGGTATAGAGTGTCGTGTGGCGCGTAAGCTGGCGGTGGAAATACCGGCAATGCCGGTCGGTCCAGTCCATCAT
>SLJW01000065.1 GCA_007134865.1 Paracoccaceae bacterium | reverse complement strand
GCGCAGCTTCGAGTGGTGAGAGCCCGTAATGATCATCCTGCGGATGGAATGAGCGGATGTGACAGACCGGCGAGCGGCCCTCGCGCACATGAAAGCGGTGTTTCGCTGTCCCGACCCTGTAGTCATAGGCCACCGGCCAGCCATCGGCACCGGGCACCACGCTCATCCGGTCCGAGCGCAGCACATGCAATTCGCGCGCAGCGCCCTCTGCATCAGTCACCAGCTCCAGATAGGCATTCCCCGACAGCAAGAGCTGCGCATAAAGCGCCTCGAACAGTTCCGCCCGCCCCTGCGCCGGGTTAGGCCGGGTGATCAACTCCAGCACCGGATGGCTCTCATAGCGCCGCGCGCAATCCTGCACCACCAGCGGCAGCGCCGAGGCCGCCTCAGAAATCAGCCGCACGGCGCGAAAGCCCACCGGATTGCCCAGAAACCCCGCGCGCGCCAGCGACACCGTATCGCGCGCGGTCCAGGCGGCCCCAGCCACACCATAGGCCGCCCCCTTGCCGGTGATCCGTCCTGCTGTCAGCGGCCCCACGGCCGAGGCCTTGCCCTCTGCCGCCCCGGATGCCGCCACTTCCGGCGCACGCGCCTTGCGCAAGAATTCAAACATCAGCGCCTCTCTTCATCTCTCATCCCCATTTTCTTGCGGGAAATACTCTCGGGGGGGTGTGGGGGTGCAGACAGCCCCCCCACCTTCGGCTCGGAGAAATCTCCACTTGGCGAGCACCCTATCCCGGCCCGGTTAATCCCCGCCTCTCACAGCGTACGCAGCATCGGGCGGGCATGGCGCGACGCGGGCCCAAGGATCAGATCCTGCACCGCCCAGACCAGCGCATCCACGCGGTCGGGGCTGCCCGAACCGCGAAACCCCTGGGCGGTCATCTGCATCATCTGATCCTCCAGCGCCCCCAACCGGCCTGCGTGAAACACCCGCCCCTGTTCATAGAGCGCGGCCACCGGTTCGGCCCGCGCGACCTTGCCGCGCGCGGCCCGCACAGCGCGGAACGGCACCAGCGGGTCGATCTGGCGCAGCACTTCACCGACCAGATCACCGCCCTGATTGACCTCGGCCACCACGCGCTCGGCATTGTGGCGTGCGCGGGCGGCCAGCACGGCCTCGGCCCAGGCGCTTGGCGAGCTGGCCTTGACCGAGGCATCCTCCAACACATAGGCCCGCCAGTCCGACGGCGGCCCCTCGGTCACCGCCCCCACCACCACGATCCCGCAGAGATCCGAGCCCGCGCCTGACGAGACCGCCGGATCGACCGCCACCACCACGCGGCTCAATTCCGGCACCTCCGCCGCCCGCGCCCGCTCCAGCAGCGCCAGCGGCCAGAGCGTGCCCTCGGCATCCTCCAGCAGCGTGCCGTCCAGTTCCTGCCGTTCCAGTGCGGTGCCGCCATAGCGCGCGCGGATTTCTTCCAGAAAGGACGGCGCGAGCCAGGCACGATTGGCTTCGGTCGCGGCATGGGTCATCACGGTCGAGGGCGCGCGCAGGATCGCCTTCAGTGTCGCCTGCCCGCGCGGGGTGGTGGTGACAAGCTGGCGCGGATGGTCCCCCAGCCGCAGCGCGAATTGCAGCATGTCCCAGGTCTCTTCCGCCTTGCCCCATTTCGCCAGCTCATCGCACCAGGCCAGATCGAATTGCGGCCCACGCAGCGCCTCGGGGTCCGATGCCGAGAAGCATTGCGCCATGGCCCCGTTCGGCCAGACCAGCCTGCGCCGCGTCGCCTCCCAGACCGGCAGGCGGTCGGGGGGCGCGCAGGCCATGATCCCCGAATCGCCGAACACCATCACATCGCGCACCTGATCATATGTCTCGGCCACCAGCGCCACGCGGCGTGCGCGCCCGACATCCAGCGGGCATGCCCCTTCGACCTCAGAGCGCACCCATTCCGCCCCGGCCCGCGTCTTGCCCGCGCCGCGCCCGCCCAGACAGACCCATGTCCGCCAGTCGCCCTCGGGTGGGAGTTGATGCGGCTGCGCCCAGAACTCGAACAGCCATGGCAGCGCGGCAAGCGCCCCTTCACTCAGACTGTCGAGGAACTCCGTCACCTCCTCGGGCGGCGCGGAGGCGAGCCAGCCTGCGCTGCACTTCATCGCGGGCGGCGGCGAGGTCGAGGCAGGCGCCTCCGCCTCCCTCTGCCCCCTTGAGCTTTTGAAGATTGGCACGTTCATGATAAGCGATCTCCAGGGCTTTGCGCAGCGAGCGGAACTCATCGGCGAGTTCGCGGCCTGCGGCAGGTGTGATGTCATCCTGGCTGACCAGGAGCAGTGTCAGCCGTTCGATGCTGTAGTTGAGCAGACGCTCGGAATAGGACACCATGTTTTCCGGTGTCGGCCCCTCGCGGGGGAAATGGTCGTCGATCATGCTCGGCTTGCCTGTCCTCTTGACCCCTCGCAGCGCGTGAGCGCGCGGCGGCACCGGGTCCGCCCGCGTTCAATCGGTGCGTGCCAGTCTAGGGCGCAAGGCTGAAGGAAACCGCATCATACCGCCCGCAGCGGCGAGACACGGGACGCTCGCCTTGACATGATGCGAAGAGTTGACAGGGCGCTGATCCAGCCGCCTGTAGCACAGGCCAATGACCGCAACAGCTGCACCAGTGGAAGGCAAGGGTAGTGAGATGTCGCGCCAAACGGGTCTGTTTGCTGTCTGGATCATCGCCGCGACACTCGCGCTCGACCGCTTCTGGTTTGCCTTTCCACAGATTTTCCCGCCCTTTCCCGAGCGCGTCTGGACATGGCTGGCAGGGCTCCATCCTGACGGGTGCTGCGAGGCGATGGCCGATATCGAGGCAGTGGTGAGTCTGGTCCTGTCATTCCTGACAGCGCTGGCCACAACTTGGCTGGGGCGGAGGATCTGGCGGCGGCTCAGACCGATGTAAACGGGGCGCGCG
>SLJW01000074.1 GCA_007134865.1 Paracoccaceae bacterium | reverse complement strand
TAACACGCGAACCATTGCCATTGCGGCAGGGTGGAGGGATCTGTGCAGAAGCTGAACATGGGGTCTGGCCGCGCCCTCGGGGACAGCAGGCCCGCTGCGCGGGCCTGCTGCGGATGTCATACAGGTCTCAGAATTTGGCGATGCCGTCGCCGAACCATTCTTCGATCAACTCATTGATCGAGCCATCCTCGCGCATCTCCATTATGATGGCGGTGAATGTCTCGCGCAGCTCGTTGTCGGACTGACGGATGCCTGCGCCAGTGCCCTGACCAGGATACATATCCTCGCCGATGAAGACCAACTCGCCACCTGAATCGTTGACATAGGGTTGCAGGAAGTTCTTGTCGGCGAGCACGGCATCGGCTTCCCCATTGCGCACGGCCGAGATGGTCTCATCCGGCGTCGGGAATTCAAGACCCGTTGCATCGCCATCGGCCACAAGCCCCGCCTGCACTGTGTTGGACTGTACAGCGATCACGCCATCATTGATGACGGACTCGTCGGTGCCCGCCAGCGCCATATAGGCCGAAGGGTCCGAGGGAAGATAGTTTTCCGTGAAGGAGATCACCTGGCTGCGCGCCTCGGTGATGCTCATGCCCGCCATGATCACATCGTAATTGCCCGCAACGAGGTTGGGAATAATGGTATCCCAGTCATTGAGGACCCATTCGCATTCGAGTTCGGCCCGGCGGCAGATCTCATTGCCGAGGTCGATCTCGAAGCCGACCACGTTGTTATTGTCATCGATGAAGTTCCACGGAGGGTAAGCACCTTCGGTCCCGATCCGGACCACATCCTGTGCCATCGCGCCCGATGCCATCAGGGCAATCGCGGCGGCCAGTGTGATTGGGGTTTTTCTCATCTTTATCTCCCGTGTTGGTGGTTCTGGTTATTGCCTCAGGCCGCTGCAGAGTGGCTGAGGAATTGCTTGAGCCGCACTGTCTGCGGCGATTTGAAAAGTGACTCGGGCGGACCCTGTTCCTCGATCAGTCCGTTATGCAGGAACACGACATGATCCGAGACATCCGCCGCCATGCGCATGTCATGGGTCACGATCAGCATGGTGCGCCCCTCCTCGGCCAGTGCCTTGATCACACGCACCACCTCCTGTTCCAGTTCCGGGTCGAGCGCCGAGGTGGGCTCATCAAAGAGAAGCGCCTCGGGCTCCATGCAGAGCGCCCGCGCGATCGCCGCGCGCTGCTGCTGGCCACCGGACATCTGCGCCGGGTAGACATCGGCCTTGTCGCCGATCCCGACCTTGGCCAGCAGTGACCGCGCGCGCGTCTCGACCTCGGCGCGATCCTGCTTGAGCACATGGACCGGCGCCTCCATCACATTCTGCAGCACCGTCATATGCGACCACAGATTGAAGCTCTGGAAGACCATGCTGAGATTGGTGCGGATTCGCGTCACCTGCGCACGGTCGCTCGGGTGGCGCCCCAGCCCCTGCCCGCGCCAGTGCACCGGCTCGCCATTGAACAGGATTTCGCCCTGCTGACTATCCTCGAGCAGATTGCAGCAGCGCAGGAGCGTCGATTTGCCCGACCCGGAGGACCCGATCAGCGAGACCACGTCGCCTTTCTTCGCATTGATGCTGACCCCTTTCAGCACTTCGAGCGTGCCATAGGCCTTGTGCAGGTCGCGGATCTCGATAACGGGTGTCTGGGCCATGGCATCCGGTTTGATCAGATTTGCACCATTAGGACGAAGCGAATCGAGTTTGGCAAGCCTCAGAATGCGTTGTGCGGTCGATTCCCTGCGCTTTGCCCAAGCCTTGCACGCTTTCGCTGCCGCCTGTAGGGGAAGACAAAACCCTCATACACGCGGAGCGAGCCATGGCGTCCTATCAGTTTGTCTATCACATGGATGGTGTGTCCAAGACCTATCCCGGTGGCAAGAAATGCTTCGAGAATATCCGGCTGAACTTCCTGCCCGGCGTCAAGATCGGCGTGGTGGGCGTCAACGGTGCGGGCAAGTCCACGCTGCTGCGCATCATGGCCGGTCAGGACAAGGATTTCACCGGCGAGGCCTGGGCAGCCAAGGACGCCAAGGTCGGCTACCTGCCGCAGGAGCCGGAACTGGACGCGAGCCTCGATGTGCGCGGCAATGTCATGCTGGGCGTGGCCGCGAAACAGGCCAAGCTCGAGCGCTATAATGAGTTGGCCATGAACTACTCGGACGAGACCGCCGACGAGATGGCCGCCCTGCAGGATGAGATCGACGCCGAGAACCTCTGGGACCTCGACAGCCAGATCGATGTCGCGATGGAGGCGCTGCGCTGCCCCCCCGATGATGCTTCGGTCGAAACCCTCTCGGGCGGCGAGAAGCGGCGCGTGGCACTTTGCAAGCTGCTGCTCGAGGCCCCCGACATGCTGCTTCTCGACGAACCCACCAACCACCTTGATGCCGAAACCATCGCCTGGCTGCAAAAGCACCTGATCGAATACAAGGGCACGATCCTGATCGTGACCCATGACCGCTATTTCCTGGACGACATCACTGGCTGGATTCTGGAATTGGACCGCGGCCGCGGCATCCCCTACGAGGGCAATTATTCCGCCTGGCTGGAGCAGAAGGCCAAGCGCCTCGCGCAGGAGGCCCGCGAGGACAAGGCGCGCCAGAAATCGCTCGAGCGCGAACTCGAGTGGATCCGCGCGGGCGCCAAGGCCCGTCAGGCCAAATCCAAGGCCCGGATTCAGGCCTATGAGAAAATGGCCGGGCAGTCCGAGCGTGAAAAGGTGGGCCGCGCGCAGATCATCATCCCCAATGGCCCGCGCCTCGGGGGCCGCGTGATCGAGGTGGAGGGGTTGAAGAAAGGCTATGGCGACCGGCTCCTGATCGAGGACCTCTCCTTCGCGCTGCCCCCCGGCGGCATTGTCGGCGTGATCGGCCCCAATGGTGC
>SLJW01000261.1 GCA_007134865.1 Paracoccaceae bacterium | reverse complement strand
TTGTCGATCAGCATCGGGTCGAAAATCCGCTTCATCGCGGGGCTGGTGGTGAACAGATCGAGCGCTTCGGACCAGCTTGCCGGGATCTGGGGCAGGTCTTGTGAATAGGCATCGCCGGTGATTGGCGCGGGCGGATCCCGCCCATCCTCCAGACCCGAGAGCATGGCCCCAAGCACAGCCGCCATGAACAGATAGGGATTGACGTCGCCCCCGGCGACGCGATGCTCCAGGCGGCGCGCCTTCGGCGCGCCGACCGGCACCCGAACCGAGGCTGTGCGGTTCTCGTAGGCCCAGCCGACACCAGTCGGTGCATGGGCATGCGGCACCAGTCGCGCATAGCTGTTGGCATGGGGCGCAAAAACCAGCGTCGAGGCCGGCATTGCACCCAGAACACCCGCAATCGCATGCCTCAGGACGGGCGTGCCGTCCGGGCCGCCGTCATCGAAGATGTTGCGCCCCTCGGCATCGATCAGCGAGGCATGCAGATGCAGCCCGTTGCCAGAAGCATCCGCATAGGGCTTGGCCATGAAACTTGCGGCCATGCCATGGGCGCGCGCGAGCCTGCGCACGAGGATCTTGAACAGCCATGTGTCATCGGCCATCCGCAGCGGGTCGTCGCCATGTGACAGATTGATCTCGAACTGGCCCGGCCCGGCTTCTGACGTGGCGGTATCAGCAGAAATCCCCATCGCTTCGCAGCCTGCATAGAGCGCGTCGAAAAAGGCGTTGAATTCGTCCAGCATGCGCATCGAGAGGGTCGCCGCGCCGAAGGCGCGGCGTCCGGAAACAGGGCTGGCAGGTGGCTGGAATGCAGCGCCGGAATCATCGATGAGATAGAACTCCAGTTCCGTCGCTGTCACAGCACGCAACCCGCGCGCTTCGAGCTGTGCCACCACGGCGGCCAGCGCGTGGCGGGGGTCACCCTCGAACGGGCGGCCATCGGCGTGATACATCCACATCGGCCAGATCATCGCCTCGGGTCCGATCCAGGGCATGGGCAGCATGCCGCGCTCGGTCGGGCGCAGCATGCCATCGGCATCGCCGGTCTCGAACAGGAGCGGGCTGCCCGCGATGTCATTGCCCCAGATATCGAGATTGAGCGCGGAAAGGGGCATCTTGGCCTCGCCTCGCGCGACTTTGGCCTCGGCGGAAGCAGGCACGCGCTTCGCGCGTGCCTGCCCGTTGAGATCGGGAATGGCGATACGGATATTCTGCATGGATCTCTCGTCTAGCGGACGTATTGCGGCCGGAAGCGAATCCGGGCCCGGCGCTCTTTCGGCAGGTGCCGGTTGAGATAACGATTTGCCAGCCCGAACAGCGCGACCAGCGCAAGGGTCAGCGTTATGAAATACGCCGCAACGATCGGATAGCCGACAAAGGGGTTGAAGGTCTGATCGACGAAATAGCGCGCGTAGTAGAACGCCTCACCCGCTTGTTCGCGCGCCGGGAAGGCGGACAGGAACACCAGCGTGGTCGAATGGGTCAGGAAGATTGCCTCATTGGTATAGCTCGGCCAGGCCAGCCGCAGCATCGAGGGGAAGACGACGCGGCGAAACTTGGTGAAGCCGGTCATGCCATAGGCATCGGCGGCTTCCAGATCACCCTTCGGGATCGAGCGCAGGGCGCCAACAAAGAGTTCCGCCGAATAGGCCGTGGTGTTCAACACCAGCACGATCAGCCCGCCGACCTGTGCCGTGGTCAGGGCCGAGGTCTGGACTGTCAGTGTCACGAAGCCCAGCGGAATATCGATCCCCGCGCGCGGCAGGAGCACGAAGGCCGAGTAGAAGAAGAAGAACTGGATGAAGAGCGGCGAGCCGCGAAAGGCGAAAATGAACGTCGCTGCCGGGCGCGACAGCCATGGGTTATCGCTGGATTTGGCGACAGCGACAGCCACAGCGAGGAAGAAGCCGATGAAGATCGCGAGCGCTGCGAAATAGACGGTCCAGATCAGTCCACTGGCGATCAGGAAGATCTGGTCGCAGAGTGTGATGTCAAGCCCACGCGGCAGGAGCCGCTCACCCCATGCCCGGCCCAGGGCGCGCAGGATATAGGCCTCGAAGCTTTCGGCGCAGGTTCTCATGACGCGCACCTCCGCGACCGGGATGGGGGGCGCTGCCCCCCGTCGCGCAAGCGCGCCTCCCCCCGGAGTATTTTGGGCAAGAAAATGCGGAGCAGGTTCATACCGCCGCCTTTCTGAGCTTCTCGCCCGCAGCCGTGGCCTGTCCCCGCGAGAGGCGGGTATTCAACTGTCCGAAGGCACGTTCGGACGCCCAGGTCAGGAACAGGTAGAAACACAGCAGCACGAGGAAATACCACACCCGCCAGTCCGGGTGCGGGTAGGTATAAAGCGAGGTCTTCTGACCGCCCAGCTCTCGCGCCCAATAGACGGCATCCTGTATCCCCAGCAGGAACAGGAGCGGCGTGGCCTTGATCAGGATCTGCCAGATATTCGACAGGCCCGGCAGCGCATAGACCCACATCTGCGGCATCACCACCCGGCGAAACGCCTGTGCGCGGGTCATGCCATAGGCCTCGGCAGTCTCGATCTGGGCGCGCGGCACCGCCTGCATGGCGCCGAAAAGCGTATTGGCGGCAAAGGCCCCGAACACGAGCGCGTAGGCGATCACGGCCATGGTGAAGGCGTAGAGATCGCGCACCCAGGCTGGAGAGCCGACCGCAGGCACCTTGGCCTCGCGGCAGACGATGAAATCATTGCCCTGCCGGATCGGCTGCTCCCAGTCGGGGCAGTTGATATGGTGCATGATCCATTCGATGCCCTGACCCAGTGCAATCGGCACGAACATGAAGAAGACGATATCGGGCACACCGCGCACGATATTGACATATCCCTTGCCCAGCCACGAGACGGGCAGCACTGTCGAGCGCGCCGCGATCGCGCCGATCAGCCCCATGCCCAGCGC
>SLJW01000214.1 GCA_007134865.1 Paracoccaceae bacterium | reverse complement strand
CCTTCGCTGCGCGCCCCTTGGCAGGGGCGCTTGCTTGCCGGTTGCGGGCGGGGGCGCTCGTGATGGGCCAGGCGCGCATTCCCCTTGCCCGGTTGGCCCTTGCGCGCTAGGACCAAGGGCACCCAGCCAGAGGACATGACATGCCCGAAGACCTGATCAATTCCTTTCTGACCGGCCCTGATGAACAGGGGCGGTTCGGTATCTATGGTGGGCGGTTCGTTTCCGAGACGCTGATGCCCCTGATCCTCGATCTGGAAGCGGAATATGAGCGCGCCAAGAGCGATGAGAGTTTCTGGGCGCAGATGGATGATCTCTGGACGCATTATGTCGGTCGCCCCTCGCCGCTCTATTATGCCGAGCGGCTGACCGAGCATTGCGGTGGCGCGAAGATCTATCTCAAGCGCGACGAGTTGAACCACACTGGCGCGCACAAGATCAACAATGTGCTGGGCCAGATCCTGCTGGCGATGCGCATGGGCAAGACGCGGATCATAGCCGAGACCGGCGCGGGCCAGCATGGCGTCGCCACGGCCACGGTCTGCGCGCGGTTTGGCCTCAAATGCGTCGTCTACATGGGCGCGCATGATGTCGAGCGGCAGGCGCCGAATGTCTTCCGCATGAAACTGCTGGGGGCCGAGGTGGTGCCGGTCAGTTCCGGACGTGGCACGCTGAAGGACGCGATGAATGACGCGTTGCGCGACTGGGTGACCAATGTGCGCGACACGTTCTATTGTATCGGCACAGTTGCCGGACCGCATCCCTATCCGGCCATGGTGCGCGATTTTCAGGCCATCATCGGCAAGGAGGTCCGCGCGCAGATCATGGAACGCGAAGGGCGCTTGCCGGACACGATCATCGCGGCCATTGGCGGCGGTTCGAACGCGATGGGGCTGTTCTACCCTTTCCTCGACGACAAGGAGGTCGGGATCATCGGCGTTGAGGCCGGCGGCAAGGGTGTCGATGACCGCATGGAGCATTGCGCCTCGCTGACGGGCGGGCGGCCCGGCGTGCTGCATGGCAACCGCACCTATCTCTTGCAGGATGACGATGGGCAGATTCTTGAGGGCCATTCGATCTCGGCAGGGCTCGATTACCCGGGAATCGGTCCGGAACACGCATGGCTCAAGGATGTCGGGCGCGCCGATTATGTCTGGATCACCGATGACGAGGCGCTGGCCGCGTTCCAGACCTGCTGTGCGCAGGAGGGAATTATCCCGGCACTGGAGCCGAGCCATGCGCTGGCCCATGTGCTCAAGATCGCGCCGGACCTGCCGCGCGACCATCTGATCGTGATGAACATGTGTGGGCGGGGCGACAAGGATATCTTCACTGTCGCGCGGCATCTGGGTGTGGAAATGAGTGCATAAACCAAGGTTTATGCACGGAATATAAACCCCTCTCAGATAGATTCGCTTTGATATCGGCGCTAACCATCGCCCCAGCCAGGAAACGCGTTCTGCCGTCTTGGCTGGTTTTGTCGAGTAATCTGAGTGACCTGCCCGTCGTGAGGGCAGCTCCGGTCCGCTTGGACCGGCGCTGGTTGGGCGTGGCGAGAGCGGCTCGGTCTCATGAACGAGGCTTTGCCGACCGTTTGCACCGTTGCGTGAAATGCGAGTGCGTAACGAGTATCATCAGTACGGCCGTGCGTCGCGCCCAGCGCGGGGCACGGCCACTTGTCAGCACGCAACCAAACATGTCAGCCACCGCTCGATGACCCGAAAACCCAGATCAGCCTTTGCGCTATGCCTCGTGGCCTTTCTGGCCACCCTAACGGCGCATGCCGATGAGCAGCGGATTACTCCCGAAATGGTGGTCGAGGCGCTTGCGGAACAGCAATATGAGGTCGCCTCGGTGACTCGCACGCTTCTCGGCCGGGCGCGCATTGTCGCGTCAAAGGGCCTGATCTGGCGTGAGGTCGTGCTCGATCTCTCCAGCGGTCAGATCCTGCGCGATTACGCTGTCGAGTTCAGCCCGGAAGAGGCACCGGCAGCAAGCCAGACCACCATGCCGCGCGGCGGCAGACTGATTGCCGGTACCAAACCGGATTTAATGGACGATTAGATGCAAGTGATTTCCCGGACCCTCGAAAATCTATTCCGCCCCTGCTGCCTGCGGGAGGTGCCATGCGCCTGAAACTCATCATCCTTGCCATGGTCCTCGTGCAGGCCGTCGGCGCTCTGTTCTTTATCAGTGATATTCTGATTTCGGTGCTGGGGATTGAGCGGCAACCTATGGACTGGCAGTTGCGCGAATTGGTCGAGATATTGGCGGCGGTCGCGCTGTTGATCGGCCTGATCATGTCAGGGCTGTTGCTGATGCAGTCACAGCGCAAGTTGGGGCAGGCGGAGGCACAGTTGCAGCGTGCCTCAAGTGCCTTCATGGAAGTTGTCGAGCAGCACTTTTCACAATGGGGTCTGACTGCGGCAGAGCGTGATGTGGCGTTTTTCGTGCTCAAGGGCTTCTCGACTCAGGAAATCGCAGGCTTTCGCAAGACCTCCGAGGGCACGATCAAGGCGCAGACCAATGCGATCTATCGCAAGGCGGGCGTCAGCGGGCGGGGGCAGTTGATGAGTATCTTCATCGATGACCTGATTACCGACAAGCTGAATAACGAAAAGCGAGATTGAGGGACGCTGGAGCGTTGGGCGCGAGGCGTCCAACTGTCAAAAAAACCACTAATACAGCGCTTTGCGCTTGTGTCTGAAGCGTTGTGAGCGCGGGTTGGGCGCCTAGGCGCCGCGATCAAGTGCATATTGGCGCAGGATCTCGAGCGGCACGATGTCGAGGGTGCGCAGATGCGTGCTCTTGAGATAAACCCTCGGGGCAACCTCTTCCTCATGCGCCTGCAGGAAGCGCCCTGCGCAGAGGCACCATTGATCACCGGGTTTGAGCCCGGGAAATCCGAATTCCGGGCGCGGTGTGCTGAGGTCATTGCCAAGATATTT
>SLJW01000050.1 GCA_007134865.1 Paracoccaceae bacterium | reverse complement strand
GGGCATTCGCGCGTGCAGTCGTCTTTCAGATTGGCCGTGCGGAACTTACGGCCATTTGCCAGCGCGTCGCTGGTGAAGTCGAGCGACCAGCGCTGGTTGGGCGCAATCGGGCACCAAGCCCCTTCACGGCCCTCGCGCGGGATCTTCTTGCGTTTGGTGCGCCGCAGCCACAGCCGCTCTTCGCGGTAGATGCGCTCGACCACCTTCACGTTCACGCGGAAGTTCTCGCGGACGAGCTTGGCATGCAGCATGCGATAGCCATACCTCCTATGTTTGCCCGACAGGGTGATCAGGCGTTCTCTCAGCCGCGCATGGCGGTCTGGCCGAGCTTGATAAGCCAGGCTCGACCGCGAAATCCCGACCAGCCTGCACGCCCGCCGTTCCGTGAACTGATACTCTTCCATCAGCTTCTTCACTGCGGCGCGGCGGTGCGCAGGCGTCAGAAGTTTTTTGCCAGCAGCCCTTTCAGACCCGCGTTGTCGAGCATGGCGTCAGCCAGAAGGCGCTTCAGTTCAGCATTCTCGGATTCGAGGTCCTTCAGGCGGCGCAGCTCCGAGACTTGCAGCCCGCCATACTTGGCCTTCCACTTATACAGCGTGGCATCCGACATGCCGTGCTTGCGGCACAGCTCCGAGACCTTCGCCCCGGCCGCATACTCCTGCAAAATCCCCACGATCTGTTCTTCGGTGAAACGTGATTTGCGCATCGTCTGTTCTCCTTGTTCTAACGAACGTTACAAGAACAAACTCTCCTTTTGAATGGCCCGGATTCCTGGGGGCAGGTCATAAGGATGAATTGTCCCATGGCATCGCCATGACGCTGGGCTCTGAGGCTTCGTTCAGCGAATGCATCCCGCGCTAGCGGTATCTCGTTCTTGCGCAACCCGAGCGAGCCCGCATGTTCAGCGGCGAGATCATGGGTGTGCTTCCATCCTGGCGAACGCCTGTTTCATGTGCGAGCAGGTTCGTTTGAAAATCGGATATCCCGGACAGGAAACCGGTGAAAGTTCGACCGGGGTGACCGAGTTGGGCATGGCGTTGTTTGCAGCCTTGAAAACCAGGCAGACGGGAAGACGGCAAGAGGTCACTTCGACTAAAGGCAGACACAAAAAGCACTTGCGCCCGTCAGGAAGGGCGATTGCCGCTGAAAGTTTGAAGGCGGATGCCCTCCGCTCTCAGCGAGTCACGCAGTGCCTGCGCGAGCTTGACGGCACCCGCCGTGTCGCCGTGCAGGCAGATCGTGTCGATCTGAGTAGGCAGATGGGTGCCTGTCGCAGTAATGATCGCGCTGGACTGCAGCATCGCCAGTATACGCGCACAGACCTGATCAGCATCGTGTATCACGGCACCGGGCAGGCGGCGGTCCATCAACAGCCCATCATCGGTATAAGCGCGGTCGGCAAAGATTTCCTGCGCCATGCGTGCTCCTAGCGTCGTCGCCGCACGCGCCTGTGCCGTGCCCGCGATCACCATCACGATGATATCGGGATCAACAGCGAGCGCGCCCTCGAAGCAGGCTCGCGCAAGCGCCTCGTCCTCAGCGGCCATATTGGCCAAGGCGCCATGAAGCTTGAGATGCCGAACCTGCCCACCGGCCAGGCGCGCTATCGCCTGCGCCGCGCCCAGTTGATAGGCGACGAGATGCCGCGCCTCTATGAGGGTCATCTGCATCCGGCGTCTGCCGAAGCCCTGCAGGTCCGGGAAGCCCGGATGCGCGCCTATGCCGACACCGGCTTCCACTGCCAGCGCCATGGTCCGCGCCATCACATCGGGGTCCCCCGCGTGATAGCCGCAGGCGATATTGGCCGAGGTGATGATCTGCAGAAGTGCCTCATCCGCCCCCATCAACCATGGACCGAAGCTTTCGCCCATATCGGCATTCAGGTCGATGCTTGTGATCATGGCCGCTTCCTTTCCAGGTCATCTCCATCGGTTACCCCGCTGATCAACTGATAGGCGAGAAGATCGGTCATGTCATGCGGGTCGCGGATCAGGGGTTGCAGATGCTTGCCCAAATCTGCGCGGCGCTTGGCTTCTGCGCGCTCCAGTGCAACGGCCTCTTCGAACGTGACAAAGGCGAAGCGGAGCGCAGCGCTTGCGGGCGCCTGCACCAGTCGAGGCAGGTCGCACGGAAGGACTGTGCCGATGCGCGGATATCCTCCTGTCGTCTGGCATTCCGACAGCAGCACGAAGGGAGCGCCGTCACCGGTGATCTGGATGTCACCGGGGACAATCGCCTCGGACAGGATGCTCAGTCCCGCTTGCAGGCCGAAGCCGTCCCCGTCGTTCGCCAGTCGCTGACCCATGCGATTGCCGCGCGCATCCTTGCGAAAGACGGTTTCGGTGAAGCGCTCTCGCTGGGCTTGGGGGAAAAGCTGCGTCTGTGGCGTCTCGACCATCCGCAGAAGGCCACCGTCGAAACGGTCGAACGGGTCGAAGCTCATCCCGGCAACGCTGCCACGCTCCCGCCCAAGGGGCAACCTGTCTCCAGCCTCCAACATCCGCCCGATCCCCGCGCCCAGATGTGCCGAGCACGCCCCAAGCACCTGCGCGACGGCCAGCCCACCGCCGAAATGGAGGTAGGAATAGCCACCGCGGCTGCCCGACATTTCCAACCGCGCGCCAGCGGGCAGGGCGTGGCTGGCCTGCCAGACCAACGGGTCACCATCACAGAACGCGCGCATCGGTGCGCCGGTCAGGGCAATGCGGACAGGAGCTGACGCGGTAAGGCTTAGAAAACTGCCTGCGATCTCGAACGCCGCAAGATGGCTGTCCTGCCCCAGCAGCGCGGCGCCCTCAAACAGAGCCAACCGGTCCGCGGCGCCACCCCGCGACAGTCCTTGCGCGAGAAAACCAGGGCGGCCCATATCTTGCACTGTAACGCCCGGTCCGGCCTGCTGAATTGTGACCTCTGCCATCAACGCAACCGCTCCGCGACCGCGCCGCCCGACCCATCGGTTTCGCGGATTGTCTCTAACTCTTCGCGCGAAACTGGTATGAACAACGCTTCATCACCGGGACGAAGCAGGAAAGGGTCATCCGACTCTGGCCGGAACAGACGCAAAGCCGTCTGGCCCACATGCCGCCAGCCGGTCGGCGTGCTGACAGAAAACAGCACCATCTGGCGGATTGCCACCGCCAGCGCCCCCTCGGGCACACGCGGGGTCAGGTCGCTCTGGCGCGGAATGTCCCACTCTGGCGGCAATTCGCCCAGATAGGGCTGGCCCGGAGCGAAGCCGATGGCTTGCACCCGAAGCGGCGCGGCGCAGATCGACTCGGTGGCCTGTTCGGGCGACAGGCCAGCTTGGGCAGCGGCTTCGGACAGTTGCGGGGCGAGTTCTGTGCCAAAGACGGCAGGAACACGCCACAAACGCCTCCCTTGCGGCAAATCCGCCTGATACCAGTCGCGGCTATCCAGCAGCGGCATGATCGCAGAGCTTAACTGGGCGTGATCGGTGTAGGTCGGGTCGAAGCGCAGATAGACCGATGTAAGCGAGGTGGAGCTTTCAGCAACGCCTTGCGGTGATGCCGCCTCTACTGCGGCGCGAAACGCCAAGGCTGCACGATTGGCTGCCTCGCAAAGCCGTGCGCCGAAACGGATCAGCAGACCATCCACACCAAGCGGGTGGATAACCGGCTGACCTTCCTCTTGCTGGCGTTGCTTAACCAAGGGCATGTTCCCACACTGTGATCCCCAAACGCAGTTTATCACCCCTCATCCAGCTTACCGGATCATTCCGCCCCTGTGTTCATTGCGGTTTCCCGCTGGGTGAGACACCATGCCACCACCTCATCGTGATCGGCATGCAACTCGCCGCCCAATTCACCAGCATATCCACGGATCTCCGAGAGATGGGCTGGGCTTACGGTGGTGAGCACGGGCACGCCGGCGATAAGTGCCTTGCCGATGACTTCGCGAAAGCCGCCGCCTTCCAGCTCGGCCTTCCCGAACTTGTTTACAATCAAGAGATCGGCCTCACCACGCTCTAGCGTAGCATCCACAAGCGCAACCGCATTGGCCAGACCTTCGGGATCGAGGCGGCAGCCCTGCGCAAAGCGTCCACGATCCTGCGAGATGCGCACAGTCGGGCCATCGCCCAGCACTTGCAAGTCCATATGGCATCGGCGTTCGGGATCGAAGACGTAATTCGTCTGGATCACCCCGGCGAGGACGAAACCGCGACTGGATAGCGTTGCAGCGACCGATGCAAGCAAGCGGTCGCCATCACCTTGGCCTGTCTTCTGGATGAACCCCAGCATCTGCATCTGCTCATTGTTTTGCAAATGGCAGTTTGGCGCGGGGCACGGTAGAAGTCAAAGTACATGCGAAATCAGATCGGGTGCATGCTGACCCGCTGCGCAACCAAGGTGAACGAGGCTCGCCGCCGGCACTGATCTGGTTCATCTTTACTCTTGCGTGTGCCGCGCATCGCGCGCTGAATGATCGTCCGCACTCGATCAGCCTCGGGCGAAACAGGGCCCAGAGGTCATTCTGGCAGCTCTGGACTGTTTTGCGCTGTGCGGGGGATGAAAACCGCCGCTCATGCGTTAGCATGGGAAACTGGAACTGGAGTAACAGCCCCCGAAGCCTAAGCGCTTTGCGGGCTGTCACGTTTGAACGAGGATCGGATGCTCGACCCTGTCTCTTTCTCAGAGGCGTCCCCTGCCCCTGTGCCCGCCCAAGTGAGGGCTTTGCGATTGCAGGAGAATGCGCGCAAGCCCCCTCCGCGCTGGCCGCGCTTTTTCATTGCGCTTCTGGTTCTTGCCTTGATCTGGGGCGTGCTGACTGAATTCCGGCTTGACGCGATGGTGTTCGGTCTGCCTGCAGTGCTGGCCGGTGCGGGACTGGTTTTCCTCATGCCGGCAACGCCGGGTTGGCGCATCTCGCCTTCCGGTGCGTTCCGCTTCGCAGTGTTTTTTGCGGTGCAGTCGGTGCTGGGCGCTATCGATGTCGCCATGCGGGCGTTTTCTCCCCGATTGCCCCTTAGCCCCGGCTTCCGGCATTATCCGCTTTCGCTCCCCATGGGGGCACCGCGGATCGTCTTTCTCAACACGATCACACTTCTGCCCGGCACCCTGTCGGCAGAGGTCGAGGCAGATGAGGTAATCGTGCATATGCTCGACACGCAGGCCGATCTGGCCGCCAGCCTGGGCGCGTTGGAAGTCCGCGTTGCAGATCTGTTTTCCTTGTCGCCCCAATCGGAGAATTCGAAATGACGACATTTTTCGGTATTATCGTCGTGATCCTGCTGGTCAGCATTCTCACGGGCCTGATCCGCGTGCATCGTGGTCCGCGGCCTGCTGACCGAATGATGGCGGCTCAGCTTGTCGGCTCTGCCGCTGTCGCCATCCTGCTGATCCTCTCGCGTGCGATGGACATGCCCGCGCTGCTCGATGTGGCCGTCGTCTTTGCACTGCTGGCTGCCGTGGCGGTGGTGGGTTTTGTCGTGTTGGCGTCGCGGAAGGTGTCGTGATGCTGGATCTGATGGCCGCCAGTCTTGTCGTGTTCGGGGCTGTGTTCTTTATCGCGGGCACAGTCGGCCTGCTGCGCTTCCCCGACATCTACTGCCGCCTGCATGCGCTGACCAAGGCCGACGGTTTGGGGCTTGCGCTTGTCGCGCTGGGGATGGCGCTCAAGGCCGAGAGCTTTGGCGAGGTGTTCCGGATCGTCCTGATCTGGTTCTTTGTTGCGCTGGCAAGCGCGACCTGCGGTCATCTGATCGCGGCCTACGCGCGTCAGGCCGACAGGGAGGGCAAGGCATGACCGACCCCTTCCTGATCTTGGACCTTCTGCTTGCCGGCGCAGTCATCGCGCTGGCGATTGCGACCCTTACCGCGCGCGACCTCTTTGCCGCCATCGTGCTGTTTATCGTGCTTGGGCTGCTGTCGGCACTGGCCTGGGTGCGGCTGTCGGCGCCAGATGTGGCCTTGGCCGAGGCGGCTATCGGCACGGGTGTCACGGGTGCGCTGCTGCTCAAGACATTGCATCACCTGCGCTATGTCGCAGGCACGCTGGGGGAACAGGCTGCACATGGCGTGACCCCGGTCACACCGGTGCCCATGAGCGTGATCTGGGCCAATGCCGCGTTTTGTGGCCTCATCACGCTGGGACTTGCCATTGCGTTTCTGGACGCGCCGCTCGGTGGCCCAGGCTTCGACGCGCTGGTGGCGGATGCGATGCCCGCCAGTGGCGTGGACCATGGGGTTACGGCGGTGCTGCTCAATTTCCGGTCCTATGACACATTGATGGAGGTGGTTGTGTTGCTGGCCGCCGTCATCGCGGTCTGGCAGATCGAGCGCGGGCTCTCCGAGGCTCCGGCGCCTGATCTGAGTGTCATCTGGCAAGGTTTCGCGCGTCTGACCCTGCCTGCCATCGTGGTCGTTGGCACCTATCTGCTGTGGAAGGGGTCCGAGGCTCCTGGGGGCGCCTTTCAGGGCGGGGCAGTCCTCGCGGCCGTGGGCATCCTGTTGCTGCTGTCGCGGCTCTATGTGCCGCATCCCTCGCATCGCGCGCTTGCGCGCTGGGGGTTCGTGTTGGGCACCGGGGTCTTTGCCGGTGTGGCGCTTCTGGTGACCGGGGGCGGGCGCGTGACCTTCGAATATCCGCCCGAGCATGCCAAGACCCTGATTCTTCTCATCGAGGGGCTGGTGACCGTCTCGATTGCAGTCACGCTGGCTGCCCTGTTCCACGGGCGCGAGCCGGTCGCATTGCGCGCAAAGGAGGCAGGCCATGACGCCTGATCTGATCTATGGCCTGACGGGGATCGCCGTCTTTGCAATCGGGCTCACGGGTGCACTTTGTGCTCAGGACCGATTGCGCCGTGTGCTGGCGCTCAAGCTCTGTTCGCTGGGCGCGGGGTTTCTGCTGGTGGTCGCCGCCTGGCGCGAACCCCCGGCTGCGCCTGATCCTGTGCCGCATGCGCTGGTGATCACCGGGATCGTTGTGATGATCAGCGCCACTGCCGTTGCGCTCGCCCTGATCCGGCGCCTGCAAAGCCTCGAGGCTGAAGATGACGATTGATGCGATGACATTGACGCTGTTCCTGCCGCTCTTTGGGGCGATGGCGGCCTTTGTCCTGCCGCGCGCCGCCACAGGTATCGGATTGGTCACCGTGCTGGCGACCTGCGGTGCGGTTTGGCTGCTCGCGCTCGAGGTGCTGAAAGCGGGTGCCGTTATTACCCCACTGGGTGGCTGGGAGGCGCCGCTCGGGATCGCGCTGCGCGCGGATGGGTTGAGCCTTGCGATGCTGGCGATGACCTCTGGCGTGGGGCTGTTGGTCTCGCTTGGCGCGCTTAATGCGCTGCGCGATCTACGCCAGCGGCAGTATTTCTGGCCGCTCTGGTTGTTGCTGCTCACCGGCATGAACGGGGTCTATCTCGGCACCGATATCTTCAACCTCTATGTGATGATCGAGGTCATCGCGCTGGCGGCGGTAGGCCTCACGGTGCTGAGCGGCACGAAAGAGGCGCTGCGCGCGGGGCTTGAGTACATGTATGCCTCGATTCTGGGCGCACTTCTGTTTCTGATGGGGGTGGGTTTTGTCTACCTGCATCTGGGGCGGCTGGATTTCGCGGGGCTGCTCGAGGCCGAACCCTCGGGCGCGCTGAGTGCAGCGCTGGCGCTGATGCTGGTGGGCCTTTTGCTCAAGACCGCGCTCTTCCCGCTGCATTTCTGGCTCCCAGCCGCCCATGCCAATGCCACTGCGCCCGCCTCAGCATTGCTGTCGGGGCTGGTGGTCAAGGCCGCGCTCTATATCTTCCTGCGGCTGACGACCTACATGCCGCTGCCCGATGAGATCCTCGTCACACTGATCGGGGCGCTGGGGGCGGGGGCCGTGCTCTGGGGTGGTGTGCAGGCGTTGCGCGCCGAGCGGTTGAAGCTGCTGGTCGCGTGGTCGACGGTGGTACAGATCGGACTTATTTTCATCGCCTTCGCGCGCGCCGGGCAGGTGGGTCTGACCGAAAGCTGGAAAGCCGCCGCGCTGCTTATCCTCGCGCATGGTGTGGCCAAGGCCGCGATGTTTCTGGCCGCGGGCCGCATCAAGGACGAGCTCGGGCATGACATCATCCGCGATCTCGACAAATCCAATATCCGTCCGACCCTGGCGCAGTTCACCTTCGCGCTTGCGGCGATCAGCATCATCGGGCTTCCACCTTCGTTGGGCTTCATTGGCAAATGGACGCTGATGGAGGGTGCGATGGCCGCAGGCTACTGGCACTGGGTTGTCGTCACCATGATCGGCACGCTGCTATCCGTGGCCTATTTCAGCCGAGTCTTTGCCGGTTTCCTGCGTTTCGACCGGGTGCGCGCACCAGTGGGCGAGCATCAGGGTTGGGCGCTTGCTGATGTCGCCCCACTGACCCTCGCCATCGCCTCGATCTCGCTTGGCCTGATGGCCGCGCCGATCCTGAGTTTCCTCGAACTGGGCTACGCTCTGGGAGTGATGCCGTGACCGACATGCCGCTTCTGCCGCTTTTCATCCTGCTGACCTCGCTGCTGGCCTCGCCCATACTCTTCGCCTTGCCCGAACGCGCGGCCAATCTGCGCACCGGCATCAACCTGGGCGTGGCCGCGATCAAGGTCGCGCTGGTGGCCTGGCTGGGTTGGAAGGTCAGTCAAGGGGTGGTCTATGACGTGCACTTCACAGTGCTGCCAGGGCTCGACTTCAAACTGCAGGCCGACCCGCTGGCGTTGCTCTTTGTTTCGCTCTCGGCGATCCTGTGGCTGATCACGACAGTCTATTCCGTCGGTTATCTGGAATCCGGATCCCACCGCGCGCGTTTCTTCGGCTTTTTCAGCCTCTGCGTGGCCGCGACTGTGGGCGTTGCCATGGCCGGAAACCTGTTCACCTTCCTGATTTTCTACGAACTCCTGACGCTCGCCACCTATCCGCTGGTGATCCATCGTGGCAGCGCCGAGGCGCTTCGTGCCGGGCGGATCTACCTGATTTACACGCTAGCGGGCGGGCTGGTGCTGCTCTTGGGCACGCTCGGCCTCTGGATCGTCGCAGGGACAACGGATTTCGTGCCCGGCGGCATTCTGGCCGATGTGGCCGCCGAACAAAGACTGGTCGCGCAGATGCTGTTCGTCGTGCTGGTGGGGGCGGTCGGTGTGAAGGCCGCGCTGGTTCCCTTCCATGCCTGGCTACCGATTGCCATGGTCGCCCCTGCGCCTGTTTCGGCGCTGCTGCATGCAGTGGCAGTGGTCAAGGCAGGCGCCTTCGGGATCATGCGCGTTGTCTACGAGGTCTTCGGTATCGAGACCGCGCAGGCCATTGGCATGACCGCGCCGCTGGCAGCGCTTGCGGCAATCACGATCATCTATGGTTCGCTCAAGGCGATCACGCAGGATGACATCAAGAAACGGCTCGCCTATTCGACGGTGTCGCAGGTCAGCTACATTACGCTTGGGGTTGCGCTGGCCAGCCCGATCGCTGCGGTCGGCGCGCTTGCGCATCTGATCCATCAGGGGCTCATGAAAATCACCATGTTCATGGCCGCAGGCAATCTGGCCGAGGGGTTGGGCGTGAAGAAGGTCAGCCAGATGAATGGCGTCGGTCGCGCCATGCCAGGAACGATGCTGGCCTTCACAGCGGCGGCCCTTGCGATGATCGGGCTGCCCCCACTCGCGGGGTTTGTCAGCAAATGGTATCTGGCGCAGGGCGGGCTCGATACAGGTGCCGTCTGGGTGGTTGCGCTGCTGCTTGGCTCGAGCCTGCTGAACGCGATCTATTTCCTGCCAATGCTCTACCGCGCCTGGTTTCGCGACGGGACCGAGACCGAAGCTGTGCCTGCGCGCCGGCGCATCGGCTGGATGCTGGCTGCGCCCCCGATCACGACAGCGTTGATGGTGCTGGCCGTGGGGGGCTTTGCCAACGCGCCGTTCAGCCCGCTGGAGTGGACGCGCTTTGTCGTGGCCATCGAGTATCAGGAGTGACGCCATGACGCTGACGGTCTATCTCTTCGTTGTCGGCTGGCCATTGGTCATGGCTACGGCGCTGCTCATCCCGCAGGCCCGGCCGATCCTGTGGCGGATGATGCCGCTCGCACCTCTGCCGGCGCTGTTGCTCGGGCTGTTGGTGAGCCAGCCGCAATTCGTCACAGGTGAATGGTTCGTGCTCGGTCTGACCATGGGGCTCGACGATGTGTCGCGGCTGTTTCTGATCTTTACATCGGTGCTCTGGATCGCAGCGTCGAGCGCGGCCCGGCACTGGATGCGTGAAGACCCGCGCGCTACCGAGTTTGCCGTGATGTTCCTGCTGGCGATGAGTGGCAATGTCGGCCTGATCCTTTCGAAGGACGCAATGGCCTTCTACGGTGCCTTCGCTCTGATGAGCTTCGCCTCGTATGGGCTGGTCGTCCACACTCGCGACATGGCCGCGCGCAAGGCGGCGCTTCTTTACATCGGATTTGTTGTTGTCGGGGAATTGATCCTGTTTTCTGGGCTGGTGCTGGCCGCGACGCAAGCGGGCTCGATCCTGTTGGCCGACATGCGCGCGGCGGAGCTCTCGGGGCTCGCAGTGGCGCTGTTGCTCGTGGGTTTCGGAATCAAGCTCGGCGTCATGCCCCTGCATTTCTGGCTGCCACCCGCCCATGGCGCGGCCCCGGTTCCGGCCTCTGCAGTGCTCTCGGGCGCGATGATCAAGGCGGGGCTGTTCGGGATCATGTCGGCTGTGCCGCTGGGGGTGGTGGCCTATGGCGATCACGGCACTGTGGTCATGGCGGCGGGTATGGTGACGGTCTTTGCGGCGCTGCTGCTTGGGGTGCAGCAGACCAGCGCGAAACCCGTGCTGGGCTTTTCCAGTGTCAGCCAGATGGGAATCATCGCCATCGGGCTTGGCGCCGCGCTCATGACGCCGGGCGCCTGGGTTGCGATCATGCCAGTGCTGGTCTTTCTCGCAGCCCATCATGGGCTTGCCAAGGGGGCGTTGTTTCTTGGCGTTGGTGCCTGGGCCGCGCAGACCGGCCGCGTCGGGCAGATTGTGCTCACGCTGGCGTTTGCAGTGCCCGCGCTGGTGCTCGCAGGCTTGCCAATAACCTCGGGCGGGCTTGGCAAAGAGGCAATGAAAGCCGCGCTCACCCTCGGCTCCGAGGTGTGGCTGCCCTGGCTGACGCTGGCGCTCACTCTCTCGGGGGTCGCGACCACTTTGCTGATGGCGCGGGCAATTGCCCTGATCTGGCTCAACCCGCCCAAGGCACCGGCATCCAAGCCCGAGGCACTGGCGCTGCCCTTCCTCGGGCTCGCGGGGCTCGCACTGGCGCTGCCGGTGGTCTGGCCGCTACTTGACGCGACCATGGCTGCACCAGTGCTGGACGCCACGACCGGGGCACTCTGGCCTTTAGCGCTTGGGGTGGCCATCGCGTTGACGGTCGCCATCACGGCTTATGCTCAGTCGGTCGGGTTGGCGGAGTTCATCGACATGCTGACCGCACCGGCGCGTAACCTGTCCGAAAGACTAAGCAACGTCTGGGCGGCCAAGCGGCGCGCCGCCCGTCGGCTTGGCGCTGCAGTTCCACGCATGATCGAGGGCTATACGCTTCAATGGCGGTTGAGTCAGACGGCGATTGCCGGGCTGATAGCTGCGGTGCTGGTGATCGAGGCCGCATCGAGCCTGCGTGACGTCCGCCTAGTTACACCGGCCTTGCGTCTGGGGCTGACCGAGCAGGACACTGGCCTGCAAATTCCTGAAGTGGAAACCGAGATCGAGGAACGCGAGCCTGATGCGATACTGGACGAGCCCGTGGAGTGATGCCGAAGCGATACCCTCAGATCGAGGTACTCACCCGGTATCCGGGCGCGTAGGATTGTGTGACAAGTGTCACAGGTGCGCCGGCCTTCCATGTAAGGCGCTCCATGGTGAACAGGGCCGCACCGGGTGTGCAACCCATCAGCGCCGCAACCTCGGGCGTGGCACTCACGGCTGACAGCGTCAATTCGCCATCAGTATAAGGCACATTCTGCACCAGCCATTCATTCGCGCTGATCAGTTCCAGATCGACCTCGAGGATTTCGGGAACGGCGCTTGGGTTCAGCCAGCGATCTTCGTATACATGAGGCTGTCCGTCGCGCAGGTGCAGGGCACGGACATGTAGCAGTTCGGTGCCGGGTCGCAGCGCGAGGCGCTGCAGCAGCGCGTCAGGCGCCGGGCCGAGATTGCGTGAAATCAGCCGATAGCCATAGCTGGCGCCGCTCTCCTCGACCTCCTGCCGGATGATGGGGATCTGAAGCGTGGCCTTGCGCAGCGGGGTCAGAACGACCCGGGTGCCCCCCTTGCGCCTGCGTTCGAGGAAACCCGCTTCGGCAAGCGCGCGCAGGGCGCGATTGACAGTGGTGCGGGCGCAGCCGAACTCGGCGGCCAATTCGGCCTCATGCGGGATCAGCGCGCCCGGCGCCCATTCGCGCGCGCGGATGCGCCGCAGCCCCTCATCGCGGATGGCCTGCCAACCGAGGGCCGCAGGGCGCTGCTCAGAGCACATCGCCGAGCCTTTCGAGTGTGCCAAGGTAGTTGCGGGTGATGGTCTCATGCGCAATGTGGCGCCCCTCGCGGACCATATGCCGCCCGGCAGACCAGACATCGCACACCAGCCGGTCATCGCCAGCGAAGATGAAGGCATCGAGCAGCCGGTCGCCTTTCCGCCCGGCCAAATCCACCGCATTGCCATCGAGTGCAAGCAAGTCTGCCCAGAGCCCCGACGCGATGGCGCCACTCTCGCGCCCCGCTGCCTGAGCGCCGCCGGAGGCGGCGCCCTCGAACAGCACCCGCCCTGTTGAGCGATCAGTTGTGGCCAGCACTGCGCGCGCCCGGTCGCGAAGTCGCTGCGTATATTCCAGCAGGCGCAGCTCTTCGGTCAGGCTGATCCGGATATTGCTGTCCGACCCAACCCCAAAGGCGCCACCCGCGCGCAGCCAGCGCTTGCCGTCGAATATGCCATCGCCCAGCGAGGCCTCGGTGATCGGGCATAGCCCGGCAACAGCACCGGTCGCGGCCAGTGCGGCAGTCTCGTCCGGTTCCATCTGCGTGCAGTGGATCAGGCACCAGCGCCTATCGACCGAGGCATTTTCCAGCAGCCACCGTACCGGACGCGCGCCCAGCATGGCCTCGACTTCTTCCACCTCGGCCAACTGTTCGGCCAGATGCATGTGAACCGGCCCGTCGGTCAGAGCCAAAGTGTCGGTCAGGCTTTCTGGCGCGACAGCCCGCAGGCTGTGGGGTGCCACACCCAACCGCGTATCAGCGGGTAGACGGGCGAGGGCCGCGCTGGAGCCCTCCATAAGCCGCGCAAACTGGTTCGGATCATTGCCGAAGCGCACCTGTCCCGGCCCCAGCACGCGACCGTCGCAGCCGCCAAACTGATAGAGCACGGGTAGCAATGTCAGCCCGATTCCGCTCTCTTCTGTGGCGGCGACAATCCGCTCGGCCATCTCGGCGAGGTTCGGATATGGCTGCCCGCCTGGCTGGTGGTGCATATAGTGAAACTCGACATTGCAGGCATATCCGGCCTCGAGCATCTGCATCTGCACGAATGCGGCAATGGCCTGCACATCCTCCGGGGTCAGGTGGTCTAGAAAGCGGAACATGAGCGTGCGCCAGGTCCAGAAGCTGTCTCGCGGGTCCGGTCCGCGTGCTTCGGTCAGTCCCGCCATGGCGCGCTGAAAGGCGTGGCTGTGCAGATTCGCAGGCGCAGGCAGCAGGATGTCGAGCGCCTGTCCTGACGGGGTCGCGCCCGGCGTGACGTCCGCGATCCGCCCATCGGCGCCGATCTCGACCGCAACATCCTCTGTCCAGCCCTCTGGCAACAGGGCTTGTCTTGCGAACAGAACCTTCATGGCCGCTCCCTCTGGAAAAATCGGTTGACTCTCATATTATGTGCATACATAAAAACACGCAACCCGGAATCTGCCGACCTTGCTGTGCAATCGGCTCTTACGACAGGATCGGAACAGCGCATGACGATAACCGTGCTGGGCAATGCCCTCCTCGCGACCATGGATGACAATGGCTATGGCCTGCTTGCAGATGGCGCCGTGGTCATCGAGGGTGCCCGTATCCGCCATGTTGGCCCAATGGTCGAACTGCCTACGGAATTCGCAAGGCTGCCCCGGCAAGATCTGGGGGGACGACTGCTCACCCCGGCGTTTATCGACTGCCATACGCATCTTGTGCATGGAGGCGACCGCGCGCGTGAATTCGAACTGCGCCTGCAGGGCGTAAGCTATGCCGAGATCGCCCGTTCGGGCGGGGGAATCCTGTCCACTGTGTCCGCTACCCGCGAAGCAAACGAGGAAGCCCTTGTCGCAAGCGCACTGCCGCGCCTCGACGCGCTGCTGGCCGAGGGCGTGACGACTGTCGAGGTGAAGTCCGGCTACGGGCTGGAGCGTGAGGCCGAGTTGCGCATGCTGCGTGCGGCGCGAAAGCTGGCCGAATTGCGTCCGGTGCGCATTGTCACCACGTATCTCGGTGCGCATGCGTGCCCGCCCGAAATGGATGCGGATCGCTACATCGACGAGATCTGCATCCCGACCCTGCGCGCCGCCCATGCCGAGGGGCTGGTCGATGCCGTGGACGGGTTCTGCGAGTGCATCGCCTTTTCACCCGGCCAGATCGCCCGTGTATTCGAGGCGGCGCAGGCGCTTGGCCTGCCGGTCAAGCTCCATGCCGAGCAACTATCGCAATCAGGTGGCACTGCGCTTGCTGCAGGTTTCAATGCGCTCTCGGCGGACCATGTCGAATATGCGACTGATGACGATGCTCGGGCGCTAGCGCAGTCAGGCACCGTTGCAGTGCTGCTCCCCGGTGCTTTCTACACACTGCGCGAAACCCAAGCCCCCCCGATAGACAGCTTTCGCGCCCATGGCGTGCCGATGGCGCTGGCCACAGATTGCAATCCGGGCTCCTCGCCGCTCACCTCGCTGCTGCTGACGCTGAACATGGGCTGCACCCTGTTTCGTCTCACGCCGGAGGAAGCGCTGCGTGGCGTGACGGCCAATGCGGCCCGCGCGCTGAGCCTGAGCGATTGCGGGCGCATCGCGCCCGGCCTGCGTGCCGATCTTGCCGTCTGGGACGTCAAGAGCCCCGCCGAACTGGCGTGGCGCATCGGCTTCAACCCGCTTCATCACCACTGGTTCGGAGGCGTTCAATGCTGACCCTGATCCCCGGCGCCACCCCGCTGGCCCAACTCGAGAGCCTCTGGCACGAGGGTCTGCCTGCACGGCTCGACCCGGCAACTGCTGGCCCAATCGCTGCTGCCGCTGAACAGGTACGGGTCGCGGCGGAAGGGGGCGCTGCGGTTTACGGCGTCAATACCGGCTTTGGCAAGCTCGCCTCGGTCAAGATCGTCCCCGAGGATACCGAAACCCTGCAGCGCAACCTGATCCTGAGCCATTGCTGTGGTGTGGGCGAGGCGCTGGATATCCCGACAACCCGATTGATGCTGGTGCTCAAGCTCCTCAGCCTCGGCCGTGGTGCTTCGGGCGTGCAGCCGCAAACTGTCGCGCTGATCGAGGCCATGCTCGCACGCGACGTTACGCCTGTCATTCCGGTACAAGGCTCGGTCGGCGCCTCGGGCGATCTTGCGCCGCTAGCGCATATGGCTGCAGTCATGATCGGTGCAGGCGAGGCGACAGTTGCAGGCGAGACACTACCCGGCACCGAAGCACTCGCGAAAGCGGGCCTCACCCCTATCACGCTCGGCCCCAAGGAGGGCCTCGCGCTCATCAACGGCACCCAGTTTTCGACTGCGCTCGCACTTGGCGGCCTTTTCGACGCCTGGCGACTGGCGCGCGAAAGCCTTGTCGTCGCCTGCCTCTCGACCGATGCCATAATGGGCTCGACCGCCCCCCTGCAATCCGAGATCCACACCCTGCGCGGCCATCGCGGCCAGATCGAGAGCGCAGATGCCATGCGCATGCTGATGGCGGGCTCCGAGATCCGCGACAGCCATCACGATGGCGATACCCGCGTGCAGGACCCGTATTGCATCCGCTGCGCGCCGCAGGTGCTGGGCGCCTCTGTCGATCTCTTGCGCTTTGCCGCGCAGACGCTTGAGACCGAAGCCAATGCCGTTACTGACAACCCGCTGGTGACTCGCGCGGGCATCATCTCGGGCGGCAATTTCCATGCCGAGCCGGTCGCTTTCGCGGCCGATATCATCGCGCTGGCGTTGGCCGAGATCGGCGCCATTGCACAGCGCCGCGTGGCGCTGATGGTCGACCCGACGCTGAGCTTCGACCTGCCGCCCTTTCTCACTCCTGACCCGGGCCTCAATTCGGGGCTGATGATCGCCGAAGTCACCACCGCCGCGCTGATGAGTGAAAACAAGCATCTCGCCAATCCTTGTTCGACCGACTCGACCCCGACTTCTGCCAATCAGGAAGATCACGTCTCGATGGCCGCACATGGGGCTCGCCGCCTTGCGCGCATGACCAGCAATCTCGCAAATATCCTTGGTGTCGAAGCGCTCTGCGCCGCACAAGGTATCGAGTGTCGCGCGCCCCTTGTGACCTCGCGCCCGCTGCAACGTGCACTGGTCTGCATCCGCGCGGTAAGCCCCGCGCTCACCACCGACCGCTATTTGGCCCCCGACCTGCGTTCCGCCGCCGCCCTCATCAGCGACGGCGCGCTCGCTCACGAGACCGGACTGGACCTGACCCTATGACCCTCATCCGTTTCATCTTGCCCAAAACACTCAATTCAACCCTCACCCCCGCTGCCCGAGGCCCGCGCAGATGACCCCTTACACCCTCCAACGCGGTGGCGGCCCGGTCCTGCTGGCCATGCCCCATACCGGCACCTGGCTCCCGCCCCAGACAATGGCCCGGCTCAACCCGCGCGGGCAGACGCTCTCTGACACGGATTGGCATATCGAGCGGCTCTATGACGGGCTGCTGCCCGGCGCCACGATCCTGCGCGCCAACTTCCACCGCTATGTCATCGACGCCAACCGCCCGCCCGATGATGCAAGCCTCTATCCGGGACAGAACACTACCGGGCTTGTTCCGCTGACTGATTTCGACGGAAACCCTATCTGGACGGAGCCGCCCAGTGCGGAAAAGATCGCCGCCCGACTGCGCGACTATCACGAGGCCTATCACGCGGTTCTGGCGGAAGAACTTGCGCGTATCCGGGAACAGCATGGCGTGGCGATCCTCTATGACTGCCACTCGATCCGCTCGCATATCCCGCGTCTCTTTGATGGAATCTTGCCCGATTTCAACATCGGCACCGCAGACGGCACATCCTGCGCCCCTGCTGTTGAGGCCGCTGTACTGACTGTCTGCGCGCGCTGTGCAGGCTACAGCCATGTCGTGAATGGCCGCTTCAAGGGTGGCTGGACGACGCGGCACTATGGCCGCCCGAGTGACGGTATCCACGCGATCCAGATGGAACTGGCCCAGAGCACCCATCTTGCGCAGGAAGTCCCGCCCTTCGCCTATGACGAGGACAAGGCTGCACGGCTGCGACCGATCCTCGCCAACATCCTCCACCACCTGGCCGAACTGGCCCCCAGCTTGAGGTGATGCCATGATCAACCCCCGCCATAATATCCGCGACATCTACCCCGCAACCGGCCCCGAGATCACGGCGAAAAGCTGGCTTACCGAGGCCGCGATGCGGATGCTGATGAACAACCTCCACCCCGATGTGGCCGAGAACCCGCATGAACTGGTGGTCTATGGCGGCATCGGGCGCGCCGCGCGAACCTGGGATGATTTCGACCTGATCGTGGCGGCACTCAAGGATCTCGAGGATGATCAGACCCTGCTGGTGCAATCGGGCAAGCCTGTGGGGGTGTTCCGCACGCATACGGACGCCCCGCGCGTGCTGATCGCGAATTCAAACCTCGTGCCGCATTGGGCGACCTGGGACCATTTCAGCGAACTCGACCGCAAGGGGCTGATGATGTATGGCCAGATGACCGCGGGCTCCTGGATCTATATCGGCACGCAAGGCATCGTGCAGGGCACCTATGAGACCTTTGCCGAGGCTGGGCGGCAGCATTACGGCGGTGATCTGCGCGGCAAATGGATTCTGACCGCCGGTCTGGGGGGCATGGGCGGCGCACAGCCTCTGGCTGCGGTGATGGCCGGGGCCTGCTGTCTGGCGGTCGAATGCGACGAGACTCGCGCCGATTTCCGCATCCGCACCCGCTATTGTGACGCCAAGACCCATACGCTTGACGAGGCGCTGGCGATGATCGCTGACTGGACCGCGAGAGGTGAGGCGAAGTCGGTTGCGCTTATCGGTAATGCCGCTGAAATCTTCCCCGAGCTTGCCCGCCGCATGAAAGAAGGCGGCCCTCGCCCCGATATGGTAACGGACCAGACCTCAGCACATGATCCGGTGCACGGCTATCTGCCTTTGGGCTGGTCCGTCGCCGAATGGCGCATGAAACAGGAGAGCGACCCCAAGACCGTCGAAGCTGCCGCGCGGACCAGCATGAAGGCCCATGTGGCAGCGATGGTCGAGTTCTGGAACGCGGGCGTGCCGACGCTCGATTACGGCAACAACATCCGTCAGGTGGCGCTGGACGAGGGGCTGGAAAACGCCTTCGCCTTCCCCGGTTTCGTCCCCGCCTATATCCGTCCGTTGTTCTGCCGCGGTGTCGGACCCTTCCGCTGGTGCGCGCTTTCGGGCGATCCCGAGGATATTTACAAGACCGATCAGCGCATGAAGGAATTGTTCCCCGAAAACGACCACTTGCACCGTTGGCTGGATATGGCGCGCGAGCGCATTGCGTTTCAGGGCCTGCCTGCCCGGATCATGTGGATCGGGCTGGGCGACCGGCACCGGGCGGGGCTCGCGATCAATGAGATGGTACGCAATGGCGAGTTGAAGGCGCCCGTGGTCATCGGACGCGATCATCTGGATTCAGGCTCGGTTGCCAGCCCCAATCGCGAGACCGAGGCGATGCTGGACGGCTCGGACGCGGTCAGCGACTGGCCGCTTTTGAATGCACTACTGAACACCGCCAGCGGAGCGACTTGGGTCAGCCTGCATCATGGCGGCGGGGTCGGTATGGGGTTCTCGCAGCATTCGGGCATGGTGATCGTCTGCGATGGCTCGGATGAGGCCGACCGGCGACTGGAGCGCGTGCTCTGGAATGACCCGGCCACCGGCGTGATGCGCCATGCGGATGCGGGCTATGACACCGCACTCGATTGCGCCCGTGAGCATGGCCTTGCCTTGCCTGCGATCCTGAAAGGCTAGCAGCGGGGCAAGGCGCAGCGATAGAATGGCGTTTTTTCACAAGAAATTTGGGGCGCATCTTGCTTGCCTTGTCGTGCGGGTATGCGCAGGTTGAGCCCGAGCGACTGATTGATCCTGCTCATCCGGGATTTCGTGCAGTCCGGCAGCGCTACTCTGTATGGCTGTGCGGTTTGGCTGGGCGTGGGTTGAGGCGACCAGCCCCATCCGTGGAAAGGCGCGCATAGGCTGTCGATGGCCGAAGACGGGCTGCGGTCGATGCCGTGGCTCATGTTGGCAATTGACTTGGTCAAGTCAGGCGCGGTCCGGATGGTCGCCACCCCCGCCGACGTTTCGCTGAGACAGGTCATTCGGTTTGAGCAGGATCAATGCACGGGCTCCGGCTACCTGTCTATTTTGAGTTCGAGGAGGACTACGCATGTACAAGAAAGTATTGATGCCACTGGCCTATCGGCCTGGCCACCACCCGGACAAGGAGCTTCGCGCTGCGAAAGCAATCGCGGCACCGGGTGCACATGTGACCCTGCTGCATGTAATCGGCGCAGTGCCCGAATTTCGCAGCGAAGAGACGGTCACCAAAGAGGCACTCGCCAAGGTCATTGAGCATGACCTTGAGCGGGTAGCCGATACCTTCGTCGATGCCGAAGTGATGGTTGTCGAGGGCGAACCTTCGGAAACGATCCTTGATCTGGCAAGTAGCAAGGGGATCGATTGTATTGTTCTGGCTCCCCACCGGTCCGATACGGGCGAGTATGGTTCGACCGCAGCACAGGTCGTGCGTCGAGCACCCTGCACTGTTCATCTGGTTCGCTGAGAGTATTTACTGGCGGGCATGCGCGCTTGCCGCCATGCCCCATTCATTATGCACGGCGCCTCATCAATGTGCCGCGCTCACTCGCGCCTTACCGGCAGACCTGCATAATCAAGGGCGCCAACAGAATGCGCAGGAAGGCTTGAGAAGACTACGTTTCCGCTGTTTACCGGGCTCTCCCGCAGGAACCGGGGCCACATGTGCGGGAGTGATTGAACTGATAAGGTCGTCACCGTTTGGCTACTCCAGACACCGCTATCAAACCGAAAAAACACTTGAAGATGTAACGCGGTCGTGAGGCCGGGATGAAACCGGCACCCATAGCGTATTTCGGGTATCAACAAGATGGAGGTTCCCATGTCCATGATAGCGAATGCCCCGAAAGCCCCGGCGCCGTCGCGGCGCAAGAATGGCGCGATCGGCCTTTTCGGTCGTCTGATCCACCGCGAACCCAAGGCTTACGAGGCCAGGCTGCAAGAGCGTGACATGATCATGATCACAGCCACGCTTCTGCGCCTGAAAGAGCGACAGCTCAATCGCATCGGTTTGTCGCGCGCCACGCTCGCGCTTGATGTCGAGGACCTGGCCCTGCGTGCCGAGCGTGACGCGCAGCTTACCTCGGAGGTTCTGCGGATTGTCGAGGATGATGCGAGCGAAAGCCGGGAAGGGCATCACGCCATCGCCGCCGAATGAGAGAGATGTCCAATTCGAAAGAGCCGGGTCGCAAGAGACCCGGCTTTTTTGTTTTCAAACGTGCCACGCATCGCTTGCGTCAGGGGGAGAAGAGCGAAAAGAACCCCGGCACAAAGGCCGGGGGGTAGTCGAGGTTGATTACAGTGGATCAGTTGGCACGGATCACGCGGGCAATTTCATCCAATTGGAGGATGGCGCGCTTCAGATAGAAGCCCTGGAGATGCAGGTGATTGGCCAGAAAGCTGTTTGCACCAGAGCTGTTGAGCACGACCAGCGGCTTTTGCTGCGATGCCGCGCGCAGGCTGTCCAACGCCTGTTGCCAAACCCGTGTCAGCCCCTGTGCGCGGATCACGCCGTCGAAGTCGCGGCCCAATTCGCGCAGCAGCAGATAGGACGCGTAAGCCATCCCCTTGTTGAAGTAGAAGATATCGTCGGACACGAAATCGATGATGAACCCATCGCCACTAACATGGTCATCCACAAGCGCCGCGCGCGAGCCCAGTTCACTTGCCATCCGCTCGACTGTCATCGCCAGCGCATCCGGGCGTGTCTCGAACACGGCCATACCCAGTGAAACGCGGCTGTTGAAGGCGCGCAGGGCGCGGGCGGCAGCCTCATATTGGGTGTCGGCGGGTTGGATTGGAAGGAAAGATTGGTCGAAATCGAACAGCCAGACATCGGTCGGGAATTGCAGCAGACCAACAGCGCGCTCCAGATCCCGATCGATGGCCGAAGAGCCGCGTAGCCGCCCGATCTGGCTCTCCAACTCCATGGTGAAACGGCTGATCGCGCGCATCATCCCGCGCTGATAATTCGGCATGTTGTCATGAAAGGCCGTCGGGAAGAAGATCGGGTCATTGGCGGTCCAGCGGTTTTCAACCGTCTCGCGCAGGATCAGAGCCTCCGCCATGTTCACCGCATGGCTGCCGCCCTCGACCGGAGCAGGGGGGGTAAAGTCAAGATCGGCGTCGATCCGGTGCATCAGGTTGCCGATCACGCCGAAATAGAAGACGAGGACTGCGGCCAGATAAATCAGGCTGCGCTTCGCGATTACCCGCGGTTTGGTGCCGAAGATCAACCCCGGCAGGGTTATTTCAGGCCGCTTTGCGGGTACTTGCGGCCGGATGATCAGATCATTCGCCATATCGCTCTCCTATGTACAATCAGAGAACGCACGGCGACGCGCTTTCATCCCGGGCGAGAAGCAAAAACCGAATCTTTTTTGGATTAAACTGCGCCGGGCTGCGTATGTCCTCCAAGTAAACACAGGGGAATCAGGTGAGCCTCAAGACCGAATTGCATTATCACATCGGCAGCCTGCGCCGTTATGCTCTGGTTCTGACCCGCGATCCAGTTGCTGCAGATGACCTGGTGCAGGAGACCTTAGTCAAGGCGATAGCAAAGGCCGACACTTTTCAGCCGGGCTCGGACCTGCGCCCGTGGCTGTTTCGGATCCTGCACAACACCTTTGTCAGTGACCTGCGTCGCGCCAAGACTCGCGCCGAGGCCGCTGCGGAGATGCCCGAGCCGGTATCGACCGAATGTCAGGATACGCGTCTCGAACTGAAACAGGTGCTTGCCGCGCTCGACCAACTGCCAGAGGCGCAGCGCATGCCGATCATCCTGATTTCGCTGCGTGAAATGAGCTATGCCGAAGCTGCGCGCACGCTCGATGTGCCGCTTGGTACCTTCATGTCGCGCCTCGGTCGCGGCCGCGAGGCCTTGCGCAAGATCGTGCAAGGTGTCGGCGTGGGAAAGCTGGCGATCCTGAAACGTAAGGGAGGAGGAGAGCAATGACACAGCAAGACCAAACTGATCTGGCCCTTGACCCGGACCTGATGGCCTATATCGATGGCGGCCTGCCGCCGGACCAGATGGCCGAGATCGAAGCGCGACTTGCCCGCGACCCGGATGCGCGCGAGGCGGTCGCACAATGGCGCCATTTCGATAACCTGCTGCACCAGTATGGACGTACGGTGGACGAGATGCCCTCCAGCCTCAAGATTGCGTCTCTGGAGCGCGAGCTTGGCCGCAAGCTGAAGAAACGCCAATGGCGTGCAACCCTGCTTGGACCGGGTCTGCAGCGTTTTGCAGCCAGCGTCGTGCTTTTCGCGGCGGGCTGGGGCGCGCATTCCCTCTATGAATCGGGAATGTCGCTGACGACTGCATCACACCCCTATTTCGTAGCCCCAACTCTGGCGGGTCACAGTGCTGTTACGCTGGCTTCGTATCAAGGCACAGAATTCAAGGGCGACCAGATGTCCGAAGCGCTTGAGTGGATGTCCAAACAGATGCAGCACAAAATCGAGAGCCCCAAGCTGGAACGACTGGGCTATCAGGTTGAATCCTCGCGCCTGATGACGGTTCAGGGTCAGCCTGTGGCGGTGTTCTACTACCGCAATCCCGAGAACGAGCTTGTCACCGTGTCAATGACACCCCGGGACCCAAGTCAGCCGGATTATAGATTGCGGGTAACCGATGCGGCGGAAAACAAGCTGGCGTACTGGAGTAGCAACAGCCTGCATTATGTTGTGGTCGCCAAAACCGACGCTGCATCACTCACGACACTGGCCGCGGCGGTTGAATAGCGAATATCCGTGCTCGGGAGTGTCGCGCGACGGCAGCGAACAGTCTGGGGTATCGAGTCCGATCCGTTCACCGGATCATTCAGCGGCTCTCAAGGTGATACCATTGAGACGCGGGCCCGTAACAATCCCCTCGTCGAACAGCCTGCCAATCTCGCCAGAGGACAGTCCTGCGGCTTCGGCCAGCACTTCCTCGGTATGTTCGCCTAGGGCAGGTGCGGGTTGCGGGGCCTCGCGATTGATCGCCGAGAAGTTCAGCGGTGAGGCCGGGGTCGGATAACTGCCAATACCGGGCTGATTGACCATCTGGAACATCGGGTTGTCGGTCGATAGATCGGGGTCTTCGCGTACGGCTTCGGCGAAGCTACGGAATTGCGACCATGTCACGCCACCCGTGTCGAAGGCCTTGGCGAAGTCCTCGACCTTACGCTGCGCGAAGAAGGGGGCGAGCACTTCCGTGATCGCGCCTCTATGCCGGAAGCGTGCGCCTTCCTGCACAAGGCTTTCGCCCAGCCGTGCCTCCAGCGCGGCGATGGCGTCCTGCGTGCCAGTCGCCTTCACCAGCCCGCGCCACTGCCGGTCGGTCAGGCCGATCACCATCACCCGCTTGCCATCCGCGCAGATGAAATCCTGCCCATAGCCGCCGTAAAGCGCATTGCCGCATTTGGGTCGGTCAGTGCCGTTGACAGTCACCTCGCCGATAATGCCCAGATTGCCCAACATCGCCGCTGCCGCGTCCTTGAGCGAGAAGAGCACTTCCTGCCCTTCGCCCGTGCGCAGCCGATGCCGCTCGGCGGCCAGCAGAGCGGTCACGGCCATGTTGCCCGCGATGCAATCCCAGGCGGGCAGGATATGCGCGACGGGTTCGGTCGATCCCTCTGGCCCGGTGGCGGTCGGAAAGCCCAGAGACGGATTGACCGAGTAATCCACAGCAGGTCGCCCGTGCCGGTCGCCCAGAAGGGCGACCATGATCAGATCATCGCGGTGGCGCGACAGTGTCTCGTGATCCATCCAGCCACGCACGCGCAAATTGGTCAGGAACAGCCCTGCGTCGTCGCCGGGTGCCGTGATGATGCGCGTGATCAACTCGCGCCCGGCAGGCGATTTCATGTCTACGGCGACGGATTTCTTGCCCTTGTTCAGCCCCGCCCAGAACAGGCTCTGCCCATCATCGGTCACAGGCCAGCGTTGCGCATCCAGCCCGCCCTCGATCCGGTCAAAGCGGATCACTTCGGCGCCCATCTGCGCCAGCGTCATGCCCGCGAGCGGGATCGCGACAAAGGCCGAGCCCTCGACCACACGCATGCCCTTGAGAATACCCATCGCTCATTCCTCCCATTCAAAGCGGGCTTGCAGCCCCTGGTGGCCTTCGGGGGCCACAGTGCAGAGCTTGAGCGCGCATTCGCCATCGCGCTCGGCCTGCAGGTCGAGATGCCCGTCAAACATTGGATGCACGCCGCGAAAGCTGAAGCGCGTGGGCGTCTGCCCGGTGTGGCGCATCGCGGCTTCCATCAGCAGCGTCGCCTGCATCGGGCCATGCACGACCAGCCCCGGATAGCGCTCGGCCCCGGTGGCATAGTCGCGGTCATAATGGATGCGATGCGCGTTATAGGTCGCGGCCGAATAGCGGAACAGCCGCACAGGTCCGACCTCTACTCGTTCATTGAAAACCGGCGCTTCAGGCGCGGGGATGGCGCGGGGCGCGCGGAAGCTGTCTGGGATCGGCAGATAGACGATGTCCTGCTCTTCGCGGATCGCGCCGCCGCCTTCGCCGCGAAAGTCGTGGCCCACGCGGACAAAGGCCATGTCACCGGTGCTGCCGGTCTTGAAATCGACACTCAGGATCTCGGAGCGTTTCGTCAGCGCCTCGCCCACCGCAAAGCGCCCCTTGAACGCCAGCTTGCCACCTGCCCACATGCGCCGATTGAAGGGCAGGGGGGGCAGGAAGCCGCCGAGCTTGGGGTGGCCATCTGTCGCGATACCGGAGATCGGCGCGAATTCGGGGAACGCCACCCAATGCCACAAAAGCGGCAGGGGCGCGCCCGTGTGGATGGCGGGTTGGGGCGCCGCGTCATGCCCCAGCGCGCCCATCGCCATCCCCGCAAGCTCAGGTGTGACGGCCCCGGTTCGAGTCTCGACCCGGCCCACCCAGGCCTGCGCCTGTTCGGGGGTCGCGGCCTCGCCAGTCAGGGTGCCTTGCGTCTTGCTCATGCAGCTTGCCTCACGCCAAGCACTTTCGCGACCGTCTCGCCCATGGCCGAGGGTGTGGGAGCGACTGTGATGCCCGCAGCCGAGAGGATCTCGACCTTCTCCTGCGCGCTCTCGCCAAAGGCCGAGATGATCGCGCCCGCATGGCCCATCTTGCGCCCCTTGGGGGCCGAGAGACCGGCGATATAGGCCACGACTGGTTTCGTCATATGATCGCGGGCATAGGCGGCGGCCTCGGCCTCTTGTGGGCCACCAATTTCGCCAATCATCATCACGGCATCAGTCTCGGGGTCACTCTCGAAAAGTTCCAGAATATCCTTGAAGCTCGATCCATTGATCGGATCGCCCCCGATTCCGACCGAGGTCGAAACCCCGATCCCCAGTGCCTTCATCTGGCTGGCAGCCTCATAACCCAGCGTTCCCGAGCGGCCCACGATACCGACGCGACCGGGGAGATAGATATGGGGCGGCATGATGCCCATGAAGCCGATACCGGGCGAGATCACGCCCGCGCAATTCGGGCCGATGAAGCGCATCTTGCGGCTGGCGGGGAAGCGGCGCAGGAAGCGCTTGACCTTCATCATGTCCTGCGACGGGATGCCATCGGTCACGCAAACCGCGAATTTCAGCGCCGCTTCGGCGCATTCCATGATCGCATCGGCGGCACCGGGTGGGGGTACGAAAACGAGGCTTGCCTCGGCGCCCGTTTCTGCCACGGCCTCGGAGACGGTGTTGAAGATAGGCTTGCCGAGAACAACTTCGCCACCGCGACCGGGAGTCACACCACCCACGACATTGGTGCCATTCTTGATCATGTCCTCGGCATGAAATTTGCCGATGCGGCCCGTCATGCCCTGAATGATGATACGAGTGTCTTTTTGGATGAGAACGGCCATGGGTCTGCTCCTTCAGGCGGCTTGGCGGGGGCGGGCGTCGACGGCGGTCGCAGCGGCTTCGGCCAGCGTATCGGCAGAAATCAGCGGCAGTCCGGACTCATTTATGATCCAGCGACCCTCGTCGACATTGGTGCCCGCGAGGCGCACGACGACAGGCAGGGTCAGGTTCAACTCGCGATAGGCCTGCACCACGCCCGAGGCCACCCAATCGCAACGGTTGATGCCAGCGAAGATGTTCACCAGCACGACCGAGACATTCGGGTCGCTCAAAACCGTTCGGAAGGCTGCGACCACCCGCTCGGGGCTGGCACCGCCACCGATATCGAGGAAATTCGCGGGGCTTCCACCGGCAAGCTGGATCATGTCCATCGTGGCCATGGCAAGTCCCGCACCATTTATGATGCAGCCAATATCGCCCTCAAGGCCGACATAATTCAGCCCATGTTCTGCAGCGGCATCTTCGCGCGGGTCCTCCTGTCCCGGATCGCGCAGCGCGGCCACTTCGGGGCGGCGGAAGAGCGCGTTGGTGTCGAAACTCATCTTGGCATCGAGTGCGATCAGATCGCCAGCGTCAGTGATCACCAGCGGGTTGATCTCGACCATGGTCGCGTCAAGGTCGCGAAAGGCGCGATAACAGCCGCGCATGACATTGGAAAACTGCGCGATTTGGTTTCCGGTCATGCCCAGCTTGAAGGCCAGTTCGCGCGACTGGAATGGCACCAGCCCGGTGGCCGGGTCAATGACCATGCGTACCAGCGCGTCGGGCTGTTCCTCGGCCAGATCCTCGATCTCCATGCCGCCTTCGCGCGAGGCGACGATCATGATGCGTTCGGATTTGCGGTCGAGGACGAGGCCGAGGTAGAGTTCCTGACCGATATCGGTTGCTTGCTCCACCAACAGCCGATGCACGGGCTTGCCCTGCGCGTCAGTCTGCTTGGTGACCAGATTGCGGCCCAGCAGCGAAAGCGCGAAGGCGTTCACCTCAGCCTCGCTCCGGCAGAGCTTCACCCCGCCAGCGGCACCGCGCCCCCCAGCATGCACCTGTGCTTTTACAACAACGGGCAGCCCCAGCTTGCGGGCTTCGTGCATAGCCTGCTCTGGGGCGAAGGCGATGCCACCATCGGGGACTGGCACACCGAAACGGCGCAGTACATCCTTGGCCTGATGTTCGTGAATATCCATCGGGTTTCCTCCTTATTCGGCGGCCTGCGCCGGTGCGCTGCGGGCAGCGATGGCATCGGCAAGCGAGAGCACGTTCATCGCCATCTTCTCGGAGGCCGCGTCGATCATCTTGCCATCGAGCGAGGCAGCCCCCTTGCCCTCGGCCTCGGCCTTGCGCAGTTCTTCAATGATGCGCCGCGCGCGGTGGACTTCGGCTTCGGGTGGGCTGAAGACCTCGTTGGCCATGGCAATCTGGCTCGGGTGGATCGCCCATTTGCCTTCAAACCCAAGGGCAGCGGCGCGTTCGGCGGCAGCGATGTAGCCATCAGGATCGTTGAAGTCACCAAACGGCCCATCAAGCGCGCGCAACCCGTATGCGCGGCAGGCAATGATCATGCGCGACAGCGAGGCGTGCCATTGATCGCCCGGATAGGCCGGATTCAGCCCGCCAATATTGACTGTCCGCGCGCGCATCGAGGCCGCGTAATCCGCCACCCCGAAATGCAGCGCCTCCAGCCGCGAGTCCGAGGTCGCCGCGTAGCGCGCGATTTCCTCGACATTGGCCATGCCGAGCGCCGTCTCGATAAGCGCTTCCAGACCCACACGGCGGGTCAGCCCGCAGGCCTGCTCGATCTGGTTGACCAGCGCATCGACCATATAGAGGTCGGACACCACGCCCAGTTTCGGGATCAGGAGCATATGCACGCGATCACCAGCCTGCTCCATGATATCGACCACGTCGCGATACATGTAACCGGTGTCCAGCCCGTTGATGCGAACGCTGACGGTCTTGCCTTTGGCCTCCCAGTCGATCTCGTTCAGTGCAGCGATGGCATTCTTACGCGCCTGCGCTTTCTCGGGCGGGGCGACCGCGTCCTCAAGGTCAAGGAACACGACATCGGCAGCGGACTGGGCGGCCTTCTCGATCATGGTGACATTAGAGGCCGGAACCGCCAGGGTCGAGCGTTGCAGGCGCTGGCGGCGGAGGGGGAAAAGCGAGTGGCTCATGTCGGGATGTCCTTATTCGGCGGCTATGGCAAAGGCGGGCGCAGGCGCACTGGCTGCAAAAACGGTCTGAGCGGCAGCGAGCCCCGCACCCAGCTCGACCCGCGCACCGGCGGCTTTCAGTGAGAGTTCGGCAATGCCGAGCGCGGTCAGGCACATGCCCTCGTTCAGATCGCCCAGATGGCCGATGCGGAAGGCCTGGCCCGCCAGCGGGCCCAGACCCGCGCCGAATTGCGTGTTGTAGCGTGTGCGGGCAATCTCGATCACCTCGCGCGCATCGACATCTCGCGGCGTGCGGATGGCAGTCACAGTGTCCGACGCAAAGCTCGGATGCTCGGCCACGATCTCGAGACCCATCGCGGCGATGCCCGCGCGGACCCCTTCGGCCAGACGGCGATGGCGGGCAAAGACATTGCCCAGACCCTCGGCCTGCAACCGGGCCAGCGCCGCGCACAGACCATGCAGCAGTTGCGCGGGTGGCGTGAAACAGAACGAGCCTGCCTCATGCGCGCCGAGCATAGCTCGCAGGTCAAGAAAACTGCGCGCCATGGTGCTGGTCTCCATCGCTTCCTGCGCCTTGGGGCTGGCCGCGAGAATGCCCATCCCCGCCGGGCACATCAGGCCCTTCTGCGTGCCCGCAATCGCCAGATCGACGCCCCAGGCATCCATCTCGAAGGGGATCGAACCGATGGAAGAGACACCATCGACAAACAGCAGTGCGTCATGGAAGCATGTATCAAGCGCATGACGCACGCCTGCCACATCAGAGGTCACACCGGTCGCTGTCTCGTTATGCGTGACGAAGACGGCCTTGATCTCGTCATATTTGTCTGCGCCCAAGCGCCGCTCGATTTCACGCACAGGGCTGGGGGCGCCCCAGGCAACGTCAATCGCCTCAACCCGGAGCCCCAGCGCCTGTGCCATCTGCGCCCAGAGCATGGAAAATTGCCCATGGCGCGCGATCAGCACCTTGTCGCCGGGCGACAGCGTGTTGGCGATTGCGGCTTCCCACGCCGCCGTGCCCGAGCCAGGGAAGAGCGCAATCTCGGCCGTTCGGGTGCCAAAGACAGGTTTCAACCCCTTGCGCACGTCATCCAGCAACCCGCCAAAATCGGGTGCTCGGTGATCCTGCATGGGCACAATCATGGCGCGCTGCACGTCGGCAGGCACATTGGTCGGGCCGGGGATGAAAAGATGAGCGGTGCCGGTCTGCATGGTCGATTCCTCCGTTCGATGCCTGTCTATGGCAGAGGCAGAGGGCATGCTGCGAATGAAACCGGGTTCTGCTGTAACTGCGAAGATTTACAAAGTTTGGATTCTGTTACAATGTAAATTTAACATCGGAGGAAAGGTGCTGCCCATGCGTAAGACATTCATCGGCCCGCGCTTGCGTCGCCTGCGCCAGGAGGCAGCTGAAACGCAAAGCGCAATGGCCAAAAGGCTTGGTATTTCTGCGGCGTATGTGAACCTTCTGGAGAATAATCAACGCTCGGTCTCGGTCGCCATCCTGCTCAAGCTGATGGAGCAATACGGCGTGGACTGGCACGATCTCTCGGATGAGGGGTCTGGCGCGCAACTGGCCGATCTGCGCGGGGTGCTGCATGACCCGTTGTTTGACGATGCAAGGCCCGACCTGCACGAATTGCGGAGCGCTCAGACGCACACGCCCACCCTGATTGATGCCTTCCTGCGCTTGCACCGCGCCTATCAGAACGCTACGGACCAGTTACTTGCCCTCGCCGCGCAGCCGGGCGAGCATGAGCCGATCGTGAGCGCCAGCCCCGAAGGCGCGGTGCATCACTTCTTTCGCCGCCAGCGCAATCATTTCCCTGCGCTGGAACAGGCAGCCGCTGGGCTCTGGGGCAAAGGTAACGCGCCATCGACAGATGATTTCTATGCTGCGCTGAAGGAACGGCTACGCAGTCGTCACCATATAGCGGTACGCGTGGTGCAGGTCGGTGACTTGCCTCGCACGCTGCGTCATTATGATGACAGTCGCGCCGAAGTGCTGCTGTCCGAAGCGCTCGACCATCCGAATCGTGTCTTCCAGTTGGTGCATGTGCTGGGCCTTATCGAGCATCGCAAAGTCTTGGACGGGCTGCTCGACAGTGCCGGTATTGACGACCAGCAAGGCCGCGCGCGTTGTCTGGTGGAACTCGCCAATTACTTCGCCGCCGCCGCGCTTATGCCCTATGATCCCTTTCTCGCCGAAGCGCGGGCATCAAAATATGATTTCGACCATCTGGCGACCCGCTTCGGTGTGAGTTTCGAGCAAGCCTGCCACCGCGCCACGACGCTGCAACGCGAAGGTGCGCAGGGGGTGCCGCTGTTCTTCCTGCGCATCGACAAGGCAGGGAATGTGACCAAGCGCTTCAATGCGACCGATTTTCATCTCGCGGAATATGGCGGTGCATGCCCCAAGCTCGATGTGCATATGACCTTTCGCCTGCCGGGCCGAATTGTTTCGCAACTGGTCGAGATGCCTGATGCCTCGCAGTTTTTCGTCTTCGCCCGAACCGTGGATCGCCCCACGTTCGAGCGCCGTGGGCAGGACAACCGGCTGGCCGTTGCGATGGGCTGCACCATCGAATATGCGCCGAAAATCGGCTACAGCGAGGGCATCGCACTCCAGGGGGCGGCGCCGACACCCATTGGTATCAATTGCCGCATCTGTCCGCGCGCAGGGTGCGAGCAGCGCGCGCATCAGACGGCACTGTTGAAAACCCCGGTCAACGCGGCAAGGCGGGGGGCGACTCGATACGATGCATGACCGCGTCGCCCCAGACCGTCAGAGCGCCTCGAGATAAGCGACGAGGTCGGCGAGTTGCTCATCGGTAGGTGTAGAGGGCTCGCCGATGCGGTCGGCCTGATAGACCCACATGGTACGCACAGCATCCTCAAGCGCGTCATAGCGCCCGTCATGGAACCAGGGCCCCGTGTGCTGAACGGCCCAGAGCGAGGGGACTTTCACTTCGACTCCCGCGACATCATAGACAGCAGTCGATTCCATCCCTGGCTGCATGTGACAGGAATTGCATCCGGCCTCGTAGAACAACTCAAAGCCCCGCTGCACGTCTTCGGGCGCATCGGCCACGGGTGTGCCCTCCTCATCGACGAACGGAGTCTCTGGCAGGGGTAGCGACATTATAAACGCTGTAAGGGCGGCAAGCTGTTCTTCGCTTGGCTCAGGCCCACGCATGCGGTTGACGATGATCCCGCGGATGTTCTGTTCGATGGTGGGCAGACCGGCCCAGCCCCATTGTGTGCGGTGATAGGCACCCCAGAGCGTCGGCGTCGACCGACCGCCCTCCGCACCATCCTCTACAATGTCGAGGCCGATATAGGTGTTGTTGGTTGTGTGCCCCTCCAGACCCATTGTTGTCGGGTGACAGGTTGCACAGGAATGCAAACCCTCTGCTGACAGGTTCACGTCATTGAAAAGGGCGCGACCCAGTTCGACCATGTCAGTTTCATGATCGGAGCTATTGGCAGCAAGGGGAATTGGCGCAACCAAAAGGGCGGATAACAAAAGTCTGTGGCGGGATGGTGTCTTGGGCATGGGCTGGCTCTCCTCCAAAGCTGCTCAGGTCAAGACCCAAACTGTGGCATGTATGCGACAGGTTGTCATTATTTTTTATGCATGGAATTTCTTCGGCACTCATAGGTCTTGGACAACGCGCACTCAGCAAATGCGCAGGATTATGCTCTCGCCAAGCTCCGGCCTAGCTGTTTGGTCCTCGGCGCATGGTGGGTGGTATCATCATTGGTGAGATGCTCGTCTTGCGAATCTGATATTCCGCTGACGAGTTCCTCGGAGAAGGGCGAGAAATGGCATTGGGCTCTGGCTGTCGATTGCGATGGAGAACCGGCCTGGCTGCTGCTCGAAACCATCAAAACGCGCATGCGACCTAAGGAGGGGAAGGCACAAGGCGATATCAGCGCTATGATGGCGATGGGGAGTAAGGACAGCATACACAGGCACGCTATGCGAGAAACACTG
>SLJW01000264.1 GCA_007134865.1 Paracoccaceae bacterium | reverse complement strand
TGCCGCAATTCAAGTTGGTGGGGCTGTCCAATCCACCCAGCGGCCATGAAAATCGGCGCGGCCCAGAGCGATGACCTCATCTTCGGGCCACAGATGCAGCCGCAGCCCGGCACCGGGGCGCTGGCCGTCATCTTCCATCGCCAGATGCGCCAGCGGCGCGTCGGCACTGGCCCTAGCACCCGCCTCGGCGAGCAGGTTTTGCCCGCGCGCCTGTGCCTCTGGCGTCAGATATTGCCAGACCACAGTGTGGCAGACCAGATGCAGACAGCCCGGGCCGGGCTGCGCCAGCCGGTGCTGCAGCCAGTCGATGGCGCAGCCCCGGGCCACTGCGGGGCGAAGCTGCGCGGCCAGATCAAGCGCGGCGGCGCTGCGCGCGTGCCGCGCGTGCTGATCCGCCCAGATATAGGCCAGCATCCTCAAGCGGTCGCGCAGCGGGTCGAGCGGGTTCAGGTCCACGCCCGCGCGGGACAGGATCACAGGCGTCGCTTGCGGGGGCAGGGGGCCGCGCCAGTCTGGCCGGAGCGTCAGCACTGGCGCCGGCGGGCCGTAATGCTGCCCGCTGACCTCCAGCGCGTAATGGTCCCAGAGCAGGTTCAGCCCGGTACTGGCGCCGAGTTCTGACAGCACCAATGGCAGCCGCATACGCGCGCTTAGCCAATGCGCAGCGGCGATCAGCACGGCCGAGCGGGCGACTTCATTGGTCTGCGGGGCGCTGTCGAGCATGGCGAGGATGGCGGCCTCATGCGTGTGAAGTGCCTCGTCGATCACCTGCCAGAACAGGGCGTCGCCCGCGGGCGGGTCGGCATAGAGGCGCTTTAGCGCCGGGGCGGTATCGGTGAGCACCAGATAGTGCAGCGCACCGGCCAGGCGCAGGGCAGCCGCGTCGGGCCGCATCCGCGCCTCGGGCCAGGTGAGGAGCCTGTCGGCGACCGCGCTGCCAGGTGCGAGGCGCTCTGCGGCAAGGCGCAACAGCCGCGCGGTGAAAGGTGAGCCCAGCGCGGCGCAGGCCTCGGCCTGCGCGCGGGCATGGGCGGCAAAGCTCACCGGAAATGGTCCATCAGCCTCTGCAAGGGGCTGCGCGTGTCGGGCTCAGCGGGTTCAGGCGGTGCCGCCCGAGACGCTTCGGGCTTGGGCGCCGGCGTCTTGCGCGGCGGGTTGGTGCGCAGTGCAACGGCATTGGCGAAACGTGCGTTATCGCCCGCGGCCAGCGCCTCGGCTCCGTCCGAGACGCCACGCAACAGCGCCTCCAGCCAATCCGCATCGGCTTTCGTGAAATCCGAGAGCACATAGGGCGCTACCTTGTCCTTGTGGCCCGGATGCCCGATCCCCAGTCGCACGCGGGCATAGTCGGGGCCGATATGGTCGTGGATCGAACGCAGCCCGTTATGGCCCGCATGCCCGCCGCCCTGTTTGAGCCGCATCTTGCCCGGCGCGAGGTCCAGTTCGTCATGAAACACGACCAGATCCTCGGGGGAGAGCTTGAAGAAGCGCATGGCTTCGCCCACAGGCTGGCCCGAGCGGTTCATGAAGCTCTGCGGCTTGAGCAGCACAACCTTTTGCGAGCCGAGCCGCCCTTCGCTGATCTCGGCCGAAAATTTCGACCGCCATGGCGCGAAACCGTGATCGGCGGCAATCCGGTCCAGCGCCATGAAGCCGATATTATGCCGGTTGGCGGCATAGCGCGCGCCCGGATTGCCCAGACCTGCAAAGAGTTTCATGGCATTGCCCTTTTCTATTGCGCTGCAGCATAGCGGGACGCGCAGGGCGTGAAAAGCACCGGCTTGCACGCGCGGGCACCCCGGTTATGTTACCGACGACAGTCTGGAGGATGCATGTATCTGACCATCAACCGTTTCAAGGTGCGCCCGGGGCAGGAAGCGGCCTTTGAGGAGATATGGACCTCGCGCGAGAGCAAGCTGCCCGAAATGGAGGGGTTCGTCGAATTCCACCTGTTCCGGGGCGAGAGTACCGCAGAGCACACGCTCTATCTCTCGCACACGCTCTGGCGCGACAAGGCAGCCTTTGACGGCTGGGCACGGTCGCAGAATTTCCGCGGCTCGCACAAGGGCGTGCGTGATCACGGCAGTATCTATCTCGGCCCGCCGGAACTCGAGGTGTTCACCTCGGTCCAGACGATCCGGGGCTGAGGCAGGTGCCGGTCTTCCAGCTTGGCGATATCTCGCTTGATATTCCGCCCGAGAACCTTGGCGCGCGCGTGCAATTGGCGCTTGAGCGTGGCAGTTTCGAGCGCGACGAGGCCCGCGCGCTGGCGCGGCATTTCACGCCTCAAGACCGGCTGCTCGATCTGGGTTCCGGGACCGGTTACATGGCCTGCCTGGCCGGACGCATCGCCGGGGGCAAGGCCGTCACCGGGGTCGAGGCGCTGCCCGATATGGTCGAGGTTGCCCGCGCCAATCTGCTGCGCAACGGGATCACGGGCGGGCACGTGCATTGGGGTGCGGCCGTTCCCGAAAGCCATGGCAGTCCGCATGTGCGGTTTGCCGCGCGCAAGCAGTTCTGGGCCTCGTCTATCCTGCGCGCGGGCGATAAGCGCTACCGCGCCGCGCTGGAGGTGCCCGCGCTGCGCCTGTCCGATCTGCTGCGCGAGACAGGGGCCACCGTTCTGACCTGCGATATAGAGGGCGGAGAGCTTGTGCTGTTCGAGACCGATTTGCCGGATCAGCTGCGGCTTGTGATCATCGAGATCCATCCCAAAGTCTACGGCGATGCCGGAGTCGCGCGGGTGCTCGACGGCTTGCGGCGCAATGACATGGTCTATTGTGCGAAAGGATCGGTCGGCACGACACTGGTAGTCCGACGCATTGGCACGGAAGCCTGAAAGGCAAAGGGACGCCCTTGCGGGCGTCCCTTTGGATAGCATGACCGTTGCGGGGCTTATTCCTCTGCGGCCTCGGTGGCCTCGGTCGCTTCGGTCTCTTCATCATCGGCTGCGGCCAGCGCGCGCGGT
>SLJW01000152.1 GCA_007134865.1 Paracoccaceae bacterium | reverse complement strand
CTGAGCGAGCGCTTTTACCAGCCCGATACAGATCACGCGATCTGCGTGAACGCATCCCGCAATGCCTGTGACCAGGCCGCCGACATCGCGGCGAACTCCTCGTCATTGGCACTGATCCGCCGCGCCTCGGCAATGCGCATTGTATCGGCCTCGATCACCACCAGATCGAGCGGCATTCCGACGCTGAGATTCGAGCGAAGCGTCGAATCCATCGACAGAAGCGCGGCCTTCTTGGCATCGGCCAGCGGTGTGTCGACCGTGATCACCCGGTCCAGGATCGGCTTGCCGTATTTATGCTCGCCGATCTGCAGATACGGCGTGTCCTCGGTCGCCTCGATGAAATTGCCCTCGGGATAGACCAGAAACAGTCGCATCTCGCCGCCCTTTCGCTGCCCCGCAACAATCATCGAGGCATTGGCGGCCTGCGTCATACGGTCCATCCGTTCCCGCGTCTCGGATGTCACGCGCGACAGCATATCGCCCACAATGGTCGCGACATCCAGCATGGTCTCGGCCTTCATGATCGAGCTGTCATGCGTGGCATCGACATCGTCAATCGCCTCTTGCAGGCGCGCGAGCGTGGTCTGTGTCACCGAGAGATTGCCCGCCGTCATCATCACGATGACTCGCTCACCCGGTTCCTCGAAGGTGAACATCTTGCGATAGGTCGAGATATTGTCGAGCCCGGCATTGGTCCTGGTATCCGACAGCAGAACCAGCCCGGCCTTGAGCCGCAAGCCCACGCAATAGGTCATCGCGCGCCCTTCCACATACAGGCAGACCCGAGGCTGATTGTGCCGCAATGCAACTGCGAGAGTCTCATTGTTGCTGTGCCTCGATCACGACAGTGACGTCCAGCGACTCTTCGGCCCCACCCAGAACCAGCCCGCGAATAGGGGCGGCATCCTGTGCGTCCAGCCCTGAGCCAAGGCGGATGTAGTGATCGTTCGGGCAGGACTCGTTTGAGGCATCGAAGCCGACCCAGCCAAGCCCGTCGATGTAGATCTCAGCCCAGGCATGGCTGGCCTCATGGGGCGATCCGTCCTCTGTCGCGTTCAAATAACCCGACACATAGCGCGCGGGCAGCCCGGCCAGATGCGCGCAGGCGATCATCACATGGGTATGATCCTGGCAGACCCCCAAACCTTCATTCATCGCCTCGGCAGCGGTGGTATGCGCATGGGTCGCGCCAGGAGTATAGGGCAGTGCCTTGTGAACAGCAGAGGCAAGCGCATGGGCGCGGTCCAGAGCAGAGGCCGTTCCCATAACGGCAAGCGTATCCTCGACCAATTCACGGATTGCACGGTTCGGTTCGGTGCGCGGGGTGTTGCGCATATAGGCGCGTGGCGGCACACGCTCGCGATGGCCGCGCAAAACGCCGGCCGTATCCCGCGTTTCGACCTTGCCACTGACATTGACCTCGACGGTACTTGTCAGGTTGCGCAGCGACACAGTCTGGATGTGGTCGCCTGCCCCGTCGGAGAACAATTCGCCGATGACAGCACCGGGTACATCGACCGACCAGTTTACGATCTTCTGCCCCTCGCAGCGCGCCGGAGTCAGCCGCAAGCTCTGAATGATACCACCAACCGGGGTCGCGAACTCATAGCGGGTCTTGTGCAGCACGGTCAGGATCATCGTGCCTCTCCGGTCAGATACTGGTCCTGAATGCATTGCCCGAGCCCCGCATTCTCGGAAATCATCCGCGACAGGAATTCGTGCAGCCCTTCGTCGAAAACATCCTCTATCTGCGCCTCGGCCAATTCGCCCAAGAGCTTGCGCGCGGCCTCCTGCGCCGGGGTGGCGCGGTCATACATCCGCGCCAGATGGTCGAGATGCTCATTCACCTCCAGGCTGCAGGACAGAAGCGAACGCGGGAATTTCGGGTTCAGGATCAGGAAATGCGCGATCTGCGCCGCGCTCAACTCGCCGCCATAGGCCCAGTTATAGGCCCGATGCGCCGACAGCGCGCGCAAAAGCGTCGTCCACTGGTAATTGTCCAGCCCCGAGCCGACATAGGCGACCGAGGGCAGCAGGACATAATACTTCACATCCAGAAGCCGCGCTGTGTTGTCCGCGCGTTCAACCGCGTAGCCCAGATTCATGAAGCGATAGCCATCATTGCGCAATTGTGTGGCCTCGATGGCCCCGCGGATCTGCGCCGCGGTGCGCAGGCTCCAGTCGGTCAGTTCGGGCACCTCCAGAGAGGAACGTTCGCGCCGCATCAACTCCTTGAGTTCCTGAAAGCTGGTGTTGATCGCATCCCAGACCTGCGTTGTCAGCGCCGTGCGCACGATGCGCGCATTCTCGCGCGCCGATGTGATGCACGAGGCTACGGAGGACGGATTGTCCATGTCGAAGAACAGGAAGCTTTCGACATTGCGCTGTTTCAGATCGCCATATTTCTCGGTGAAATTCTGCAATGTGCCCTTGCTTTGCAGGATCGCGCTCCATTCGTTGCGGAACCCCCCGCCCGTATTGGGCAGAAGCGCATTGCGAAAGCCCAGATCCAGCAGTCGGGCCGTGGTCTCGGACCGTTCCAGATAGCGCGTCATCCAGTAGAGGTTCGCGGCAGTGCGGCTTAGCATCTCATTCCTCCGCGATGACCCAGGTATCCTTGACGCCCCCGCCCTGAGACGAGTTCACAACCAGCGAGCCCTCGGTCAGCGCCACACGCGTCAGACCACCCGGCACCAGTTCGACATCACGCCCGACAAGGCAATAAGGGCGCAGATCGACATGGCGCGGCGCAATACCTTCCTCGACAAAGGTCGGGCAGGTCGAGAGCGCGAGCGTGGGTTGAGCGATATAGTTGCCAGGGTTTTCGGCCAGTTTGGCGGCAAATGTTTCGATCGTCGCCTTGTCCGCTTTCGGCCCGACCAGCATGCCATAACCACCCGAGCCATGCACCTCCTTGACCACCAGTTCGGCTAGATGTTCCTGCACGTATTTATACTCATCGGGTTTGGCGCATTGCCATGTCGGCACGTTCTCCAGAATCGGCGCCTCGCCAAGGTAGAAACGCACCATCTCGGGCACAAAGGTATAGATCGCCTTGTCATCGGCCACGCCTGCACCGGGCGCCGAGCAGATCGTGACACCCCCCGAGCGATAGACATTCATCAGCCCCGGCACCCCAAGGCTCGAATCGGGGCGGAAACACAGCGGATCAAGGAAGGCGTCGTCGATCCGGCGATAGATCACATCGACCTTGCGCGGCCCCTGCGTGGTGCGCATCCAGCAGAAATCGCCCTCGACGAACAGATCCTGCCCCTCGACCAGCTCCACCCCCATCAGATCGGCGAGGAAGGAATGTTCGTAATATGCCGAGTTGTAATGCCCCGGCGTCAGGATCACGATATTCGGATCGCGGTCGCATTTCGCAGGCGCGACCGAAGCCAGCGTGCGTTTCAGAAGCCGCGCGTAATTATCCACGGGCGCGACGCGGTTTTCCTGAAACAGATGCGGGAACATCCGCATCATGACCTCGCGATTCTCCAGCATATAGGAGACGCCCGAGGGCGTGCGGCAGTTGTCCTCCAGCACATAGAACTGATCGGCCCCCGTGCGCACCAGATCGATCCCCACGATATGGCTGAAGATACCAAGCGGCGGGCGAAACCCGGCAACAGCGATCTCATAGGCCTCGTTGCGATAGACCAGATCGGCCGGGATGCGGCCCGCGCGGATAATCTCGCCCCGGTCATAGACATCCGAGAGGAATGCATTGAGCGCCCGCGCGCGCTGCTTGATGCCGCGCTCCAGCCTGCGCCATTCATCTGCGGCAAAGACACGCGGGAACATGTCGAACGGGATCAGACGGTCGGGGTCGCCGCCATCGCCATAGACCGCGAAAGTGATGCCGAAGCGGCGAAACAGGTCCTCGGCCTCGGCCTGCTTGAAGGCGCGGAACTCGGTCGGCATGTCCTGATACCAGCCCTCGAGCCCCTGATAGGGCGGGCGCAACCCATTGCCATCATACATCTCGTTGAAATACGCCTCGGACATCCGGCGGAAACTCCCTTGCTTTGTCTCATCAAAGACAGGTCATGCCGGATTGTAAAGAAGCGGAAGCAAAACTGCCCGAAAAACAGGCGCTCGGCTTTACGGCGCATTTACGCCGGGCCGCTAGACTGGCCAGACAGCCCCGTCAGCCAACAGCCCCAGATGCACAGCCCACCCGCGATTTCGGTCATCCTGCCCTGTCACAACCTCGCCGCGTTCGTCGGCGGGGCTATCGCCTCGCTGCGCGCGCAGAGCTTCCCCGATTTCGAGGCGCTGGTGATTGATGATGGCTCTACCGATGGCACCGGCGCGGCCGCGCTACGCGCCATTGCGGGCGACGGGCGGTTCCGTCTCATCACATCCGCGCCGCGCGGCCTGTCTGCTGTGCGCAATCTGGGGCTGGATCGCGCGCGCGGCGCCGCCATCGCTTTTCTCGATGGCGATGACCGCTACGAGCCCAATTTCCTGCGCGATCACCATGACGCCTTGATGCGCAGCGGCGCGCCATGGACGGCCTCCGCGCTGTCGATAATCTGGCCTGATGAGCACACGGTTGTGCATTCTGCCATCCACGGCGCGCCTGCGCCGCAGGGGCAGGAACGCTGGCTGCCGCTGATGGATGCCTGCGACATCGCCGCGCTGTTCCCCTCGGCCTGGAACAAGCTTTACCGGCGCGATTTCATCGCTGAAACCCGCTTTCGCGAGGGCGCGCTTTATGAGGATCACCCGTTTTTCTGGGAACTCGCCTGCCGCGCGCGCCGCATCCAATACCTGCCGCATCCGCTCTACCGCTACGCGCAGGGGCGCGCCGGGCAGATCACTGCGCTGGCTGATGATCGCATGCTGCAGCATCTCGACCGGCTGCGTGAGGTGGCGCGGATCGTCGCGCCCAGGGGTCTGACCCGGCAGCGCGCAGGGCTCTCACGCCTCGCCACACGGGCGGTGGAGGAGCGGCTGCGCATGGGCCCCGCGCCCGCGCAGCGGGCGCGCTTCCTGACTCAAGCCGCCCAGCTTTTCGCCGAACAGGGCTGGCGCTGGGATCCGGCCGACGCGCCCGACATCGCCGCCGCGCCCGCCCCCACGCTCGACCCCGAGATGCGGCTGAGCGTCATCCTCGCTGATGCCGATGCGCCGCAAGCTCGCCTCACAAGTGCAGCACTTGCTGCGCAGACCCTTCCGCTGGCCGAGGTCATCCGCGTCCCGGCGGCAGGCTTCTCCGCGCGCCTCGCGGCAGCATCTCGGGCTCAGTCGCCATGGGTCGCCATGCTCCGCGCGGGCGACTGCCCCGCGCCCGACTGGGCCGCGCGCATGGTGCTGCATGCGCGGCAGAAACGCGCTCTGCTGGTCGCCCTCCTCCCCGAGCGTGATTCCGGGCTGACCGCACAGTCCGGAATCGTCGCCTGCGATCCGGCCATGATGCTGATCCGCCGCGAGGCACTGGCCGACTTGCGCCCCGCCAAGATCGAAGCGCTCGCCGTCCTGCCCGAGCCAGTCGCTATGGCTTGGCTCTCTCATCGGTTTTGCCCGGACGGAGGCGGGGTCGCGGCGCTGGCAGACAAGCTGATGACGCCGGCCCCGCGCCCGGCCTATGCGTTCGACACGCTCGCAGTCGCGATGCAGGCGACACCCCTGACACCGCCTGCCCGCGCCGCGGTCTTTGCCCATCTGGCACAGGCGCGGCTCGCCGAAACGCCCAGCCGCGCCGCGCGTCTGCGCATCGCGCTTGGCGCTGGCCTCACACAGCGACGCTTCGGCCTCGCCCCGCCCCCGCCCGGTCTTGCGCTTGCACGTTCGCTGCGGCTGATACTTGGCCAGCGGACCCCCCGCACCGTGCAAACACCTTTTTCATGCCACCGGACACGGCAAATGACGGTCTTTGGCCGGGGAAGTTCCCAATCAGGCGGTTTGCTACGCCGACAGAGCCCGTCAACACCCTGATCGCATTCGCAATCCCCATCCGTCACTCACCCGGCCGCAAGGCTCAGACAACCGCATCACTCAGAACAACGCCTCTCGGTGGTAGAAGAAGCGTTTGCGAATTTTCTCATTGCTTTCGTGGTTACGCGCTCGCAGGGTTGCAACCTGCGCGCCGGTCAGACGCAACCGTCCCTGCCCCGGAAAGAGCGGGCGCAACAAGCGCAAAGCGCTGGTGTAAAGCGGGTTCAGGCCGCCTGAGCGCGCCTGAACCGGCAGAACAGCATTGAGCCTGCGCCGCAAAGCAATCTCTTCCTGCGTCAGCGAAGTGTTCACGCGCGGCGGATGTTTCAGCCCGGTCAGGTCGATCCCGGCGACGGCACAGAAATCCTGCAACAGATCGCCCCCGACGAGCGCATCACGCGTCATCAACCGAAGCTCCAAACGGTCGCGACTGACAACCTCGAGCCAGCGTTTCAGCGCCCGCCAATGGTCGATCTTTCCATGTCGATCCAGATGCGTGGCAAAGTCGTGCCGCGCGCCGCGGCGGATGGCCTCGGAATAACCGCTCGTGATCAGTTCTTCCTGTGAGCGCAGATAGAGCAGATAGGTCACCTGCGAAAACCGCACGCGCAGGAACTCATCCAGCGCCGCGATCCGCTCACGAGTGGTGAGCCAGGCTTGGATATGCTCGCTCGATGCGATGAAATGCGGCAGTTCAGTCGCCAAGAGGCGCGCCTCCAGAAACCGGGCATATTCCGCAACATAGGCGCGCTGGTCATTGGGGTTGCGAAAGCCGAGGCGCCGCCGCTCCAGATCGGGCGCGATCTCGCACCCGCAGGCTTCCAGTGCGGTGACGGGCAATTCAAACTGACTGCCGAATGCCGGGTTGAACGGGGCATAGAGCAGCCCCTGCTCTGCCAGCGCCGCCCGGTTCATTGCCAGAAAGGCCTGGATCGACGAGGTGCCGGATTTCGGGATCCCGATATGGATCAGTGCCTTCATGCATTGCCTCGTAATGCTCGTGTAATGCCTGCGCATGCTGCGCCATGTCCTGCGGAGGCAGCGCGCCCGCCCAATAGGCGCGCAGGTCGATGTCGCCCTCCAACACGCGCGCGAGACAGGCGGCGAAATCATCCACATCGCCCGCGCGGAAACGCAGCAGCGCCGTGCCGCCCAATTCCTGCGCCCCGCCCCGGTCCGAGGTGATCAGCGGTATATGGCGCACATGCATCTCAAGCGCGGTCTGGGGCAGATTGTCCTCCCATAGCGAGGGGACAACACCGAGGTCGGCCTGCGCCAGAATGCCGTCGAGCTCCGCCGTCACATAGCCATCACGCCAGTCAAGCGCGGCCAGATGGCCGCGCAGTGCGGCCATCTGCACCATCATTTCCGGCGAACCGCGCCTCGCCGCGACAGTCAGATGAACCCGCGCCGCCTGCGCTGCGGGCAGCGCTGCGAGGGCCTGCAGCAGGAAGGGAAAACCCTTGTCGGCGCGCATATAGCCCAGATAGCAAAGCCTTAGCGGGCGCGCGGGGCTGAAATGATCGGGCCAGACTCGCGGCTTGCTGCGCGCCCAGTGATGGGCATGCGGCGTGCCGATATAGAGGGTCTCGACCCGGTCGAGGCCGAAGCCCTGCGCCATCGCCTTTGTCCGCGCCGAGACGGCGAGAACGCGGGTGCAGTGGGCATTGATGAGTGTCACCATCTGCCCCCGGCGCAGGCGCAATGCGTTTTCGGGGCCCGGCAGCGCGGGCGTGGCATTACGGCGGAGAAACCGTCTGGCAAGCTGCCAGCCACGACGCAGCCCCGGACGCAACAGCCGATCGTGCAGCCAATGGCCTGCTCCGAAGCCCCCGCGCGCGCAGAGTGTCTCGAGTTGATACGCCCGACGTACCGAGTGGGGGTTCGGCGTGAATGGCAAGCAACTGCGACAGCGCGCGCCCTTTGCATTATCGATGCAATGGGCGGTCTCGCGCCACCAGAGGTTCACCTGCGGGCAAAAGGGATGATGGTTGTGCAGGCTGAGAATAATGCGCTGCCCCGGGAGTTGCGCTGCCCGTTCCAGCGCCCGCGCAGGCAGCCCTTCGAGCGTATGGAAATGCACCACATCATAGGGGCCCGTCGCGCGCAGGAAATCGGTCAAGGCGGCCTCTGTCGCGGCGTGGTGGAGCTGGGCCGGAGAGGCGAAATCTGCCTGTGACGGGGCCAGCGGGCGGGCATTCACGATCTCATAATGCCCGCTGCGGATCTGCTGCCAGCGTGGCGGGCGCTGGCGAAGGTCATGCCGCAGACCCGAGGCAAGCGTGGTGACATCATACCCCGGCATGCGCCGCTGTTCGGCGACAAGCGCGCGCATATAGCTGCGCACACCACCGCCCCGCCCGGCAAGATCGTCAGGATCGACCCAATTGTAATGCAAAACGCGCAGCGGGTTGTCATGCCGCGACCGGGGAGGCGGCTGTCGCATCAAGGTGGGGATAGCAGCCACGGGTTGCAGGCTCCTGTTCAAGACGGGCGCGCCCGAATGGCGTGCTACGCCTTGGCTAGCAAAACCGAGTTAAGGGAGCGTAACCCTGCTGTGACAGACAAGGCAGATTTTTATTCACCGACATTCATCATTTTGGCGATAGCACGCGATGCCAGTGTTGCAGCACGTCGCTCCCGACGGTGCGGAGTGCGGCCAGGTCAAAGCGCGGCGCGCTCGCGAGCGCGCTCAGGTCCAGCGGTCCGACACCCGCGCGGCCTTCGGCACCGATGAGCTTGCCCGCTGAAAAAACGACCAACTCATCGACCAGATCGGCCCGCAGCAGAGCGGCGGCCAAAGCCCCGCCCCCCTCACAGAACACCCGGGTGAGCCCGCGCGCGGCCAGCGCGCGCAGCATCGCTGCCATGTCCAGCCCCTCGCCCGTATCCGGGCAGGCGATCAGTTCGGCCCCGGTGCCCGCCCATGCCGTCTGCGCCTCGGCAGGTGCCTCTGGCGCATGCGCCAGCCAGACAGGGGCCTCGCGCGCGCTGGCGCCCAACCGCCCCGAGGATGGCACGTTGAGCCGCGCGCTGGCCACCACCCGCACGGGCTGATGCGCAACGCCCAGGGCCCGCACCCGCAAATCCGGGTCATCGGCGCGGGCGGTGCCTGCACCGACCAGAACCGCGTCATGCGAGGCGCGCAAACCATGGACGGCGCGGCGGGCCTCGGGGCCGGTGATCCAGCGGCTTTCACCTGTGGCAGTGGCAATCCGACCATCGAGCGTAAGCGCGAGCTTGAGCGTCACCATCGGCCGCCCCTCACGCACGCGCATCAGAAACCCTGCCTGCGCGCGCGCTGCCGCCTCGGCCTCGACGCCCTCGACCACCTCAATGCCCGCAGCGCGCAGCATGTCATGCCCGCGCCCGGCTACGCGCGGGTCCGGGTCGGTCAGCGCCGTGACCACGCGCGCCACACCCGCACCGATCAGCGCCTCTGCGCAGGGCGGGGTCTTGCCGTGATGCGCGCAAGGCTCGAGGCTGACATAAGCGGTCGCGCCGCGCGCATCGCATCGCGCGAGCGCGATGGCCTCGGCATGGGGGCGCCCGCCGGGTTGTGTCCAGCCACGAGCCAGAACGCGGCCTTTGCGGACGATCACACAGCCGACAGCCGGGTTCGGCCAGACCCGACCCAGCCCCCGTTCGCCCAGCGCGATGGCAAGGCGCATGAAGCGGCGATCAGCCTCGGCGCTCAAGTCTCAGTCAGCGGCTTTCGCCTCGGGGCGCAGCTCCGAGACGAATTTGTCGAAATCATCAGCTTCCTGGAAGTTCTTGTAAACACTGGCAAAACGGACATAGGCTACAGTGTCGATCCGCGCGAGCGTTTCCATCACAATCTCGCCGATCATATTCGAGGGGATGTCAGTATCGCCAAGGCTCTCCAGCCGCCGCACGATGCCCGAGATCATCTGGTCGATACGCTCATGCTCGATCGGGCGTTTCTGCATCGCGATGCGGATCGAGCGCTCCAGCTTCTCGCGGTCGAAGGCCTCACGCCGTCCATTTGTCTTGATCACCACAAGGTCGCGCAATTGCACGCGCTCATAGGTTGTAAACCGCCCGCCACAGGCCGGACAGAAGCGCCGCCGCCGGATGGCGCCATGGTCTTCGGCAGGACGCGAGTCCTTCACCTGCGTGTCGGTATTGCCACAAAACGGACAGCGCATGCCCTCTCCCTCGGTTTGCCTTATCGCTCATTAGCAATGAATATAGGCAAACCGCGAGGGATTGGGTAGTGCGAAAGATCGTACCCCATATGATGGGGCGCGGCTGTTGCAACAGGGACTCATCCAGAAAAGTGGCCTAATGCACCACGATCACACGGGTCTGCTCCATCCCCTCGGCGCGCACCATATCGAAGAATTTGCGTGCATTATCAGGGTGGAGGCGGACACAACCCGCAGATGCAGGGCGCCCCAGGCGATTGATCTCATTGGTGCCGTGGATGGCATAATGGCCGGAATAGAACACGGAATATGGCATGGGTGCATTGTTGTAGCGGCTGGAGCGATGATTGCGTGACAGCCATTGCGGGCGCCACTGTCCTGTCGGTGTGATCTTGCCCGAGCGCGCGGTCGAGACCGGCCATACATACAGCAGTTGCCCATGATGATAGACATGCATCACCTGCCCGCTGAGGCTGACCCGCGCGACAAGGCGGTCGGCGACCGCCTGCTGTGCAGGCCAGATCAGCATGAATGCGGCAAGCATCGTGGCAGCGAGTTTGCGCAGCATCTGGTCCCCCGATTTTAATTTCACCGTTGAAAATCCGAACAGTCTTCAACAGCGCGACACAAAGAGATTCGAGTCAAGCGGATTTCCGCCGATGACCTGTCAGATCGGAAACCATGCGTTGCATGGCTGCATCTCTTGCCTTTCGCGCGGCAAGCCGCTTAAGAGGCGGCATGAGCACACAGACCGACAAGAAGATTGCCCTCATCACGGGCGCGTCACGTGGCCTCGGCGCCGCATTGGCCGAGCATCTGGCGGCGACCGGCTGGCATGTAGTGGCGCTGGGGCGGACCATGGGCGCGCTGGAAGAGCTGGATGACCGGATCAAGGCGAAGGGCGGCAGCGCCACTCTGGCGGCGCTGGATATCACTGTCGATGACGCCATGCGGCATCTGTGTCGCGACATTCACGAGCGCTGGGGGCATCTTGATCTCTGGGCGCATATGGCAATTCACGCCCCGCCGATGAGCCCGGCCGACCATGTCGCGCTGAAGGATTGGGAGAAATGCGTCGCGATCAATATCCGCGCAACCGGTTTCCTGATCCCGATGGTGGCCCCGCTATTGCGTGCGGCCACAACCCGCGCAACAGCCCTTTTCGTCGATGACCCTACCGCCAGCGGCAAGTTCATGGGTGCCTATGGCGCGTCAAAAGCCGCGCAGATGGCGCTCGCCCGCGCCTGGCAGGACGAAAGCGCGAAAACCGGGCCACGCGTGCTGGTCGAGCCGGTCGCGGCAATGCCAACCGGCACACGCGCGCGATTCCATCCGGGTGAGGATCGGGCCGGATTGACCCCCTGCAAGGTCGAGGCCGAGCGGCTTGCCGGGCTGCTCTAAGGCGCGCGCTCGAAGCCCTTTCGTCTGCGCGCCTCCATCGCGCCTGCGCGATGCGCCCCCGGGCCGTGCAGGGGCGGGTGGGTGG
>SLJW01000149.1 GCA_007134865.1 Paracoccaceae bacterium | reverse complement strand
GTGCTGGTCAGCTTTCGCGGCTTTCTCTCCGAGGATTGATCCCTGAATGAAGACAATCCGCGGATTTTCCGTGGTTTGTCCTTATATCATATTGAGTTAGAGAGGTTTTCACACTCTGACGTTGGATTTCAGTGGACAGGTTCAGTTTGCACTGCAACATTTCGTTAATTCTTTTTTCACTAACCCATTCGGGTCAGAGGGTGTGGCATGAATTTCCTGTATCTGCTTTTGGGCCTTGCAGCCTTGCTGGCTATCGCCGACAACTTCTTCTGCAGTTCCGACAACGAGGCTGAAGAGGAGGATCCCTCCGAAGAACCGGAGCCAACAACTGTCACTGGCACCGATGGCGACGACCTGCTGATAGGGCGCGGTGGACAGATCATCGAGGCGCTGGACGGAGACGACACGATCATCGCCACAGGCGACGACTTTGTCTTCGCGGGACCCGGCAATGACGTGATCATCGCGTTGGGGGCTGCCGACATCTTCGGGGGTGAGGGCGAAGATACATTCATCATCTCCCCGCAAGCGCTCGACGCGAATGACGCCTCCTGGCCCGTCATCCGCGATTTCAGCCCGGATGAAGATGCGATCGTGATCGACCTGACCAGTGTTGATCTGGGCGATACCGGCACCGAAGAGAACCCCATTCTGCTGACCGGCGTTCTCGCCCCTGATGGCGAGGGGCTGATGATTCAGGTCAATGGTCTGAATATCGTGCAGCTTTCGAACTTTGGCGGCGATGACATGCAGGCGGCGCTCGAAGACCTGGTGAACGATTTTGTCGCGCTCGACATCGTCGGGGCTGAATTCGAGTTTCCCGAAGAAGAAGATGACACGCCCCCGGTTCCCGAAGATGATGGCGCACCCCCAGATCCCGAAGATGATGACACGCCTCCAGTGCCCGAGGACGATGACACACCTCCGGAACCCGAAGACGATGACACACCCCCAAGCCCCTTCCCTGCTGGATTGACCGTTACGGAAGAAGAGAATGGTGATGTCGTTATTGCCCTGACGGATGAATTTCTGGGTGGGGGCAGTTTCATCGGTGGGGATGAGTTCAGCATTCTCGATCTCAGCGCTCTGACGCGGGATATGGTTGTCACGGTGTTGAGTGGGGATGTCTTGGTTGTCGAGCCGATAGATGGCAGTCAGCCTGCGACCACGTTCGAACAGATCGACCGTGTCATTCTGGGGAACGGCGATGACGTGTTCGATGGCGGCGTGGGATCGGGCTTTGTCGAGGCTGTCGCAGGCAATGGCAATGACACGCTCGTTGCCACCAACAACAACAATCAGAACATCCTGAGCGGTGCAGGATTCATGCGCGTCGATGGAGAGACCGAGACAATCGATGGAATAGGCCAGACGCTTATTTTCGGGGGCGCCGGCAATGATATCCTGTCTGGCGGTCTCGGCGATATCTTGTCGGGCGGGCCCGGAGCGGACACGTTCCAAATCTTTGGTGTCGGCGCCGAGGGCGCTGGTCCTGCCCTGATCACTGACTTCAATCCTGTCCAATTTGACCGGCTTGTCTATACGCCAGTCAATTTGAATGAAAGCAATCCATCGCCCGAAGTCGTCATTCTGCAAGATGACTTCTCTACAGCCATCGTCGAAAATGGTCAGACTGTGGTCGTGCTTCAGGGAATCGGCTCGTTCGACGATCCAAATATAATAATCAATGAGCCTGTCACCAGATTGCCTGTATAGCATTCTGACGACGACCAAAGGCCGCGTCAGATTGCGGCCTTGCGGCTCTGCTCTATAGATCTCGCACACCCGGTTCACCATCGGCCCCGGCACACCCGCGCCCAGCGCCACCCTGTCAATCGCCACCACTGGGATGACAGTGTCGGTCGCCGGGCCGGTGTTGGTCGGCTTGCGTTTCTGCCCCTCGGAAGATTGGCACCCAATCGTGAACAATCCAGATGAATAACTATATTTGTTTTCGCAAATCACTGAAAGCGCTCGCTTTCTGCAATCAGGCGTTGAAAAGCAGTGGACAGCCTCCCCTCCTGCTGCCAACCTTTGGTTAACGCGGAAGGATCCGACTGTTTTATGGTCAGGTGGGAGTAACCGAGCCCGTTCAGGGTTTTTGCTGTTTTCTCGTCAAGGTATCGATAGATGGAAGTCCTGTTTCTGCTTTTCGGCCTAGCCGCCCTCCTCTTCCTCATCGACAGTTCTTCCAGCGAGCCAGAGCCCGAACCAGAGTCAGAGCGCATCACCGGCACCGAAGGCGTTGACCTGATCGAGACGACTGGCGGCCAGATCGTCGAGGCGCTGGGCGGAAATGACACGATCATATCGGTGGGCGATGACACCATTTTCGCAGGTCCGGGCAGTGGCGTGATCACTTGGGATGGTGGATCCTTCACTGCTGACAACTTGCGCACCTTGGGAATCCAGACCAACGAAACTTTGGCTGCCTGATCGACGGAGAGGGTGTCTGCAGGCCTCTACCATGTTGGGCAGAACAGATTTAGACGCCCCATGAAACGGAGCGCGTTTGCAATACGCCCGGTGAGCATCGCGGGAATGGCGACGCACCGTCAGAGTTGGTGGCGGCACCTCAATGGGTTTACCAAAACAAGCGCGCCATCACTGCTTGCTTGTCAATTCTGCCAGCTTCTGATCAGCGACAGGCCGACCCTTGGCAATGGCTGCCGATTTGACCGGGCCATAGCCACGGAATTCCAGCGCCGAAGACAGGATCGCGCGGGCCTGATCGGCAGTGTCAGACCGGACCAGCGGGCCCAGACGCAACAAGACATCCTCATACCACGCGATCAATTCTCGCTCCTCGCGCCGGTCATGGCCGAAGCGGAACGGGTCCAGCATGGTCCCGCGCAGACCGCGGATCGCGGCCAACCCGCGCATCACGGGTGTCATCCATGCGCCGAAGCTGCGTTTGAGCGGGCGGCCACGGGCGTCCTTGCTCCATGACAGGAGGGGCGGGGCCATGTGATATTTCACCTGGAAGCCGGGCTCGAACTCGCCAGCAAGCGTCTGCTCAAACCCGGTTCGGGTATGCAGGCGGGCGACTTCGTATTCATCCTTGTAGGCCATCAGCCGGAATAACGCCTTGGCCGCGATCAGGGTCAATTCATCCGCCAGCGCGTCGGGCAGCGTTGCGTGGAACTGTGCCAGCCGGTCGCGATAGCGCGCGGCATAGGCCGCGTTCTGATACTCGGTCAGAAAGGCCGCGCGGTGCTCGATCACCTCGTCCAGTGTTTCGGGGTGCCGCTCGGGTTGCTCTTGCGGCAACCGCTCGGGATGCGCGGCCATCAACCGCCCGATGTCAAAGGCGCGATGGTTGCGCTCGACGGCTGTGCCGTTCAGCACAATTGCCTGTCGCAGGGCAAGCTCGCTGACCGGCACCAGTCCTTTCTGCCATGCGAACCCCAGCATCATGACATTGGCAAAGACCGAGTCCCCCATCAGCCGCTCTGACAGCCGGTTAGCATCGAACCCCCAGAGATTCTCTGCCCCCACAGCCCCGACGATGACCTCCTCTCGCGCTTTCAGTCGCAAATCGGCATCGCGGTTCAGCACCAGATCGCCGGTCGGCATCTCGGCGCGGTTGAGCACCATGCGCGTGCCCTTGCGGTAATGCTGCGAGGCTGCGCTGGCAGAAGACACCACGGCATCGCAGCCGATCACGGCATCAGCTGCACCGCGGTCAATGCGCACCTGATGGATATCCTCGGGCCGCGCGCCAAGGCGGATATAGCTGAGCACAGTGCCGAATTTCTGCGCGAAACCGGTGAAATCGAGCACGCTCGACCCTTTGCCCTCCAGATGTGCAGCCATGGTGATCAGCGCGCCGACAGTGACAACGCCTGTGCCGCCGACGCCGGTGACGAGCAGGTCATAGGGCTCTTCCAGCACGGGCAGGTCAGGCGCGGGCAGGTCCGCCATTGCGCCTGCCAGATCGAACTCGGCCCCGGTTTTCTTGCGTCGCGTGGCGCCTTCTACCGTCACAAAACTGGGGCAGAAGCCATTGAGGCAGGAGAAATCCTTGTTGCAGGACGACAGGTTGATCTTGCGCTTGCGCCCCAGCGCGGTCTCGACCGGCTCGACCGAGAGGCAGTTGCTCTCAACCGAGCAATCGCCGCAACCCTCGCAGACCAGCGGGTTGATCATCACGAAACGCTTGGGGTCTTCCGCCTGCCCCCGTTTGCGTCGGCGGCGCTTTTCCGTGGCGCAGGTCTGCTCATAGATCAGCACGGTCACGCCCTTCACCTCGCGCAATTCGCGCTGCACTGCATCCAGTTCGCTTCGGGCATGGATCGAGGTGCCTACCGGGAAATCGCGTCGGTTGAATTTCTCGGGCGCATCCGAGACCAGCGCAATCCGCTCAACACCCTCGGCGCGGCAAGACTGCGCAATGTTCTGCACACTGATCGGCCCATCGACGGGCTGGCCGCCGGTCATGGCCACGGCGTCGTTGTAAAGGATCTTGAAGGTGATATTGGCCCCGCCCGCCACGGCTTGCCGCACGGCGAGCGAGCCGGAATGATACCATGTCCCCTCGCCGATATTCTGGAACATGTGCTTGCCGCCGTTGAACTTCTGCGCAACCGTGATCGGCACGCCCTCGCCCCCCATCTGCGCGAAACCCACCGTGTTGCGATTCATCCAGCTTGCCATGACATGGCAACCGATGCCGCTGGCGGCCTTGGACCCTTCGGGCAGCTTCGTCGAGGTATTGTGCGGGCAGCCCGAACAGAAATAAGGGGTGCGTTTGGCGCCCTCTACATTCAGCAGAACCGGCGGTTGATTGGTCAGCGCCTTGGCCTTGGCGGGCAGGTCTTCCCCGGGGAAATGGCGGTCCAGCCGTTCGGCGAGGATTGGCACCAGTTGCAGCGGCGACAGCTCGCCAGTCCAGGGCACCAGATCGCGGGTTGCAGCGGCGTCATGCTTGCCGACCATCTTCTCGGGCTTGTCCCCGGGCCAGTCATAGAAGTATTCCTTGAACTGGCTCTCAATGATGCCGCGCTTTTCCTCGATCACCAGCACCTCGCGCTTGCCACGCACGAAATCGAGCGCCGCGCGGCGGGCGAGCGGCCAGACCATGCCGACCTTGTAGATATCGATGCCGAGGCGGCGGCAGGCGGCCTCATCAAGCCCAAGGAGGCGCAGCGCCTCCATCGTGTCGAGATGACCCTTGCCGGTGGTGACGATCCCGAAAGAGGCCTCAGGCAGATCATAGATGCGCCGGTCTATCGGGTTGGCCTCGACAAACGCCTCGACCGCGCGCAGCTTGTGGCCGATGCGGGTCTCGATCTCAGGGCTGGGCAGGTCGGTTGCGCGCACATGCAACCCGCCGGGGGGCAGGTCGATCTCGGGCAGGGTGAAGACGCGGTCAGCGGGCAACTCGACAGACTGGCCGGACTCGACAGTCTCGGAAATTGCCTTGAAGCCAACCCATGTGCCCGAATAGCGCGACAGCGCATAGCCGTATTCGCCGAATTCCAAATACTCGGCCACGCTAGCGGGGTTCAGCGTCGGCATGAACCATGTCATGAAAGCGACATCGGACTGGTGCGGCATTGACGACGACACGCAGCCATGGTCATCGCCCGCCACGACCAGAACGCCCCCTTTGGGCGCCGAGCCATAAGCGTTCCCATGCCGCAGGGCATCGCCCGTGCGGTCCACCCCAGGCCCTTTGCCATACCACATGGCGAACACGCCCTCATGCGCGCAATCGGGGTCGAGGCTGGCTTGCTGTGCGCCTAAAACGGCCGTGGCGCCAAGATCCTCGTTCACGGCAGGCATGAAAGTGATCCGGTTTTCCTCGATCAGCTTGCTTGCGCCCCAGAACTCCTTGTCGAGCGCGCCGAGCGGAGAACCGCGATAGCCGGACACAAAGCCGCCCGTGTTCAGCCCCGCAGCATGGTCGCGGCGGGCCTGATCGAGCAGGATGCGCACAAGCGCTTGTGTTCCCGTCAGAAAGACGCGGCCTTGCGTGCGTGTATAACGATCGGACAGGGCATAGGTCTCGAAAGCGTGGCTCTGGTCGGTCATGCGGGCCTCCTGCAATATAAGCTCAGGGTAACATGCCGCTTCTGGAGGATCTGACCAGAATACTGGCAGATTTGCGGTGATGTGGTATCAAATTGCAGAGACACCCTACTAAGCGGAAGAATTTGCCAATGCAGCTTGATGATCGGGATTTGCGGCTCTTGCGGCTCTTGCAGGAGGATAACCGTATCGCCACAGCAGCGCTGGCCGAACAGGTGGGCATGTCGACCTCCGCTTGCTGGCGGCGCATTCGCGCATTTGAAGAGGCAGGAATCATCACCGGCTATGGCGCGCGGGTCGATCCGGAGCAGCTTGGGCTTGGATTTCAAGCCATTGTCCATGTCCATCTGACCCGTCATGACCCTGCGCAGCTGGTCGAATTCATCCGCGCAGTCGAGGCCCGCGACGAGGTGATGGATTGTTTCGCGACCACCGGGCAGGCCGATTACCACCTCCGCGTGCTCTGCCGCGACATCGCCGCCTATAACCAGTTTCTCGAGGGTTTTCTCTTTCGCTTGCCCGCCGTTCAGAGTGCGCAGACCAACGTCGTTCTGCGGGAGATAAAGTCCGGCACGATCTGCCCGGTCTGAGGCTTGTCCACGCAAATTCGCTGAAGCAACCCTGTCTGAGATTGTCCGGTCTGGCGTTCGGTACGATCGAACGTCCCGCGATCCGGCAAATGCTTTCCGCACATGAGCGGCCCACATTATCCAAGAGGCTTGATTTCGATTGCTACAAATTGCAGCCTGTCCCAGCGGTGTGTCGCATGTCTGGCCGCACCAGGGAGGATCAATGGCATGCTTGATGACAGGCATCATGGCTGGCTGCTTCAGACCCGGCGCAAGCTATTCGGATACGCGTGCGCATTGTGCTCGAACACGACCGAGGCCGAAGATCTGTATCAGGACACGCTCCTGCGGGTGATGACGGCGGGTTCTGCTCCCGAAGAGATGCTGTCCTATCGCGTATGGCTGTTCCGCATCATGCGCAATCTCTGGATCGATCAGCTACGTGCAGAGGGGCGTTTGCCAGTCTTCGAAGATGCCGCCGAGATCGAAGAATTGCCCAGCGGGCAGCACGATGATCACGTGGTTAATGCATTGGCCGTGCGTCAGGCCTTCGGTAAACTATCAAAGCCACATCGCGATATTCTGGCCTTGGTCGATATCTGTGGTTTCAGTTATGCGGAGGCCGCCGAGACGTTGGATGTGGCTCCCGGCACTGTCATGAGTCGTGTCAGCCGCGCCCGCACTGCACTGGCGGAACGAATGCGCGAGGACAAGAACGTGATTGCGATGCCATTGCGACGCAACGCACATCGGTTTGGAGAGGGTGGATGAGAGTGCGCGTGCCCGACCATCAACTCAATGCCTTCGTTGACGGCGAATTACCGCCACCCGAGGCCGCGCAGGTCGCAGAGGCTGTCGCCACAGACCCTGCTCTGGCTCGCCGCGTGTTGCACCTGCACAGGATGAAAGCTGCGATCGCTGGGTTTAGCGATGATTTGCCGCTGCCCGGCGTGCCCGAACCAGTCCACGCGCGCCGCCGACCGCGACGCAAACTCGCCATGTGCGGTGCAATGGCCGCCATGATCCTTGTAATGCTGGGAGCCGTTCCAGCGCTTACCCCGGAGTCTTCTGGCGCAGACTGGCCTATGCTGACGCAGCATGACCAGTGGCTTAATGAGACAGGCACGGCTGAAGCGACGAATCTCCCCGAGAATTTTGCATGGATGGAGCCGGTGATGAGCGCTAGCGGATTGCAGCTTGTTCATACCGACATCCGGCCAGAGGCAATGCATCTCGGCTTCCGGGGGCCGAATGCCTGTAGGCTTAGCCTTTTCATCACACCAATGGAAAAACCGGATGCCACACTCCGCGTGAGCCTGACAGAGGCTGTGCAGCATGCAAAATGGCATATTGAAGGCGTTGCTTTCGAAATGATCGCGCGTGACATGGCGCCTGCACGCTTCGCAACGGTCGCCACTGGTTTGCATCAGGGAAGTTTGGTCCGTGAAACGGCCGCTGATCTGCGCATCGCACTGCTGCAATCCGCTCGGCTTCCCTGTGTTGCGTGAATTTTTTCCAACGAAGGGAATAATTCACATTTGAGACTCGTCCTTTGGTATAAGGGAGGGTGCGACATTCTGTCATGCCGGCCCTTATCAGACAGGCACTGGCCATGGGAGGATGAACAGCATGCCAAAGAAAGAACGCGGGCTCATTGAGCTCTATCATGACGATCCGGAACGCGCGGAGTTTCTGGTTTTCGGTCGCAAGGCGGGACCGGACCGGCGCGGGTTTCTGAAAGGGGCAGGACTGGCTTCGATGGGCGCAGTGCTGGGCACGACAATTCCCTTCAGCGCAAATATGCCCGCCGGGCTGATGCCTGCGGCACTGGCCGAAACGGTGAATGAATTCACCTTTGACGCCAAGCATGCCGACATGATCGTGCATAATGACCGTCCCGTGAATGTCGAGGCAGCGGTGCATCTGCTGGATGATGATGTAACTCCTGCTTCTCAGCACTTCATCCGCAACAATGGCACCATGCCGATGCCGATGAGCAAGGCGGATTGGCGGCTGAAGATTGATGGCGAGGTGAATGAAGAACTGGAGCTGTCATATGACCAGCTCATGAATGAGTTCGAGCATGTCACCTTCCGGGCACAACTGGAATGCGGCGGCAATGGGCGCGCAGGTTTCAACCCACTTCCGCGCGGCAACCCCTGGACCATCGGCGCCATCGGCAACGCCGAATGGACCGGCGTACGGCTTAGCGACATCCTGCGCCGCGCCGGTCTGAAGCCATCGGCCGTCTATACTGGACATTTCAGCTATGACGAGCATCTCTCAGGTGACCCGGACCGTCCGTCCATCTCGCGTGGTGGCCCGATCGACAAGATGATGGACCCACACACGATCGTCGCGATCAAGATGAATGGCGAGGATATCCCCATCGAACACGGCTACCCGGCTCGCGTTGTGGCACCGGGCTGGGCCGGATCGGTCAGCCAGAAATGGCTGACGCGCATCTGGGTGCGCGACCGCGAGCATGACGGGCCGGGCATGACTGGGCTGAGCTACCGCGTGCCGCGCCACCCTGTCGCAGCAGGCGAAGAGGTCCCGCATGAGGATATGATGGTCATGGGCTCGATGATCGTGAAATCCGCGATCACCAATCCTGTGGCGGGTGCCGAGGTGCGCGCGGGTGCCCCGTTCGAAGTACGCGGTCAGGCTTGGGCTGGTGACAACCATGTCGTGCGGATGGAAACCTCTATCGATTTCGGCGCCACATGGCAGGCAGCGGAACTGCATGCACCGCACAACCGTTATTCCTGGCAGCGCTGGCAGCAGACCATCATCCCGCCGATGGCGGGTTATTACGAGGTCTGGGCACGCGCGACAGACAATCAGGGCAACAGCCAGCCCATGGTTGTGCCCGGCTGGAACCCGCGCGGGTATCTCAACAATTCCTGCCACCGCATCCATTTCACGGCTGTGTAAGGACCAGAAAACAAAATGAAGAGACTCACTTCAACCTGCGGGGCGGCTTTTGCCGCCCTGCTTCTGGCAGCGCCCATGCAGGCAGAGGCGGAAGAGCGCATAACCAGGCTTGCCGATGTACCCGAGGATTTCGAGTTTTACCCCCTGCCCCCAGGCGAGGGTGTCGACGAGGTCTATTACGGCTGCATCGCCTGCCATTCGCTGCGCACGGTTACCAATGGTGGCTATTCACGGCGGGTGTGGGACGAGCTTCTGGACTGGATGGTCGAGGATCAAGGCATGATGGAACCGGAACCGGATATCCGCGAGGTCATGCTGGACTATCTTGCCACTTACATCGGTGAAGACTGGGAAGGCTGAGCCCGTCACAGCACCCCAAGCCATTGCCTATCCGGCGGGCTACCAGAACAGGTAGCCCGCCGGGTAGGTCGTTTCTGTCGGTAGTGAGACCTCTTGCGTCCAGAGAGGCGCGCATCAGCCCCATAATCGACAGCCTTTGCAACCCACCTCTGCGAAACGGATGCTCCCCATTTTGATGACAGGTTGAGGCGCGTATGTTCTGCGCGATGCGATTGTCTTGACAAATCGGTGAGCAGTGTTAAGCGCAAAGTGTTGGGTGCCTTTCGAGGTGAAAAGGGAAACCGGTCGAAGCCGGTGCTGCCCCCGCAACTGTAATCGGCGAGTCCGATCTGAAAACGCCACTGGGTTGCCCCCGGGAAGGCCAGATCGGACAAAGACCCGAGAGCCAGGAGACCTGCCCAACCGATCACCCAGTCCGGCGCGGAGGGCGCATGGGCTACGGAGCTTCCGTCGCGGTGACATCCAGTCGTCCTGTTGCAACCTCGCAGCGGGGCATCCATGTCATGGCGCGCACGCGCGCCGCCCAGCGGATGGAGGGCTCATGCGCTATACTCTTCCCGTTGCCGTTTTCGCGGCAGCATTCCCGATTTCAACTCAGGCACAAGGTGTCGAGGATTTCTTCCTCGGTCGGCTTATCCTTGCCGCAGGTCTGTCGCCCGCGCCAGAGGCTGCGGTGCCACGCGCAGTCACCGTCGTGACCGGAGAAGACATACGCGCGCGGGGTATTGATCAAGTCGCAGAGGCGCTGCGCTTCGTGCCCGGTGTCGCCATAAGTCGCGATAGCGGGCCAGGAGGAATGACGCAGCTGCGTCTGCGCGGCACCGAGTCGCGCCATACCCAGATCATCATTGACGGTGTGCGGGTAGAGGCTGCTCAAGACGGCTACGCCGATCTTGGGGGCTTGCAGACTGCCGATATTGAACAGATTGAGATCATTCGCGGCCCGCAATCGGCCTTCTTCGGCTCCAACTCCATCGGCGGGGTGGTATCAATTACAACACGTCGCGCGGAAGAGCCGGGCGTTTCTGGCCAGACCGCTCTGGAGGCGGGCAGCGATGGCACCGTCGGCTTGAACTTTCAAGTCGGGGTTCGTGATGAGCGCGGGGGGCTGACACTGTCAGGCATTGCGCGCAACGAGGGCGGCTGGGATATCTCGGATACGCCCGGCGGAGAGCGTGACGGGCTGCGCAATCGCACTTTGTCGCTGTCTGGTGACTGGCAGGTGACCGAGAACTGGCGCGCTGGCTTCCTGCTGCGCGCGCGCAACCAGAATTACGATTTTGACCAATTCGTATTCGGGGCCCCCACAGTCGACGAGATCATTGCCGACGCGCCGTTTACTGGTCGCGTGCAAGAGCGGATTGGGAGCGTTTTTGCCGAGGGTGATCTCGTCGATGGCCGCTTGCAACTGAGCCTGCGTGCCAGCCGTTTCACTTTCGACCGTCAGACATTTGACGCCTTCCCCAGTGACACCAGCACTGACCGAAACGAATTCGCCATCCGGGGCGTCTGGGCGCTGGACGGGGCGGCTGTCAGCAGCTCACGGCATACTCTGGGCTTCGGTGTTGATCGAATGTCCGAAGGGTTTGTCAATAATGACGCTGATTTGGTGTTCGACCCTGCCCAACTCGAGCGCCAGTCGCGCCGGGTAACCGGCGCGGCGCTGGAATACCGTGGCAATCTGGCCGAGGGCCTTGATGTGCAAGCCGGTGTCCG
>SLJW01000247.1 GCA_007134865.1 Paracoccaceae bacterium | reverse complement strand
TTCAATCTCGCCAGCCATGACATGGACCTGCGCGGCGCGGGCAATATTCTGGGCGAGGAACAGTCGGGCCATATCAAGGAAGTGGGCTACGAGCTCTATCAGCAGATGCTGGAAGACACGATCACCCGCATCCGCGCAGGCGAGATTGCCACGGTCGATGACCTTGACGGCCAATGGGCGCCGCAGATCAATCTCGGCGTGCCGGTGCTGATCCCCGAGGACTATGTGCCCGATCTCGATGTGCGGCTCGGCCTCTATCGGCGGCTGTCGGGGCTGGCCAGCAAGGTCGAACTGGAGGGTTTCGCCGCCGAACTGATCGACCGGTTTGGCAAGCTGCCGCCCGAGGTGAACACGCTGCTTGCGATCATGCGCATCAAGGCCGAGTGCAAGCGCGCGGGCATCGCCCGCCTCGATGCTGGCCCCAAGGGCACGACGATCCAGTTCCACCGCGACAAATTCTCGAACCCGGCGGGGCTGGTGGCATTCGTGCAGGAGCAAGAGGGCCGCGCGAAGATCCGCGACAACAAGATCATCGTACAGGGCGACTGGGCGCGCGAGAAGGATCGCGTGCGCGGGGCCTTCGCACTTGCGCGCGATCTGGCTCGGAAAGCGGCGGTCGAGACGGCTTGAGGCCGGTCGTGTGGCCCTGCCTCAGCGGCGTGGCCCTGACCCTTTCGACGGTTTTTCAGGTCGCCCGCGCGCGGGCTTGCGCTTTGGCCCTGCAGCCTTGTGCGGCGCCCTGGTCTTGCGACCCGGCCCGGACGTCACTGGTGCCGCCGCGCCCAATTGCTCCCGCAAGACACGCGGCTTGACCTCTTCGACCGCACCGCGCGCGAGCTTGCCAAGCTGGAACGGGCCGTAACTGACCCGGATCAGCCGGTTCACGCTCAGCCCCACCTGCGCGAGTGCCCGCCGGATCTCGCGATTGCGCCCCTCGCGGATGCCGATGGTCAGCCAGGCATTGGCGCCTTGCTGGCGGTCGATGTTGACGATCATCGGCTGAAACCGCTCGCCCTCGACCACCGCACCTTCGCGCAGCGGGGCCAGCAGTGCATCATTGGGGCTGCCATTGACCCGCACGCGGTATTTCCGTAGCCAGCCGGTCGACGGCAATTCCAGCCGACGCTTGAGTTCGCCGTCATTGGTCAGCAGCAACAGCCCTTCCGAGTTGAGATCGAGCCGCCCCACCGACATCACCCGCGGCATATCCTCGGGCAGAGCTTCAAACACGGTCGGGCGGCCCTTCTCGTCGCTGGTCGTGGTCACCAGCCCCAGAGGCTTGTGATAAAGCCAGAGCCGTGCGGGCTCGGCCTCGGGCAGGGGTTTGCCGTCGAGCGTGATCCGGTCACGGGGGCCGACATTCAGCGCCGGACTGTCGATGCGCTTGCCATTCACGCTCACACGGCCAGCAAGAATGATCGCCTCGGCCTCGCGCCGCGATGCGACGCCCGCGCGCGCCAGAACCTTGGCGATCCGATCTCCGGCCTTGTCAGTTTCGGACATCCCGGTCCCCTTCATCTTGCCCCAAATACTCTGGGGGGTCGAAGGGGTGCAAAGCCCCCCTTGCCTTGCCCCGAGATCACACCCGCCAGCGTAGGAAATTGGCGATCATCCGCAGCCCGGTCGCCTGCGATTTCTCTGGGTGGAACTGCGTGCCGATGATATTGTCGCGCGCCACAATCGCGGTTACCGGCCCGCCATACTCGACATGCGCCACCAGATGCGCAGGGTCCGCGACATGGAACTGGTAGGAATGCACGAAATACGCGTGATCCCCCGCGCCAACCCCGTCGAGCACCGGATGCGCGCGGTCGATCACCAGATCATTCCAGCCCATATGCGGCACTTTCAGCCCGGCATCGCCGGGTGCGATGCGCTCGACGGCCCCGCCAATCCAGTCGAGCCCGGCGACTTCCTCATATTCGCGCCCGACGCTTGCCAGCATCTGCATGCCGACGCAGATGCCGAAGAAGGGCACGCCCCGGCGCAGCACGGCCTCCTCCAGCGCGTCAACCATCCCCGGCGCGGCACCCAGCGCGCGGCGGCAGGCTGGAAAGGCGCCGTCACCCGGCAGCACGATGCGGTCGGCGCGCGCGACATCCTCGGCGCGCGAGGTGACGATCACCTCGCCGCCGCTGACCTCCTGCGCCATGCGCTGAAAGGCCTTCTCGGCAGAGTGCAGATTGCCGCTCTCGTAATCGACCAGAACCGTGCGCATCACTGCTCAGAGCGCCCCCTTGGTGGACGGGATGGCATCGGCGCGACGCGGGTCGGGCTCGACCGCCTCGCGCAAGCTCCGCGCGACCGCCTTGAAGGCTGCCTCGACGACATGGTGCGCATTGATCCCGTGCAGCTTGTCCACATGCAACGTGATCCCGCCATGGGTCGAGAATGCCTGAAAGAACTCGCGTACCAGTTCGGTGTCGAATGTACCGATCTTCTGAGCGGGGATATCCACCCCCCAGACCAGATAAGGCCGCCCCGAGAGGTCCAGCGCGCAGCGGATCAGCGCGTCATCCATCGCCAGATGACAGGCCCCATAGCGCCGGATACCGCGCTTGTCGCCCAGCGCCTTGGCCAGCGCCTGCCCAAGTGCGATGCCGCAATCCTCGACCGTGTGGTGATCGTCAATATGCAGATCCCCGCTCGCCTTGATCGTCATGTCGATCAGCGAATGGCGTGCAAGCTGGTCGAGCATGTGGTCGAAAAAACCCACGCCTGTCTCGCAGTTGCTGATCCCGTTGCCATCGAGATCGATGCCGACCTCGATATCGGTCTCATTCGTCTTGCGGGTAAGGGTAACCTGACGCATGGGTCTCTCCGGTCGCGGGCGTTCCGGCGCGCTGTATAGGCGAGGGCGGCGCGCATGGAAAGCGCATTGATACGATCTGGCGGATATGCTGATATTGCGCAGACACAACCTGAGCGAGGGCGGAGGCATGACCAAGCAGCTTGTCGTTGTGGTGCACGGGGTCGGCGTGCGTGA
>SLJW01000234.1 GCA_007134865.1 Paracoccaceae bacterium | reverse complement strand
GATCGCCGATGGTGACCAGATCATGGCGCTGTTCGCCCGCCGCTGGGGCGAGGCGCAGATGCTGCGCGAGGGGGTGTTGGTGGCGACTGTCATGTCCAATCTCGGGCTGGAACGCTATCTCAAAACCAATGGGCTGCGCTTGGAGCGCACACCCGTTGGTGATCGTTATGTGGTCGAACGCATGCGTCAGGGCGGCTGGAACTTGGGCGGTGAGCAGTCGGGCCATATCGTGATGACTGACTATTCCACCACGGGCGATGGCATGATCGCCGCCCTGCAGTTCCTCGCCGCCATGATCGAGACCGGCCGCCCGGCCTCGATGCTGGCGCGTAGTTTCGAGCCAGTGCCGCAGATGCTGAAAAACCTGCGTTATGCGCCCGGCGTGGATCTACTCTCGAGAGCCGAAGTGCAGAAGGCCATCGAGGATGCCAAAGCCCGGCTTGAAGGGCGCGGGCGTATCCTGATCCGCAAATCGGGCACCGAACCGCTGGTGCGGGTGATGGCCGAATGCGAAGATGAGGGGCTGATGGCCGAAGTGGTCAATGGCATCATCGCAGAGATGGAGGCTGTGGCCTGATCGGGGGCCTCACGCCCGCGGTGATCCGCCTTGCGCGACTCCAAGCGCAGCCAGATGCGCATCGACGCGATTGCGGATATCGGCGTTGACCGGGCGTGCGCGGGCATAGAGCGGCTGTTCACGGTCATCTATGGTTGCGGCCCAGCCGGTGGTCGTCTCGAAGAAATGCGCGACACCCGCCTTGCCGAATTCGCGCAGGAACCCGGCCACCACGACATCGAGATAACTCAGCCGGATCGGATGAGCCTCGGTCGGCAGGAAGGATTCGCTGTCGCAGATCGCATAGACCTGCGCGCTCAGCGGGCGCGCGGCCTGCAGTTCATGGCCCGCGAGTGCATGTCGCGCGTAACCGGCCTCACGCGCGTCGAGTGCCGCCCAGTCGGCCCCCGGCACACGGGCCACCAGCCCGTCGATGGCGACATTCTGGTCACGCACCGCGCTCAGGAAGGTGCGCCCGAAACGGTGCGAGGTGCGCCATTCGCGGCGCCAGCCACGAATCCGCGCGGGCTCGGCGTCGGGGTAATCATGTGTCTCGCGATTGACGAGACTGCCATAGCCAAAGAAAAACGGATCGCTCATGCACCTTATCTGGCGTGTTTGACGGGCCTGCGCAAGCTCTGCCGCAAGGGGTTGCCAAACGACCCCGTGATCGCGTAGCACTCAGACACGGATACGGGAGACACTGACCGCGCGTCAGGGCCGAAGGAGCAACCGCCCCGGTAAACTCTCAGGCAAAAGGACCGTGTCCGAGGACAGACTCTGGAGAGAGGTGCGCAGGCACCCGCCGAAGGGATAGCGATCTCAGGCGAAAGGGACAGAGGGGGCATGACAGGCGGGGACTGGTCCTCGCTTCATGACCAGGACACGGGGCGCAAGAATGACAGATGACAGTTTGAACCGCACGCCGCTTTACGGGCTGCATCTGGAGCTTGGCGCGAAGCTGGTGCCATTTGCGGGCTATGCAATGCCGGTGCAGTATCCGATGGGGGTGCTGAAAGAGCATCTGCACACGCGCGCGCAGGCCGGGCTTTTCGATGTGAGCCATATGGGGCAGGTGATCCTGCGCCCGCGTGGGGATCGGGAAGCACTGGATGCCGGGCTTGAGCGGCTGATGCCGGTGGCTGTGCAGGGGCTGGCCGAGGGGCGGCAGCGTTACGGGCTCTTCACCAATGAGCGCGGTGGAATTCTCGATGATCTGATGTTCGCCAATCGCGGTGATCACATCCTGATGGTGGTCAATGCCGCGCGCAAATCCGAGGATATCGCGCATCTGAAGGCGCATCTGGCGGATGTGGCCGAGGTGGTGCCGGTCACCGACCGCGCGCTGCTGGCGCTGCAGGGGCCTGCCGCCGAGGCGGCGCTGGCGCGGCTTGTGCCGGATGTGGCCGCGATGCGTTTCATGGATGTGATTACCGCCGGGTCGGATTTCGGCGAGTTGTGGGTTTCGCGCTCGGGCTATACCGGCGAGGACGGGTTCGAGGTCTCGGTGCCGGAGCGCCACGCCGAGGACTTTGCTCGCGCGCTGCTTGCGATGGAGGAGGTCGCGCCCATCGGGCTGGGCGCGCGCGACAGCCTGCGGCTGGAGGCGGGGCTGTGCCTGCATGGCCACGATATTGACGACAAGACAACGCCCGTCGCAGCGGGCCTCTCCTGGGCGATCCAGAAGGCCCGCCGGGCCGGGGGCGCGCGCGAGGGCGGTTTTCCCGGTGCCGATACCATCCTGCGCGAACTGGCCGAGGGGCCGCCCGCGCGCCGTGTCGGGCTGCGCCCCGAGGGCCGCGCACCGATGCGCGAGGGCATTGTGCTCTGGGATGCTTCTGAGGGTGGGTCGGCCGTCGGTAAGGTCACCTCGGGCGGTTTTGGCCCTTCGGTCGAAGCGCCGATTGCCATGGGGTATGTGCCGACTGAGTGCGCCGAGACGGACACCCGCCTCTGGGGAGAGTTGCGCGGCAAGCGCCTGCCCGTTACCGTCTGCGCATTGCCGTTTCACCCGACCAACTACAAGCGCTGAGGAGCCTGCGCGATGAAATACACCGAAGAACACGAATGGCTACGCGTCGAAGGCGATGTCGTGGTCGTGGGCATCACAGATCATGCCGCCGAACAGCTTGGTGATGTGGTCTTTGTCGAACTGCCCGAGGTCGAGGCGATGGTCGCCAAGGGCGATGAGGTCTGCGTGATCGAATCGGTTAAAGCGGCCTCCGACATTCTGGCACCGGTCGATGGCGAGATTATCGAGGTGAACGAGGCATTGTCCGACACACCGGGGCTGGTGAATGAGGACCCGCAGGGAGATGCTTGGTTCTTCAAGATGAAGATCGACGACTTGAGCGTACTCGATGATTTCATGACCGAGGATGAATACAAGGAATTCCTTGGCTGAGCTTGAGGGGGGCGGGGCCGCGCGCCT
>SLJW01000060.1 GCA_007134865.1 Paracoccaceae bacterium | reverse complement strand
CTGTGCCTTCAAGTTGAGTTTGGTCGAAATTCCAGCAGGCGGCAACAGAAAACTCCGCCGCGCGCCGCAGGGTCGGGCGAGACGACTGGCGCAGACCGCTGCTGCCTCTGCGGTAGGCGCGCAAGAGGCGATATGCCGGAAAATCATGCTCTCTGGCATCGCTCCTGGCGGTGCGCATGGAGCGTCTGATCCAGGCGCCGAGTGCCCCGGCCGGCCTCTGCCACTCTGCCGCCCGGAGAGAAGAGGTCCCGGGTGAGCATCGTGGCCCGCATCGGTCGATATGAGACGAACTTGCGCGGATGATCGGGGTGTAATAGCCAGTCGGGCAGACAAAGCCGCTGCCTCGCAATGCGTCGACGCCGCATCCCCAGTCGAGTCCGTGAGCGCGCTCATTGCACGGCTGGACAAGCGATCTTCTCACTGGCACAAACCGGTCTAAAATCACGGGAAGAGTTTGAATGGCGCGAAATAAAATCTTCAAGAAAGTGCGTTGGGCGCTGAAGGTCTGGAACACGGGCTACAATCCGGACATCCTGTTCCATGGGGATCATGTTGCCGTGTATCCCGAGCTGGGGTTAGTGTTCAACAGAATCAAGAAATCCGGAAATACGACCGTCTCAGCATTTCTGGCTGATCTATCGAATGATTTTTCATCCGAAGTAGAGAAAGGTTTCAAGGAAAAATTGCTGAAGCCGAAGAAAATGAGGATCTTCGACATCAGAAAAATCAAGACGCTCAAATCGCTTGTTGTCGTCCGCAACCCTTATTCGAGAGCGCTTTCCGGATTCCTTGACAAGCTTTCACGCGGAACATCATCCACCTATCAAGGCTTTTCCGGATTTGGAAACGATACACCAGAGGGTTTTCTTGCGTTTCTCCAGTTCCTGAAAAATGGAAATATGCATCTCAATCGCCATTTCTGGCCTCAAGAGGAACTTCTGTTTCAGCCTGTAGAGCGCTTTGATTACGTGATAAAGCTTGAGAATATCGAGGTCGGCATGCAGAAACTTCTTGAAGATATCGGGAAAGATCCGGCATATGCCGCAGCATTGAAAAGCCCGCACAAGGTCGAGGCGGGTGGCAGGAAAATTACATCCGCCAGTCGAAGACTTCAACAGTATTTCACTCCGGCCGCCATAATTCTGGTTCAGGAAATCTACGCCAAGGATTTCAGAACTTTCGATTACTCGACGGAGTTCTCGGACGTCTAGCAGACCGCTGAAACACTTGCGACGTCGGGGGGGTTCTTGGGAGGGGTCAGGGGGCTTCGTTTCTCAAATCAAGTGCTGGATTCGCTGCGTGAAACGTAAGCATTCGGCGAGAGCCGCGCTCACGCCGCTTTGACGGTTTCCTGCTGACCTTCAAGGTCCATTTGCGCAATTCAGATAATACTGACATCCGGGCACCTCGAAAATTGCCCTGACCGAGCCGCTGCGGCAGGAAGCAGGGAGGGACGTTCAGCCCACGGCCGGTGTTATCGATAGTCAGAGTGTGACACCCTCTGAAAACACGTCACTTTCAGGGTTCGATGCAGGCAAGCAGATCAAGGGCCGAAAGTGTCACGTCATCACCGATACCTGTGGCAACTTGATCGTGGTCCGCGTTCACACTGCCAATGTCCAGGATCGTGACGGTGCGCCCGGGGCCTTTGCCAAACTGCGTCGCGCGGCCCCGAGGCTTCGCCATATGTTCGCGGATGGCGGCTATGCCGGACCAAAGCTGCGCTGCGCCCTTGTCAGCCTCGGGCGCTGGACGCTGCAGATCGTCAAGCGATCCGAGACCGCAAAGGGCGTCGAGGGTCTGTTCGAGATCCTCTCTGCCCCGCCGACACCTTCGAGACGGTCAACACTGCCGGCCTGCCGCTCCTTGCGCGCGCGGCCATCTCCTTGCGCGCGCGGCCATCGAGACGCCCGCTCAGCGGAGGCCGTAATCAAAACCTGTCCACACGAGACGAACCGGCCCGCCCAGTTCGTCAGGTCGCCATACGGCAAGATCCAGCCATCCGTCCGTCCGGGTTTCCAGCACCTCGATGGCATCCATGCCCGAACTGAACAGCAGTCGCTTGAAGCCCCCAGCCCCATCGGGCTGGAGCGCGAACACGCAATTGAAATTCCCGCAAACGAACAGGCTGAAGATCTGACCGACGAGCTCGGCCTGACCGTCACCATCAAGGTCGATTGGCCAGGCTAGCACCTCAGACATTGCGCCAACCTCACGGGCGTCGGCCAACTCGGTCGCGAAGGCCGACTCGGCCGCCTTGGTCGCGCCGGGATCGGGCGACGCCTCATAAAGCGGAGATGCCGCAGCGGGAACGGCAAGGCAGACAATAAAGGCCGGGACGGAAATGCGCATCGGGCAGGGTCCTTCCAGATGACCGAAAGCGTTGGGTCACCATCTGCCGCTGCGCGAGGCCCAGGTGTCCGGCAGGAAACGAGCCCGTGGAACACACCGCGGTCAGGTCGCCACCGATTTCGACGCGCGAAGCATCGTCGGATAATGTCACCGAAGCGGTGTTCAAAAGCAAGCACTCTAAGTGCTCTGCCGTCGCTTCGACGTGACTGGTGCGGGCGACGTCGCGCGATCTTCCCCCCGATCAGAGCGCGAGTCACGCTGCGTTGCAGCAACCCCGAACAGTTGATCTGCCGCTCGGACACTCTGCAGGTATGACCCGGCATCGTTCGGCGCTCAGCGGCACTGTTGGCCTTAGTCCGCGTCGCGCAGATGTTCCAGCCAGTGCGCACTCACGCCCTCCGCGGGGGTGAGGCTCGGCCCCCTCGGTGTTTCAGGCACGTCGGAACGGATCATGCTGCCGCGCGTTGAGTGACGAGGGGATATGATGGCGTCATTTCGCAAGAACTGGATCACCAGGCCAATCTTTCGCTGGGCGCGCAAGGCCATGCCCGGCCTTTCGCAGACCGAGCGCGAAGCGTTGAATGCGGGGGAGGTTTGGTGGGATGCCGAGCTGTTCTCGGGCAATCCCGATTTCAAGAAGT
>SLJW01000198.1 GCA_007134865.1 Paracoccaceae bacterium | reverse complement strand
CGCACGCGGCCGCGCTGTGGCGTCACGGTCAAAGACCGGGCGTGGGGTGACCACCGTGCCGATCTTCATGCTCGTGCCGCAGGTCAAGTTGCCGAAACGGCTGGATCTGGCGCGGGATGCGAGGAGCGCGCAAGATGCCTTGCCGGGCGCGATCGTGGCAAACTGGGTGAAAGAAAAGTTCTGATGTCAGCTATCGGGACCTTTCTGCCGTTCAAGCATTCACCCATTGGCCCTTCGCTGTTGCACCATCAGCGACATGTACGGTGCAGAGCGGTCATCCGCCACGTCGTCCGCGAGCGGCAGGAACGGGCCGTTCTCTTTAGAACAATCCTGTTTCACTCCGAAGCGGTGTAGTAAATACTAGGCCCAGCAACCGGGTGAATTGGAAAAATGCGCAGCTGGGGTCATGTTAGCATCGAAGCTACAAGTAGGGATGTCGAACGCCCTTCAACGGGTTCGCGGGTGCCTGATGCAAGTCGATTTGTGCGGACCAGCGAAGGTGACTTGATAGATATCCGCGATGTTAACCCAGATGACCGCTATGCACGGGGACCTTATTCGTGCCTGGCTTGTGGTCATCTCATGGTGCCTGCCCTTGGGCGGACCCGGAAGCATCATTTCAAGCACAAGGCGGGCCGTCCGGTCGACTGCCACAACGAGACCTACCTGCATCACCTTGCCAAGATGGTGCTCTTCTCAGCCCTGAGAGACGCAATTCAGATGAGCCATCCATACTGGTTTAGCCGGGACCGTCCGGTCATTTGCTCCTACTATCAGGAGCGGTTTGGAGTATCCTGCACGGGGCAACGCGCGCCCTATGGCACGGACCTTGCGGCGATGTTTGATCGCGTCGAGCTGGAGGCAGGCGTGGATGGCTTCGTTGCCGACATTTTGCTGTCCTCAAGCAAGTCCGGTGCGCGCATGCTACTTGAAATCGCCGTGACACATCCTTGCGATGAGCCAAAGATATCAAGCGGCCTTCCGATCATCGAAATCAGCATCCTAAGTGAGGATGCGGCCAACAGCTTGCGAGAAGGTATAAATGCGGCGTCCGGCGGCACTTTGTGCCACAACCTACCGAGCCCCGAGGCGGCACCGCATCTGTGCACAACCCCATGCCACGCGACTGGATTGGCTCTTCTTCTCTATAAAAACGGGAAGGCGTGGTATTCGGAACCGGCGATCGAGAATGAGAGCCCAGGACAGATTCAGTCCGATCCGCATCTCGTAACGCATGAGATTGTCGATTTTCAGCTGGGGGATCGCACAAGGCCGTGGAGAACGGTCCTTGAGCATCTTGGTGTTTTCATGATCCGGCAAGCCTTTGAGAGAGGTCGGCCAGTAAAATCCTGTCTCCTCTGCCTGAACAACGGCGGACGCGTGAACGACCACGACATCTATTGCGTCGCTAAGGCTCGCAACGTCTGGATGTCGTCAAGTGCAATTGGTTGCACCGACTATGATCCGGCAGACGACGACAACGATGCAAGGCTCATTCTGGGCAGGCTGGGTGAACACTGATCTGGTATACGTCTCGATCTCCAGATCATTGGTCGAAGAGGTCATTTCTTCACTCAGGAAACGTAGTGTTGATGACGTAGGTTGCGCTCTCTGCGGACTGGGAGCCAACCTCGTTTGCCTTCTCGTGCCAACGGCCGAAAAGGGCCGGAGTACGATGCTGCAACTACGAAGAGGCTTTCCATGCTGCGGTCTGCTTGAATGTCGCTGATGGGCTCCTTTCGACCAACTGGAAAATAGCATGTCCTCCCCTAGAGAGACCATTTTCGTCGCTCTGGCGGACCGGCTGCGCACGGTTACGAATGTGCCGGTTCTGCGCGGCGAGATACTGCCCGAGCGCGTGCCTGCGTCTGGTCTGATGATCCTGCGCGACGGCGAGCCGGGCGACCCAGAGGTGACGCTCTCGCCACTACGCTACCACTACCAGCACCGCGCCGAGATCGAGGCGGTCGTGCAGGGCGCTGATCGTGACACCACCTTCGACACGCTCTGCGCCAGCATCGGCGTAGCGCTCGCCGCCGACCGCACGCTGGGCGGCCTCTGCGATTGGGTCGAGGCGGAAGCCCCGCGCCCGGTCGATCTGCCGGTCGAGGGCGCGCCCAGCCTGAAGGCCGCCGTCATTCCGGTGGTGCTGCATTATTCTACGTCAGATCCGCTGGCATCTGACGTGCTTCAGCAGGTGCCATAATAGTTGCGCGAGAACCGACAGAATTCGGTCGATGTCCCGCTTCTGATCATTTCGCGTGTAATATCGCGACCATCGGGCAGGAAGCATTGCCCGACAATGCGCCCGAACCGGTCAATGTCGCGCTGGCGGCAATGCAGAACCTGACCAGACACAAGCCGTGTCATCGCTGCAGTCGCGGCCGAACCGCCCGGCCGATTGGTCTCCGGGGCATCCAGCCCCCAGACACGGATGCGCACATCCTGACCGCTGATCCAGAACGTGTCGCCATCGACAATACGCGTCACGCGCCCCGAGAAATCGATATTTGCCGGCAAGGCTGAACGTTCGGCCGTCATGTTGACTGTCGTTGGCGCATCGCAACTGTTCAGGGCGCCAAGGCCAGCAAGGGCCACGATGGCGGCTGTGCCGAAAGAATAGAGGCGGCGCATATGGGTGCTGCGGCGGGTATATCGCCTGGGGAGTCGGAACATGCGGGGCTCTTCTTGTTTCTGATCTGCTTGCCGGACAATTCGCCCACATCCTCAGTGTTTCAAAACGGCACGATGCAGGCAAGGCACTGACGCCAACACAGTAAAGAAAGGATACCCCGATGGCACGAGCGCAAGGCGCGCGGGCGCAGATGGCGCTGGCGTTCGAGACGACATATGGCACCCCACCTGCCAGCGGTTTCACGCGGATGCCCTTCGCCAGCGCCACGCTCGGCGCAGAGCAGCCTCTGCTGAACAGCGAGCTTCTGGGCTATGGCCGCGACCCGCTGCCGCCCATCAAGGATGCGGTGACGGCGGACGGCAATGTT
>SLJW01000118.1 GCA_007134865.1 Paracoccaceae bacterium | reverse complement strand
TAGCGCCCGCGAATGGCCATGGGCGGGTGGGCGGGGCCGTGAGCGGGCGCTTTTCCACGCTGCTGCGGCGACATCGGCAACCTCAGCAGCCCACCCTGCCGCGCCAGATATTGTGGCACACACGCAATATTCTTCTGGGTATCGCGGTTTTCCGGACCATGTCGCAAATGAATCCTTGCACCAAGACAGCCCGCTTGGCAGCATCAATTTACGGACGAACGGCTCACCTAAAAGCCTAAATGGGAGATTTGATTGGGCATCAGCGCCTTGACACCCCCGACCCCTGACACCGGCGATGCGCCCGTGCATCTGGAGTTTTCCGACAACCGCCTTCTGGTCGATCTCTGTGGCGAATATGATCGCAACCTGACACATCTGGAAAGTCAGCTTGGCGTGCAGATCATCCGACGCGGCAATCTGCTCGACATCATTGGCACCGATGATGCCCGCTCGCAGGCCGTGCGCATTCTCGAAACTCTCTATCAGTCACTTGAGGAAGGTCGCAGCATCGAGCAGGGCGATATAGCAGCCCTGATCCGCATGGGCGCGCCCTCTTCGCCCGAAGGCCCCGAGGGCCAGCTCGAGATGTTCCGCACTGGCGCGCTCGAGATCCGAACGCGCAAGAAGATGATCGCGCCGCGAACCAAGGCGCAGCAGAATTACACGCGCGCGCTTCTGCATACCGAGATGAATTTCGGCATCGGGCCCGCGGGCACGGGCAAGACCTATATCGCGGTCGCCGTCGCCGTGCAGATGTTCGCCGATGGGCTGGTCGACAAGATCATCCTGTCGCGGCCGGCCGTCGAGGCAGGTGAGCGGCTGGGCTTCCTTCCTGGTGACATGAAGGAGAAAGTCGATCCCTATATGCAGCCGCTCTATGATGCGCTGAATGATTTCCTGCCCGGCAAGCAGTTGCAGAAACTGATGGAAGAGCGCCGCATCGAGATCGCGCCGCTGGCCTTCATGCGCGGGCGCACGCTGTCGAATGCCTTCATCGTACTCGACGAGGCACAGAACGCGACCGAGATGCAGATGAAGATGTTCCTGACCCGTTTGGGCGAGGGCTCGCGCATGGTCATTACGGGCGACCGCTCTCAGATTGACCTGCCGCGCGGCGTGCAATCAGGCCTGCGCGCCGCCGAGCGCATCCTTGCAGGAGTCGAGGGGATCAGCTTCAGCTATTTCAGCGCCGAGGACGTGGTCCGTCATGCGCTGGTCGCGCGCATCATCAAGGCCTATGAGAAGGATGAGAGCACGGGTGCGTGATCCGCTCGTCGCGCTGGTGATCGAGGATGCGCGCTGGAGCGAGGCCATGCTCGACCCGCTGGCTGATCGCGCCGCGCGCGCCACACTCGACTATTTGGGCCATGCAAGCGAAGGCTACGAAATCGTGCTCCTCGCCTGCGACGATGCCCGCATCGCGGCGCTCAACGCCGATTTCCGGGGCAAGCCCCAGCCAACCAATGTGCTGAGCTGGCCCGAATGGGACCTCTCTCCTGATGAGGACGGTGACCTGCCCGAGCCTCCTCCTGCGCCGGGTGCCGAGGACCCCGAACCCCTTGGCAATATTGCGCTGGCCTATGAAACCTGCCTGCGCGAAGCCGAGGAACAGGGCAAGCCCTTTGAGGCGCATCTGACTCATCTGACCGTGCATGCGGTGCTGCATCTGCTGGGCTATGATCACATCCGTGACAAAGATGCCGCGTTGATGGAAGAAACCGAAACACGTATACTTGCACAACTTGGGGTCGCAGACCCATATGGTGAGACGGCGCAAGCGCCAAAGTAACCCTGGAAAGGACTGATGGGCGACAGTATAGACGGATCTAGTGCAGCGCAGCGCGCGCAGGAAGATCCTAGAGAAAGTGAAGCACGCGGCCTGTTTGGCCGCCTCTTCGATGCCTTGACCCCCGATGATGACAGCGCCGCAAAGGCGCGTGCTTTGGGCGCAACCTTGCCGGGCCTTGCGCGCCTGCAGGATATGCGTGTCGAGGATGTCGCCATCCCCAAGGCCGAGATCGTCGCGCTCGAGCGAGGCACCGAGTTGGGCGATATAGTCGCTGCCTTTCGCGACTCCGGCTACTCGCGCATCCCGGTCTATGATGAAACGCTGGATCAGCCGCTGGGGCTGCTGCTGCTCAAGGACCTGGCGCTGCGCTACGGCTTCAACGGTCATCACGCGATCGATCTGCAATCGCTCCTGCGCCCGATCCTCTATGTGCCGCCCTCCATGACCCTTGCTGTGCTGCTGCGCAAGATGCAGTCGGAACGGACCCATTTTGCGCTGGTGATCGATGAATATGGCGGGGTGGACGGGCTGGTGACGATCGAGGATCTGCTCGAACAGGTGGTCGGCGAGATCGAGGATGAGCATGATACCGAGGATGAGGCGCAGATCCAGCATGAAACGCCGTCCACGCTTTTGGTCGATGCCCGCGCGCCGCTTGAAGAGATCGAGCGTGAGCTTGGCTTCGTGCTGATCGACCCCGAGGAGGAAGAGGAGATCGACTCACTCGGCGGCCTTGTCTTCCTGCTTTCGGGCCGGGTGCCGGTGCGCGGCGAGATGATCGCGCACCCTTCGGGGCTGGAATTCGAGGTGGTCGAGGCCGACCCGCGCCGCATCCACCGCCTGCGCGTTCATCTGCCCGAAGTGCTGCGCAAAGCTGCGCAATGATCCTGCCTTGCTTCGCGACCTGACATCCACGCGCACAACCCTCTGGCGCAACCGCCTGCAGATTGTCGGCGGATATGGTGGCTTGGGCATACTTGCGGCGGCGGGACAGGCTCCGCTCGGCTGGTGGCCCGTCTCGATTGTCGCACTGTCGCTGCTGATGTATTTTCTGCCGGGCGCGGGCTCCGCCCGCGCCTGGGGCGGGCGGATGTGGCTGGCAGGCACAGGCTATTTCGGGGCCTCATTGTCCTGGATCATCGAGCCCTTCATGGTTCAACCCGAGATCCATGGCTGGCTCGCCCCTTTCGCCCTTGTCGGCATGAGCGTGGGCATGGCGCTGTTCTGGGCCGTCGCCGGCTGGGGC
>SLJW01000161.1 GCA_007134865.1 Paracoccaceae bacterium | reverse complement strand
CGGGGGCGAAGCCCCCGCCGCCCTGAAGGGATGGGATTGCGCCGGTGTCAGACGATGAACTCTGCATGATTCTGCAACGGCAGGCTGCGAACGCGCTCTCCTGTCAGGTCGAACAGCGCATTGGCAAGTGCCGGCATCGCGGGTGGTGTGCCGGGCTCGCCGACGCCGCCCATATGCGGCTTGTTCTGCAGGATCGCGACCTCGATCTGCGGTGTGTTATGCATGCGCAGCGCGTCATAGTCGGGGAAATTGCCCTGATCGGCGCGCCCGTCGGTAAAGGTGATCTCGCCCATCAGCGCGGCCGAGAGACCGTAGATCAGCCCTGACTCCATCTGCGCGCGCACGATGGCGTGGTCGAGCACCAGCCCCGGGTCGCAGGCCATATAGGCGTGGGCAATCCGGATCTGACCTCCCTCGCGTGCGAGTTCGATCACCACGGCCGTAGGCGTGCCGAAGGACCAGGTCATCGCCACACCGCGCCCGGTGCCCGCGCGCAGCCGCTCGCCCCAGCCCGAAAGGTCGCGCACGGCCTCGAGCACGCCTGCGGCGACCGGGCTGCGGGGGGCGATATGGTCGAGGCGGAATTGCAGCGGGTCGGCTTCGGCGGCATGGGCCAGCTCATCAATAAAGCTCTCATGGAAGAAGCCGTTGAACGAATTGCCCACAGCGCGCCAGAACCCGATCGGCACATCGAGATCGGCGAGATGGCCTTCGACGCGGTAATGGGGGATGGCGTAGGGCTGGTCGAACGCCCCTTCGACATGGCCCTTGTCCGGCCCGCCCATGCTGCGGCCCGTGAGGCGACCGATGGCCTGCTGTGTGACGGAAGGGGCGGCGATCTTTGCGTCGAAGAGCGTGGCGCGTCCGTTCTCGACGGCGCCGCGCATCCGCGCGATTGCAGCAGGGCGGTAGAAATCGTGGCGCATGTCTTCTTCGCGCGACCAGGTCAGGCGGATCGGGGTGCCGGGCAGCATGGCCGCGATCTGTGCGGCCTGACGGGTGATGTCGGTCTCTACCCGCCGCCCGAAACCACCGCCGAGAAACACTGTGTGCAGTGTCACATCCTCGCGCGCGATACCGGCGGCCTCGGCGGCCACTTTCTCATGCTCGCGCGGGGCCTGATTGCCGACCCAGAGGGTCAGATGACCGTCTTTGAGCCAGGCAGTGGCCCCCATCGGCTCCATGGTGGAATGAGCGAGGAAGGGGACGCGGTATTCCACCTCGATCTGGGCGGTCTGATCATCGGGGCGGCCATCATTGCGCATCCGCGAATTGCGCCGCGCGTCAAAGGCCTCGGCGATCCGGTCATACATCGCCTCGGTCGTGGCGGGCAGGGGCGAGGGGGTCCAGTCTATCCGGGCGGCCTCGGCGCCCTGCATCGCGGCCCAGGTGTTGCGGGCGATCACGGCCACGCCGTTGTCCAGATCAAGCACCTGCTCGACGCCGGGGACTTCCAGCGCCGGGGCGGGGTCGAAGCTGGCCATGCCGCCGCCATGGTAGGGGCAGATGCGGACCGTGGCGAATTTCATCCCCTCGAGCACGATATCGGTCGAGAATTGCGCCGTGCCCGTGGCCTTGGCGCGCATGTCACTGCGCGGCAGTGATCGGCCCAGCAGCTTCCATTCCGAGGCCGGGCGCAACTCCACGCGCGGCACGGGCCGGGTGGCGGCCTCCTCGGCGAGGTCGCGATAGTCGATCTCGGTGCCATCGGGGGCGATCACGCGGCCTGCCTCGGTGCGCAGCTGCTCCACGTCCACGCCCAGCCGCTCGGAGGCCACGGCCTTGAGCGCCTCGCGCGCGCCCGCACCGGCGAGCCGCATCCGCTCGAAACCATCGACCGTCGAGGTCGAGCCGCCCGTGACCTGCAGGCCCAGAAGCTTGGTGGCCGCCCCGATCCCCTCGGTCAGGCTGCGCTGCCAGTCGCGCATCGCGTAATCGGCCACCGGCAATGCCCCATGGGCCAGCGCGCCGTTGAAATAGGCTGCGGCCGGAGGACCGTGCAGCACGCGCACGGATTCCCACTCGGCATCCAGTTCCTCGGCCACCAGCGCGGCGAGTGTGGTATGCACGCCTTGCCCCATCTCGGCGCGTGGCGCGATGATGCTGATGCCCGCCTGATCGATGATGACATAGGGGTTGAGCGTTGCGCCCTCTTCGGGGCGGAGCGGGTTTTCCACCGGGCGGCGGATCTGATAAACGCCAAAGGCCGCGCCCCCGGCGACGGCGACAGCGCCGACAAGCAATGTGCGGCGAGTGATCTTGCCCAGACGGCTCATCCTGCACCTCCCCCGTTCAAGGCCCGCGCCGCGTTATGGATGGCGGCGCGAATGGCGGAATAGGTGCCGCAGCGGCAGAGATTGCCCGCCATCGCGGCGTCGATATCGTCATCGCTGGGGTCGGGATTTGCGGCCAGCAGATCCGCGGCCTGCATGATCTGCCCCGACTGGCAGAACCCGCACTGCGCGACCTGATGGTGGACCCAGGCTTCCTGCAGAGGGGCCAGTACTCCGTCCTCGGACATACCCTCGATGGTGGTCACATCGCCCCAGAGATCGCCCAGCGGCACCTGGCAAGAGCGCACGGCCTCGCCCCCAACATGCACTGTGCAGGCCCCGCAGGACGCCACGCCGCAGCCGTATTTCGTGCCGGTCAGGCCGAGTTCGTCGCGCAAGACCCACAGGAGCGGGGTTTCAGGGGGGGCATCACTCTCGTAGCTTGCGCCGTTGACTGTAAGCGATATCGACATGAACCCATCCTCACTGGCTGTTCGTATGCACTGGTTATACGCAGGATGTGGGCGTTTCGGTTAAGAAATCCACTCCACAGACACTGCGTCAGCGCTCAGCGCCGTCTTGCAGCGGCGAGGACGGGCCCGTGACCCTGTTCCTGTATCACCACGACCACCGCTTCATCGCCCTCGGCTTTTACGCTGAGCTTGAGCCTGTCGACCCCGTCCCAGGCGCCGAGATTGCGCCATGATGTGACGATATTGCGATAGAGCAGGGTTCGGCCATTATTCTCGCCTGCCAGAATCTCGACCCGCTCACTGTCGATATAGCGCACAAGCTGGATATCCACGGCATAGGGCAAAGGCTGGCGGGCCATTGCCTCGATCACGATTTCGCCACCGGGCTCGCCCGTGAGTGACAGTTGCACCATGTCGCGCAATCCCGTGTTTGACAGGTGCTCGCGAATAGCGCCCATCACCGCACGCTCGGACGAGCCCTTGACCTCATCCATCCCGCCAATGATCATCTGCGGGGTATAGACCGATGCGCGACCGCGCGCGCGAGCATAGGCTTTCTGCCGTTTGGAGAACTGGGCCTGACCGAAACTGTCAACCCAGCCGATATAATCCCAGTAATCGACATGCAGGCCCAGCGCGATGACATCCTCGCGGTCGGCCAATTGCTCGAACATCTTGTCGGCGGGTGGACAGGCCGCGCAGCCTTGCGATGTGAACAACTCGACCAGCACCGGCGAATTCTGCGCCACAGCAGGAGTTGCAAAGCCGAGCATCGCACAAAGCAACAGCCGAAAGCGATGACCCAGACGCATGAGATTTCCCTGTTTGCGGACGCAGAGGCGATCTAACCACGCGCAGTTGGGCAAGCCAATCAAGGTTTTGCGAGTTGAAATGAACGCGGCAAGAAGGCCACACTGTTGTCATGCAGCGTCTGCGACCTCAAAAACATTTTGTGCACAATTGTATACCGAAAGCTGATTTTCCCTTGATCGACTCCCTGAGATGCGGGTAATGCAAGTGTCAGCAAGCGACCCCTTTCAACCTTGAGGAGGCCATAGCCCCATGACCATTATCGTCGGACAAGACAGCGCGAAGACCCGCAAGACTCTGAGCGCAGGCGGCAGCAGCGTTGCCTATTACTCGATCCCGGCTGCCGAGGCGGCCGGTCTGGGCGACTTCGCGCAACTTCCTGCCGCGCTCAAGGTGGTGCTGGAAAACATGCTGCGGTTCGAGGATGGCAAGACCGTCACGGTCGAGGACATCAAGGCCTTCTCCGACTGGGGCAAACAGGGGGGCAAGAACCCGCGCGAGATCGCCTATCGCCCGGCGCGCGTGCTGATGCAGGATTTCACCGGTGTGCCGGCCGTGGTGGACCTTGCGGCGATGCGCGACGGGATCAAGGCGCTGGGGGGCGACGCGCAGAAGATCAACCCGCTGAACCCGGTCGATCTGGTCATCGACCACTCGGTGATGATCGACGAATTCGGCAACCCGCGCGCCTTTCAGATGAATGTGGACCGCGAATATGAGCGCAACATGGAGCGCTACACCTTTCTGAAATGGGGTCAGGGCGCGTTTAACAATTTCCGCGTGGTGCCGCCGGGCACTGGCATCTGCCACCAGGTCAATCTTGAATATCTGGCGCAGACCGTCTGGTCCGACGAGGACCAGAATGGCGAGACTGTCGCCTATCCCGACACGCTGGTGGGCACTGACAGCCACACAACCATGGTCAATGGCATGGCCGTGCTGGGCTGGGGCGTGGGCGGCATCGAGGCTGAGGCCGCTATGCTGGGCCAGCCGATTTCGATGCTCATCCCCGAAGTGGTGGGCTTCAAGCTGAACGGCGCGATGGTCGAAGGCACCACCGGCACCGACCTTGTCCTGAAAGTCGTGCAGATGCTGCGCGAAAAGGGTGTTGTGGGCAAATTCGTCGAATTCTATGGCGAAGGTCTCGACCACCTGCCGCTTGCCGACCGTGCCACCATCGCCAACATGGCCCCCGAATACGGTGCGACCTGCGGCTTCTTCCCGATTGACGACGAGACCCTGCGTTACCTGCGCGGCACTGGCCGGGATGAGGCGCGCGTGGCACTGGTCGAAGCCTATGCCAAGGAAAACGGCATGTGGCGCGGCCCGGATTACGCGCCGATCTACACCGATACGCTGGAACTGGACATGGGCACGGTCGTCCCCGCCATTTCCGGACCGAAGCGTCCGCAGGATCACACGCCGCTCGACAAGGCCGCCGAGAACTTCCTCAAGGTGGTGCATGAATATCGCGGCACCGCCGCCGATCTCGAAGCCGCTGACATGGCCGCCGAAGGTCCGGTGCCGACTGCCGCGCCGGACCCGCGCAAATCCGCAAAAGTCGATGGCGAGGATTACACGCTGCGCGACGGCTCGGTCGTGATCGCCTCGATCACCTCCTGCACCAATACCTCGAACCCCTATGTCATGATCGGTGCCGGGCTGGTGGCGCGCAAGGCGCGTGCACTGGGTCTGAACCGCAAGCCATGGGTCAAGACCTCGCTCGCGCCCGGCTCTCAGGTGGTTTCGGCCTATCTGGAAGCAGCGGAACTGCAGGAGGATCTGGACGCCATCGGCTTCAACCTCGTGGGCTATGGCTGCACCACCTGCATCGGCAACTCGGGCCCGCTGCAGGAGGAGATTTCCAAGGCGATCAACGAGAATGACCTCATCGCGACGTCTGTCCTTTCGGGCAATCGCAATTTCGAGGGCCGCATCTCACCGGATGTGCGCGCCAACTACCTCGCCTCGCCGCCGCTGGTGGTGATCTATGCGCTGGCGGGTGACATGAATATCGATGTCAGCAAGGACCCGATCGCGCAGACCCCTGATGGCAAGGATGTCTATCTCAAGGACCTCTGGCCCTCGCAGAAGGAAATCGCCGAGCTGGTGGAAAAGACCGTCACGCGCGAGGCCTTCCAGTCGAAATACGCGGATGTGTTCAAGGGCGACGAGAAATGGCAGGGGGTCGAGATCCCCGAAGCCGAGACCTATGACTGGCCGGCAAGCTCGACCTATATCCAGAACCCGCCCTATTTCCAGGGCATGGACAAGGAGCCGGGCGTGATCAGCGACCTGAAAGGGGCGCGGGTGCTGGCAATCCTGGGTGACATGATCACCACGGACCACATCAGCCCCGCCGGCAGCTTCAAGCAGACCACGCCAGCCGGCCAGTATCTGACCGAGCGTCAGGTGCCGGTGCGTGAGTTCAACTCCTATGGCTCGCGCCGTGGCAACCATGAAGTGATGATGCGCGGCACCTTTGCCAATATCCGTATCAAGAACGAGATGCTCGAGGGCGTCGAGGGCGGCTATACCAAGGGGCCAGACGGGCAACAGACCTCGATCTATGACGCCGCGATGGCCTATCAGGAGGCCGGTGTGCCGCTGGTGGTCTTCGGCGGCAAGGAGTACGGCGCGGGCTCTTCGCGCGACTGGGCGGCCAAGGGCACCAACCTCCTCGGCGTCAAGGCCGTGATCGCCGAAAGCTTTGAGCGCATCCACCGCTCGAACCTCGTCGGCATGGGCGTCATCCCGTTTGAGTTCACCGGCGGCGACACGCGCAAATCGCTGGGGCTGACTGGGGATGAGACGGTCTCGATCACCGGGCTGGAGGGTGATCTGAAACCGCTCTCGGAGGTGCCCTGCACCATCACCTATGCTGATGGGACCGAGAAGACGATCACGCTCAAATGCCGGATCGATACCGCCATCGAGAAGGAATATGTCGAGCATGGCGGCGTGCTGCACTATGTGTTGCGGAACCTCGCCAAGGCGGCGTGAGGCTGCGATACATTCAAGACTGCGAGACCCCGGCCTCTGTGCCGGGGTCTCACTTTATGAGTGGTTCCGCGGTATGATTCTGAGCGTGTGCAATCTTGCACGGATCGGGTGAAACAATGAGTTACAAAGGCTATTCTGCCCGCATCACCTATGATGACGACGACGCGCTCTTCGTGGGCCATATCGCCGGCATCCGCGACCGCGTGGGCTTTCATGCCGACAGCGTGGAGGGTCTGCGCGAGGCATTTCACGAGGCGGTCGAGGATTACATCGAGACCTGCGCGCAAATCGGCAAGGAGCCGCAGAAAAGCTATTCCGGGCAGGTCATGTTCCGTGTCAGCCCCGAGGTTCACCGCCGCGCGGCCCTCGCCGCTGAACTCGCAGGCATGAGCCTGAACCAATGGGCTGAGGAAGTGCTGGATCGGGCGGCGCGGTGATCGGCTTTGCCGCCGAAGCGAGCACGGCGGCAGTGGATATCCATGTCCGTCGGTGTTGATGCAGGCCACTGAGGGGACGGCGCGGCGGATTGCGCTGGTGTGAAAGAGGTTATCGGCGCGAGGTCTTGGTGTTGCGCTGATGTCGCATCAACACCGGCCTGCACCGTTTTGACCCTCAAGTCTATCTCGCCTATACCTCGGCCTGCAGCGGTATGCCGCGCGCGTCGTTGTGCAATCAAATGATCACCTGCAGGGACCGATGAAAGCAGCGTCAGAGACGATCCGAAGCCTGCTGGGCGATGTTGGTATCGTGTTTCGTGTATCAGCCGCCATCATCGCGCTGCTTGCCGCGCTTGCGGCCCTTGCGCCTGAAACGGTTGGTCGCGCGGCTCAGAACATCTTGCAGGTGACAGCCTCCAATCTTGGCTGGATGTATCTCCTGGTTATCACGGTCTTTGTCGGGTTCGTGCTCTATCTGGGATTGTCGAGATTCGGCGCTATCCGGCTGGGTGCAGAGGATGAGCCTGCGGAATTCTCCTACCCCAGTTGGCTGGCAATGATCTTCGCGGCAGGTATGGGGGTTGGGCTGGTGTTCTGGGGTGTCGCCGAGCCCATGATGCATTTCAACGAGCCCCCCATGGGCAGCGCCCTGCCGCGGACGACAGATGCGGCGCAAACCGGGATGACTTATGCCTTTTTCCACTGGGGATTGCATCAATGGGCGAATTTCGCCCTTGTCGGGCTTGCCATCGCCTATGTGCGGTTTCGCCATAACAGCTTCGGCCTGATCAGCGAAACGCTCAGGCCGCTTCTAGGCGACAGGGTAGATTGCGGCTGGGGCAAGGCGATCGATATTCTGACGGTCGTATCCACTGTATTCGGTGTGGCGACGACGTTGGGCCTTGGCGCATTGCAGATCAATAGCGGGGTGTCACGTTTGACGGACATCCCTTTTGGCTTTCCCGCGCAATTCGCTATTCTCGCCATTATCGGAGCCTTGTTCATACTCTCGGCAATGACATCACTGGACAAGGGTCTGCGCCTGCTGAGCAATCTCAACATGGTGCTCGCGGGTACTCTTCTTCTCATCCTGCTGGTGTTCGGCCCCACGGCCTTCATCTTCGGCGTGATGACCCAGACTCTGGGTGAGTACCTCGGCAATGTGGTTCAGATGAGCCTGGTGACGACCCCGTTTTCCGATGCGCGCTGGGTGGAGCAATGGACAATGTTCTATTGGGCCTGGGGGCTGAGTTGGGCGCCCTTCGTGGGCAGTTTTATCGCGCGGATTTCGCGCGGCCGCACCATCCGCGAATTCGTACTCGGTGTCATGATCGTGCCAGTCGCTCTGAGCATGCTGTGGTTCTCGGTCTTTGGCGGGGCGTCAATTCACTTCGAAATCTTTGCTGATGCGGGCATCGCCGATGCCGTTGCCGCAGAGGTTCCTTCCGGCCTGTTCGTCTTGCTCGAACAGCTTCCGTTCAGCGGGTTGCTGACGGCGGCAGCGATTGTTCTCGTCTGCCTGTTCCTGATCACTTCTGCAGATGCGGCAACCTTCGTGCTGGGCATGTTCACCTCAAAGGGCGTCCTCAATCCGACAACGACCCTGCGCGTGTTGTGGGCGGGTTTGCAGTTGATGATGGTTGTAGTGCTGCTGCTGACCGGTGGGCTGGAAAGCTTGCAGACGGTATCGATCATCGCGGCATTCCCTTTCATGTTGCTGATGATCCTGATCGCAGTCTCGCTATACCAGGATCTGTCACAAGAACTCGCGATGAAGGCCGAAACCGAACGGCTTCTGACGATGCGCATTGAACGCCTGCTCCTGCGCGAGGCTGAGCGTGAAGCCGCGAGGCAAGCCGAAGAAGAAATCCACCCGAACGCGCCTGAGATGCCGCCGGATGACAATGTGTCAGAGGTCGATGAGGTCGATATCCGTGACAGGGACTGAGGTCACGGTTACCGCTCTGCTCAGCGCGATACTGCCAGACGCGACCGCAGCTGGTCTCTCAATAATGGCGCTGACGAGAGGAACGAACTGTTGCGACGAAGATTGCTTGCCGGTTTAGCGCGTGCCACTTTACACCTTGCCCTTGAAGAACGGGGCAGCAAGGGGCAGGCAAACTTGTTGTCCGCGTATCGCCCTCGTACATTTCAATCCGCCACCTTGCGCATCATCACCCGCTTGGCGGCACCTTCACGACCCTTCCACTTCCTCTGCGCCATGCGCCCCGCGTTCGCGATAGGGGGTGGTGTCGTAATGCGCGCGGTAGCATTTCGAGAAATGCGAGGGTGAGGTAAACCCGGTGGCCAGCGCAACGGCGATCACGCTCATATCGGTCTGCATCAGCAGGTTGCGCGCGCGTTCCAGACGAAGCTCCATGTAATAACGTTTCGGGCTGCGGTTGAGGTAGCGCCGGAACAGCCGTTCAAGCTGGCGGGTGGACATCTCGACCTGTTCGGCAAGGTCGGGCGGGCTGACCGGCTCCTCGATATGGCTTTCCATGATCTCGATCACCCGCGCCAGTTTCGGGTGCCGCACCCCGATCCGCGCGGGAATCGACAGCCGCTGGCTATCGCGGTTGGTGCGGATATTGGAATAGACAAGCTGGTCGGCAACCGCATGGGCAAGGTCGGGACCATGGGCGTTGGTGATCATGGTCAGCATCAGGTCGAGCGGTGCGGTGCCCCCCGCCGAGGTCAGCCGCTTGCCATCCATCACGAAGATGGCCTTGTTCAACTCGATATCGGGGAAATCCTCGGTTACTGCCGTATGGTTCTCCCAATGGATGGTGGCGCGGTGCCCGTCGAGGAGCCCTGCCTTGGCAAGCGCCCAGGTGCCTGTGCAGAGCCCCCCCAGCGCATTGCCATAGCGCGCGCGCTTGCGCAGCCAACCGAGGATGCCGGGGCTGGTGGCGCGCTGCACATCAAGCCCGCCGCAAACGATGATCAGCGCATCTGGGCTGGTATCCTCCAGCCCTGCATTCACAGCGATCTCGGTGCCGTTCGAGCAGCGAACGGGTGCCCCGGTCTCGCTGACCAGACGCCAGGTATAGAGCGTCCGGCCCGCGACCCGATTGGCGAGCCGGAGCGGTTCGAGCGCTGCGGTGAAGGCCATCAGGGTGAAGCGTTCAAGCAGCAGGAAGATGATGGGCTGCGCCTGCGCTGGTTGGGAGCGTGCCGGTAAGGAAGAGGATCGTGGCGCCATGTTCGTCTGTGTGCCAATTGTATGACGTCAGACAGAACCAAAGTTTCAGCGCCGCCGCAAGGGCAATCCGTTTGCATGCGCGGATGCGGTTTTGTATAGCAGCGGGGTCGTCTCGCGCGACCGCATGACGGAACAGAGTTCGGAGGCTCCAATGACCACAGGCTGGACCAAATCGACATGGCGTGACCGCCCGCGTATCCAGATGCCGGACTATCCGGAACAGGACGCGCTAAAGGCGGTCGAGGCGCAGCTTGCGAATTATCCGCCGCTGGTCTTTGCGGGCGAAGTGCGTGCACTCAAGCGCAAGCTCGGCGCTGCGTCGCGCGGCGAGGCGTTTCTGCTGCAGGGTGGCGACTGCGCCGAGAGCTTCTCCGAATTCACTGCTGACAGCATCCGCGACACGTTCAAGGTGCTCTTGCAGATGGCCATCGTGCTGACCTATGGCGCGAAAGTGCCGGTGGTGAAGGTGGGCCGCATGGCGGGGCAATTCGCCAAGCCCCGTTCAGCGCCGACCGAGGTCGTGGGTGGTGCAGAACTGCCGAGCTACCGCGGCGACATCATCAACGGCTTCGATTTCACTCCCGAAGCGCGCATCCCCGATCCGAACCGTATGTTGCAGGCCTACACGCAGGCCGCCGCAAGCCTGAACCTGCTGCGGGCCTTCTCCAAGGGAGGCTACGCCGACATGCACCGCGTCCATGCCTGGACGCTCGGCTTCGCCGAGGGCGAGAAGGCAGAGCGCTACCGCCAGATGACCGACCGCATCACCGACACGCTCGATTTTTTGACCGCCGCAGGCATCACCTCGGCCACCAATGGCGATCTGGCGACAGTCGATTTCTACACCAGCCACGAAGCACTGCTGCTGGAATACGAGGAAGCGCTTTGCCGGGTCGATTCGACTTCGGGCCTGCCGGTGGCGGGGTCGGGGCACATGCTCTGGATCGGCGACCGCACCCGCCAGCCCGATGGCGCGCATGTCGAATTCTGCCGCGGCGTGCAGAACCCGATCGGGCTGAAATGCGGCCCCTCGATCACTGCTGATGACCTCAAACGGCTGGTTGCGACGCTCAACCCCGAGAACGAGCCCGGGCGGCTGACGCTGATCGCGCGCTTCGGCGCGGGGCAGGTGGGCGACCACCTGCCGCGCCTGATCCGCGCGGTGCGCGAGGAAGGCGCCGAGGTTGTCTGGACCTGTGACCCGATGCACGGCAACACGATCAAGTCCTCCTCGGGCTACAAGACGCGGCCCTTCGAGTCGGTCCTGCGCGAAGTGCGCGAATTCTTCGCCATCCACAACGCCGAGGGCACCATCCCCGGCGGCGTCCATTTCGAGATGACCGGCAAGGATGTGACCGAATGCACGGGCGGGCTGCGGGCGATCACCGATGAGGACCTCTCGGATCGCTACCACACAGCCTGCGACCCGCGGCTCAATGCCAGCCAGTCACTGGAACTCGCTTTCCTTGTCGCCGAAGAACTGGTCGGCCGCCGCGAAAAACTCGCTGCCGCGATCTGATCTTTCATCTTGCCCCGAAATACTCACGGGGATTTTCAAGGGGGGCGTGCCCCCCTTGAAGCAGGTGGTTTGGAGG
>SLJW01000035.1 GCA_007134865.1 Paracoccaceae bacterium | reverse complement strand
GCGAGTTCCGCCCCGATCAGCAGGCCCGAGAGGCGGGCGCGGGCCTGCGCCGGGTCGCGGTCTTGCAAGAGCCCTTCGGCGCGGATGGAGAAGAGGCGCGCGAGCAGGCGTTCGGGCCGCTCCATGCCTTGCGCCACGCCCTCGGCGAAGCCGTTGTCGGCCCAGCCCGCAACCGAGTGGCGCAGGACTGACGTTTCGGAGAGGAGCGAGAACATCTCGCCGGTCAGGAAGGTCTGGAAGCTGACCACCTCGCCCGCGCTAAGGTGCACCCATTTACTATGCGTGCCAGGCAGGCAGAGCACGCCATCCCAGCCGGGGTGCTGCGCAAGGAAGCCCGCGACCTGGGTTTCCTCGCCCCGGATCACATCGGCGGGTTTGGCTTGCTTCAACCCCGACACTACATGGACCGAGAGCCGCAGATCGCGGCACGGCGCTTGCGCCAGCGACCCGCCCAGCGGGGGGCAGGGGACCGCGCGATAGGGGGCCTCGACCCAGCCCTGACGGCTGCCCGCCATGCCGCAGACGAGCACGGGCGTCACCTGCGACTCGGACAGCCAGTTGGCCACCAGCGCCAGAAGGGCAGGCTCGAACCCGTCGCGGGTGAGGCTCCCCATGCCCTGATCCGAGGACGCGTGGTGAAGCACCTGATCCCCTTTCAGCCCCCAGACCCGCAGATGCGAGGTGCCCCAGTCGGCAGCTATCCAGTCGGGGGCGCTCATCCCGTCACCACCACGCCGCCATCAATCACCAGCGCCTGGCCCGTCATCGCGCGGCTGGCGTCCGAGGCGAGAAAGAGCACGCCCCCGGCGATATCGGCGGGGGTCAGCGTGTCGGGCAGGCATTGGCGCTTCATGTGTTCGGCCAGCCCCTCGGGCGTGACCCAGTGTTCCAACTGCTTGGGCGTCATCACCCAGCCGGGGGCCAGCGCGTTGACCCGCACCCGGTCAGGGCCGAATTCGCGCGCGAGACTGCGGGTCAGCCCGTTCAGCGCGGAATTGGCCGCCGTGTAGAGCGGATAGCCTGCATTGCCCATCATGTAGCTGATAGAGGTGATGTTGATGATCGAACCTTTGCCTGCCGCGCGCATGGCCGGGGCGACCGCCTGAATGGCAGTGACATAGCATTTGAAATTGATCGCCAGCGCCCAGTCCATGAACTCGGGGGTGACGTCATCGAGCGTGTGGCGCTGGTCATTGGCGGCGTTGTTGACCAGCACCTGCACCGGAGCGTGGGCGTCAGCGGCCTCGGCAATGGCGGCTTGCAGGGCCGCCGGGTCGGTGATGTCGCAGGCGATGAAGCGGGGGCGGTTGCCGGTGGCGGCCTCCATGTCGTCGCAGAAGGGGGTCGCGTCCGAACGCTGCACGAAAGCCACGCGCGCGCCTTGGCGCAAAAACGCTTCGGTCAGCCCGGCGCCGATGCCCGAACCGCCGCCGGTGATGAAGACCGAAGCGCCGTTGAGGTCGGGATAGATGGGCTGGGTCATCAATGGCTCTCCCGCGTCACAGGGCGGGTATCCTTGCCCACCAGAAAATCCAGATCGGCGCCAAGGTCGGCCTGCAGGACGTGATCGACATAGAGTTTCGCATAGCCGCGCGTGTAATGCGGCGGCTCGGGGGTCCAGGCGGCGCGGCGGGCGTCGAGTTCAGCCTCTTCGACCAGAAGCGTGAGTTCCCCCCGGCTGGCGGAAAGCCTGATGCGGTCGCCGGTGCGCACCAGTGCGAGCGGGCCACCCGCCTGCGCCTCGGGGGCGACATGCAGGACGACAGTGCCAAAGGCGGTACCGGACATGCGCGCATCCGAGACGCGCACCATGTCGCGCACGCCTTGCCGCACCAGTTTCGCGGGGATCGGCATGTTGCCGACCTCGGGCATGCCGGGATAGCCCTTTGGCCCGCAGCCTTTCAGCACCAGCACGGTGTCGGGCGTCACGGGCAGGTCGTCCCGGTCGATCTGAGCCTTCATGGCTTCGATGCTCTCGAAGACATAGGCGGGGCCTTCGTGTTCCAGCAGCGCATCGGTGGCGGCCGAGGGTTTCACGATGGCCCCGTCGGGCGCGAGATTGCCGCGCAGCACGCGCAGTCCTGCGGCGCGTTTGACGGGGTTGGAAAGCGGGCGGATCACGTCCTCGTTGAAGATCTCGGCGCCTTCGGCATAGGCGGTGATGTCGCCGCCGAGCGCGGTGCGGGCGGGACGTAGGTGGTCACGCAGTTGGGCCAGCACGGCGGGCATGCCGCCGGCATAGGCGAAATCCTCCATCAGGTATTGGCCCGAGGGCATGCAGTTGACCAGCAGCGGAATGTCGCGGCCTAGCTCGAAATCGGCAAGGCTCAGGTCCACGCCGACGCGGCCCGCAATCGCCAACAGATGCACCACCGCGTTGGTGGAGCCGCCGACGGCGGCATTTGCGAGGATCGCATTCTCGAAAGCCGCGCGGGTCAGGATATCGGAGGGTTTGAGGTCTTCCTCGACCATCTCGACAATGCGCCGCCCGGTCAGATGCGCAAGCGCTGTGCGGCGGGCATCGACCGCCGGAAGGGCAGCATTGGTGGGCAGCGCGAGGCCCATGGCCTCGACCAGCGAGGCCATGGTCGAGGCGGTGCCCATGGTCATGCACACCCCCGCCGAGCGCGACATGCCGGATTCGGCGGCCATGAAATCGGCAAGCGTCATGTTGCCTGCGCGCACGGCTTCCGAGAATTTCCACACATCGGTGCCGGAGCCGATATCGCGACCCCGCCATTTGCCGTTGAGCATGGGCCCGGAACTGACCACGATGGCGGGCAGGTCGACCGAGGCAGCGCCCATGAGCTGTCCCGGCGTGGTCTTGTCACAGCCGCCCAGCAGCACCACGCCGTCGATCCCGTAGGCGCGGATGCATTCCTCGACATCCATGGCCAACAGGTTGCGAAACAGCATCGCGGTGGGCTTCATCTGGGTCTCGCCCAGGCTCGTCACGGGGAATTCGACCGGAAAGCCGCCTGCCTCCCACACGCCCCGCTTGACGGCTTCGGCGAGGATGCGCAGACCGGAATTGCAGGGCGTGAGTT
>SLJW01000030.1 GCA_007134865.1 Paracoccaceae bacterium | reverse complement strand
GCGCGGAATTGGCCGATCAGGTCGCCCTGGCGCTGATGGCTGAGGGGGCCGAGGTGCTCGATCTCGGCCTCTCCGGCACCGAAGAGATGTATTTCGCCACCTCGCATTTCGAGGCCGATGGCGGGATCTGCGTCACCGCCTCTCATAACCCGATGGATTACAATGGCATGAAGATGGTGCGCGCGGGCTCCGCACCGCTCGACGCGGCGACCGGGCTGGCCCGGATCCGCGCGCTGGCCGAGGCCGATGATTTCGGCCCCGCGCGAACCGGGCAGCTGCGCGATGTGGCGCAGGAGGCCCGCGCGGCCTATGTCGCGCGCGTGCTGTCCTTTGTCGACATAGCGGCGCTCAGACCTCTGAAGATACTGGTAAACGCCGGCAATGGCGCTGCTGGACCCACCTTCGATGCCATCGCCAACGAACTCGAGGCACGCGGCGCGCCCCTCTCCTTCATCCGCATGCATCACGACCCCGATGGCCGCTTTCCGCATGGTATCCCGAACCCGCTCCTGCCCAAGAACCAGCCCCCCACGGCCGAGCGGGTCCGCGCCGCGGGCGCCGATCTGGGGGTCGCCTGGGATGGCGATTTCGACCGCTGCTTTTTCTTCGACCATGAAGGCAGCTTCATCCCCGGCGAATATGTCGTGGGTCTGCTGGCCGAAGTGTTCCTGTCCCGCCACCCCGGCGCGACCATCATCCATGACCCGCGTGTGATCTGGAACACGCTCGATGTGGTCGAGCGGGCAGGGGGGCGGGCGGTGCAATCGCGCACCGGCCATGCCTTCATCAAGCAGGCGATGCGCGATGAGCGCGCGATCTATGGCGGCGAGATGTCGGCGCATCACTATTTCCGCGATTTTGTGCATTGCGACAGCGGCATGATCCCATGGCTGATGATCGCGGAACTGGTCAGCCGCAAGGGTGCGCTGCGCGATCTGGTGGCCGAGCGCCGCGAGGCCTTCCCATCATCGGGCGAGATCAATTTCACACTGGCGGATGTGCCCGCGGCCGTCGCGCGCGTGCGCGCGGCGTTCGAGCCAGAGGCGCGCGGCGTGGACGAGACCGATGGGTTGAGCCTCGATCTGGGCGACTGGCGCTTCAACCTGCGCGCATCGAATACCGAGCCGGTGCTGCGGCTCAATGTCGAAAGCCGCGGCCAGCCCGACAAACTCGCCGCGCGCGTGGAACGTATCGAATCCCTGTTACGCGGCTGATCCCGTCAGGCGGCGCGCTTCTGAAAAATACTCATGGCTTCATCTTGCCAGAAATACTCATTCAACCTGCGCGCCGCTTCGACGCGCTCGGAGGGCGTTGGTAAAGGCTCTTGTCACGCACCCCGCTCTCGGGTTCGATGGCGACCGGCCTCTCAGCCCAGCCCCAAGGATACGCGATGATTGAACCCAGCCTGCCGATCCACGACCCCGAATTGCGCCACGCCTGTGCGGCCAATGCACAGGCGCAGATCGCGTTTTTCCGCGCAGCCCTCAATAATCGCGGTGGCTTCGATCTGCTCGACTTCTCGGGCAGACCGATCCCGGGCCACCCGCAAGAGCTGCATTTGACAACGCGCATGGTGCATTCCTATGCGCTGGCGCAGGCTTGGGGTGCAACGAACTGTCAGCCGATTATAGATGCTGGCATGGCAGCGCTCTGGCACTGGCATCGCGATCCGGCTTTCGGCGGCTATGCCTGGTCCGTCACGCCCGACGGCCCGCAAGACCGAACGAAGCTCGCCTATGGCCATGTTTTCGTTCTGCTGGCCGCCTCCAGCGCGCTGATGGTCGGTCATGAGGATGCCGCGCGCTTGCTGCAGGATATCGAGCAGGTGATCGACCGGCATTTCTGGGATGACGCGCGCGGGCTGCTGCGCGAGGAATACGCAAGTGACTGGTCCGCGATCTCGCATTATCGCGGCATGAACGCCAATATGCACGGGGTTGAGGCGATGCTGGCCGCCTATGAAGCTACGGGGCGCGACGTCTTCCTTGACCGCGCCGGGCGCATCCTGTCCTTCTTCACCGAAGAGATTGCGCCCGCATTCGGCTGGCGCATCCCCGAGCATTACACGGCGGACTGGTCTTTCGATCATGACTATGAGGGCGATCCGATGTTTCGGCCCGCTGGCACGACCCCCGGCCATGCTGTCGAATTCGCGCGCCTGATCCTGCAGCACCAAGCGCTTTGCGGCGCGGCCGATCCGGATGCCGTCACGCGCGCTCGCGCCTTGGTCGCGACAGCGCTGCGCGATGGCTGGCGGGCGGATGGTGGCCTTGCCTATACAGTGGACAGCCACGGCGTAGTGCTGCGCCCCGAGCGCTACTGGTGGCCGGTCACCGAAGCCATCGGCGCGATTGCGGCATTGATGAAAATCGCGCCACAGCCCGAGGACAGTGCATGGTTCGACAGGCTCTGGGCATGCGCACAGGCGCATTTCATCGATCACACGTGGGGCGGCTGGTTCCCCGAGATCGACGAGAGCGGGCAGCCTGGCTCGCGGCAGTTCACCGGCAAGCCTGACATCTATCACGCCTTGCAAGCCATGCTGTTCCCGCTCTGCCCGGGCAATGCGCGGCATCTCGCAGCGCTGGAGCATTTGCACGAACGGCCACAGGCGTTAGCGCCCAATCCCTGATGGCACCGTGAGGCCGCAAGCCGAGGCCATATGCCATGCAAGGCACTGATTGGAGCTGAGCACGGGCAGGCCCAGTTCCTGCGCGAGCGGTTCGAGAATATCCAGCGTGCGCAGATTGGTGCAGGACAGGAAGATCCCCTCCAGCGTCTCGTCGCGCGCAACGGCGCGGGCGGCCTCGGCAATGGATGCGGGCGCGATGCGCGCGACCCTTGCCTCAACCTCTTCGCCGAAGGACAGCGTGGCGGGCACTGCGATGCCTTCGGCCTCGAAGGCTGCGCGGATGGGGTCTGCGACCGGTGCGATATAGGGCGACACGATACCGATCCGGCGCAACCCCATGGCGTGACACTGCGCCATGGCGGCGCTCAGCGGATCCGTTACCGCGCGCGCCGTGACAGCTTGCGCCACCAGATCGTGCACCCGCGCGGCCCCGATCAGGGTCGTCCCCGATGTGCAGGCATAGCCCACGACATCCACCGGCCCCGGCAACAATTGCGCGGCAGCGGGAAGGGTGGTGGCCATGGTCGCGATGGTGTCGGGCGTGAGTTCCGCGCCAGAGGGGATACGGCTGACAAAGAGCCTCGCGCGGTCCGGCGGGAACAGGCGGCGGAATTCGTTCTCGATGGTTTCATCGACCTGCAGCACGATCAGCCCGAGGCGGGGCAGGCTGTCTTCCTCAAGCGCGTAAGGAAAATCGCTCATGCGGGAATCTCCGGCAGGTCTGCAGGCGCGCGCGGTGACAGCAGTTCCGCACCATCCTCGCGCAGGACGATGTTTTCCTCATGCACCATGATCCGCCCCGTCCCGGTGATGCAGCCCGGCTCCAGCGTCAACACCATGCCTGCGCGCAGGGGCGTCTCGTCAAGCGGCGTGAAGGAGGGCCATTCGGTCAGGGTGAGACCCAACCCATGGCCCAGCCTGCCGCCGGAGGGTGTCGCGCCGCGCTTCTCCAGACCAGCGCAGAGCATTGCGTGCAGGTCACATGCGCGCAATCCGGAGCGCAACGCGGCCAGTGCCCCCTCGGTTGCCTGCCTGAGGGCAGCATACGCGCGGCGGGCCGTGTCCGATGCGGGGCCAATCGCAAAATTGCGGTCGAAATCGCAGAAATAGCCGTCTTTGACCGCGCCCGTGTCCAGCATCAGCACATTGCCGCGCTGCAAGGGCTGCGGACCGGCAGGCGAGATGACATCGCCATAGCCGTCCGCACCTGCGCCTCCGGCGAGGTAGCTGACCCAATCCGCACCCTCTTCCAGCAGGGCGATCTGGAAATCGCGAAAGACCTCGGCCAGGGGTCGCCCTGCGCGCGCGAATTCCGGCACGCGGGCAAAGGCGCGGCCCGCAATGGTGCAACTCGCGCGGATCTTGTCGATCTCGGCCTCGGACTTCACTTCGCGCACGCGCTGGAGGCAGGCGGTGGCATCAACAAAGCCGCGCGGCGCAAGCCTTTTGCGCAGCGTATCAAAATCTGCGAGCGGCATACGCAGATGGGTTTCCAGCCCCATCGGCAGGCCGATCCGGCCCTGTGCGGGCACCGCTTCGGCCAGAGTGTCCGCCAGCAGGCTGATGCCGTCATCGCGCGGGTCGGGCGCGTCCCAGGTGCGGATGTCGTGCAGCCATGTCCGGCCCATCAGGTCCGCCCCGATGGACGGGATGACCGCGACCGGATCGCCCACCTGCGGGACGATCACGAACCATGGCCGCGCGGGGCTTTCCCAGAACCGGGTCAGAAAGCCGGTGGTGTAGAAGATATCGGCGGGCGTGGTCAGCAACAGCGCCCTCAGCCCCTGCGCGTCCATCCCCGCCTGCAGTAGCGCCACGCGGTCGCGGTACTCTTGCGCCGGGAAGATCAGCGTGCGCTCAGTCATCTTCCGGGCCTTCGCTCAGGATCGCCATCACGCGCGCTTCCTGCGGCAGATCGAGGCCCGCCAGCAAGGCTGCGACCCCCGCCGCGCCGGAGGGGGTCGTCGGCAGATCATGCGCGGCCAGCAGATCGACCGCGCGCATCGCGTCCGCCTCGGAAATAGTCACGAAGAGATCGGCATCGCGCGCCAGACCGTTCAGCGCGATCATCGAGGGCGCCTTGCAATCCAGCCGCCCCATGCAGGAGACCGGGCCGGACGTCTCGACCAGCCTGCCTGCGCGGATGCTCTCGATCAGCGCGGGCGCGGCCTCGGGCTCCACCACAATGATCTGCGGGCCATCGCCCCAGACATGGCGCGCATGGGCTGCAACGGCTGCAGCGAGCCCGCCGACCCCGGCTTGCAGCAGGATATGGGTGGGCGGTTGGTCGATCTGCGCGGCAGCTTCGGCGGCGAGTTGCAGATAGCCCTCCATCACGCGCAGGGGAAGCTTGGTATATCCCGGCCATGAACTGTCCGACAGAAGCGTCCAGCCATTGGCCTCGGCGGCCTCGGCGGCGGCCTGCATGCTGGCCTCGTAATCGGCGCCAGCGCGCCGGACCTCGGCCCCCTTGGCCTGCAGGCGCGCAGCGAAGCTTTCTGGCACGGTCTGCGCCAGAAAGATCACCGCGCGCGCCCCGAATAGCCACGCGCCCGCCGCGACGGACAGCCCGTGATTGCCTGCGCTGGCCGTGACATAGACACGGTCTTGCAGGGCGTGCTGTATCTCGGTGCTATCTGTCGCTGCGGCTTCGCGCGCGATTGCATGGGCGGCACCCAGCGCCTTGAAACTGCCCAGACCCATGCGGTCGCGTTCGTCTTTCAGCCAGAGCTGGCCGACGCCAAGGCGCGCCGCCAGTGACGCAGCGTTGCGCAAGGGCGTCGGCGCATGCGCGGGGCAACGCTTGAGCAGGCCCGCGACATCGCGCGCATCTGCGAGGGGAAACAGCTCTGCAGCGTCCAAGCCGCGCCCCCGCCAGGGGTTTTCCAGATATCGGCTCATGCATCCTCCGGTTTCGTCACGCTCAGACTAGCGCAGATCGGGCCAGTCTGGTCGGAAATCTGAGGCCGGATTGTTCCGGTTTTCGGACAGAACCAGGGTGCTCACGCCGTTTTCCGGATCAGGTGCAGGAATTCGCTTCGCTTTTCGCCGGTTTTACGCAATTACTTTCAGCATGGACAAATTCGACGCTGCTATTCTCAACGCCCTGCAGCACAACGCCCGCAGCACGGCCGAGGCCCTCTCTGTGCAGGTGGGCCTGTCCCCTGATGCCTGTCGCAAAAGGCTGGCGCGGCTGCGCGCCTCTGGCCTGATCGAGGCCGAAATCGCCATCCTCGATCCTGCGAAAGTCGGGCGCGGGCTGATCCTGATTGTCGAGGTCACGCTACAGAACGAGCGCAAACTCGATCTCGACCGCTTCAAATCCGCGATGCAGGCGGCGCCGGAAGTGATGCAATGCTACTATGTCACGGGGAATGCCGATTTCATCCTGATCCTGTCCGCGCGCGACATGGCCGATTACGAGGACTTCACCCGGCGTCATTTCTTTGCCGAAGACAATGTCCTGCGTTTTCGCACCAGCGCCGTGATGGACCGGGTCAAGACCGGCTTCGCGATCCCTGTTGATGGCGTGTGAAGCAGAACATGAAATTCCCCATTTTTCGAATTGATAATTATACCTTTTTCTGCCTTGAGACGGCTCGGATATCAGGCCGTCCGCGTCCGGAAAAGATGCGGGCGGTCGGTCACGCCAGGCAGGATGCGCGCGAGCTTCATGCGCGAAAAGGCAGAGCCGGAATAGCGCGTGACCTTTGAGTAGAAGCGCTCTTCCAGTTCCGCCACCAGATGGCCATAGGCATCCGCGATATCGTCTTCGAGGCGGAAGCCATCATAGGTGACGATGGCCTCGACCTTGTGACTCAATGGCTGGCAGAGCTCCTCGACCCGCGCGCGCACCAGCGCGAGGTCTTCGGGCGTACGCAGGCGCATCTTTTCGAAATTGATGAACAGCCGTTCCTGATTCTGATCAAGCGTGATCCGGTCGGCCAGATCCATATGCAGCAGGTCGCGCTTCAGATCCATTGGCTGGGGCCGGAAGATGCGCGGGTCCATCTCGGTCACAGTCTCGACAATGGGTTCAAAGCCCATATGCGCGATCACATCGCGCTCGGCGTCGATCCCGGGAGCGATTTCGCGCAGCGCCACGCCATCGGGCGTCAGTTCAAACACGGCGCGCTCGGTGACATACAGCACCGGCCGGTCCAGCCGCGCCGCACGCGCGCCGGAAAAGGTGATCTGCTGCACCTCGGCCACAAATTTCTGCGCGCGCCCTTCAGAGCGGATCTGCAGCCACCCGTCATCCACCTCCACCTGCAACCCGCCCGCTGTCAGCGTGCCGGCAAATACCAGAGAGCGTGCGTTCTGGCTGATATTGATGAACCCGCCTGCGCCCGCGAGTTTCGGCCCGAAGCGACTGACATTGACATTGCCCTGCTGGTCAAGCTCGGCCATGCCAAGGCAGGCCATGTCCAGCCCACCGCCATCATAGAAATCGAACTGGGCGTTTTGCGGGATGATGGCATCGGTGTTCACTGCGGCCCCGAAATCGAGGCCAGAGGCAGGCTGGCCGCCGACAACACCCGGTTCGGTGGTCAGCGTCAGATGGTCCAGCAGACGCTCTTCTCCGGCCACTGCGGCGACGCCTTCGGGCATTCCGATACCCAGATTGACCACGCCATTGACCGGCAATTCAAAGGCCGCGCGCCGCGCGATGATCTTGCGCGCATCAAGCGCCATGGGCGGCAGCGCGCCCGCCGGGGCGCGGATGATCTGCGCGAAGGCTGGGGAATAGGCGGTGGCATAGGTCTGCATATGGTTCTCTGGCGGGGCCAGCACCACGGCATCGACCAGCGGCGCGGGGATCACCACCTGGCGCGGGTCCAGAGTATGGGCCGCGGCCAGACGCTCGACCTGCACGATCACCACACCGCCCGAATTGCGCACTGCCATGGCCTGCGCCAGATTGTCCAGCACCAGTGCCTCATGCTCCATCGTGATATTGCCGGCCTCATCGGCGGTGGTGCCACGCAGCAGCGCCACATCGATGGGGAACAGCTTGTAGGCCAGACATTCCTTGCCTGCGATCTCCATCAGCTCGACCAGAGCGGGGCTGTCGCCGGGATGCACCTGCCCGCCGGACAGACGCGGATCGACAAAGGTTTCAAGACCGACCGGTGTGATGGTTGCGGGACGTCCGGCGGCGATGTCGCGGAACATATGGCTGATCACGCCTTGGGGCAGGTTCCAGCCTTCGATCTCGCCCTTGACGGCGAGCGCTGCGACCTTGGGGATCAGCCCCCAATGCCCGCCAATGACGCGTTTCAACAGCCCCTTGTGGCCAAGCCGGTTCAACCCGCGTTCCTTGCCGTCCCCCTGTCCGGCCGCAAAGATCACGCTAAGCCCGCCCGGCGTGCCGTCCTCCAGAAAGCGGGCCTCGAGCCCGGCCAGAAGATGTTCGGGCACGCCATTGCCGACAAAACCGGAGGTGGTGAGCGTATCGCCCGGACGGATCAGGGCAACGGCCTCGGCGGCGCTGACAAGCTTGCGTTTCATCACGTCTCCTCCCATGACAGGCGCAGCAAGGGGCCTTTAGTCCTCGACAAGCCATCACCTGTTCGGCCTGACCCTCTCCAACGGGCTTGCGGCTCGTTCGCAAGGTCGCTGCAGGCTTCCCAATCATCAAGCGTTATTTCTCCGAAACGATCCTTTTTCATTGCGTCAGCGCTTGGTTTTGCTTGAGCAAGCAGAGCAGCGCGGCCCGTGCAGGCCGCGCGTGGCGAGTTTTGATTAACGGGCAGGGCGCGCCTTGTCGCTTCGCTTACGCGCCGCCATGCCACGACCTTTCACAGAAGGTTCCTCTGCGTGATCTCCATTGGAAAAGCGGTCATTCGGTTCCTTACATCACGCGGCAGGAAACCGGTGCGCCGAATGCGGCTGCAATCCCCGGCTCGCAGACATCAGGTTGAACACAGCGCAATGCCGACCACGACACAGCCTGCGCCCAGAATTCTTCGCAGATCGATGATCTCGCCGAGCATTGCCCCGGCGACAAGGATCATGATCGTCTCGACACCGATGATCGTGACATAAACGACGGTCAGATCACCACGACGAAGCAGAAACACCTCGGTGACAGTTGCCAGAATAAAGCCCGACACGATCAGAATGGTGGCGATGGGCAAACTGCCGAGGGCCGCGTATTTCATGCCGACAGTGGCGATCGTATATCCAAGGGCGGCAAGGATGATGATGACGATCCAGCGCAGTATATGAGGGGAGGCGGCGACTTCGGTCAGCACGGTCTCGGCGGGCATGTGATGATCTTTCCTGTGTCTTGCAGAGAGGACATGCGCTGAAATGAGGGCGCGGAAACGAACTGGCGATGGGTTGCTCACATCCAATGCCCCTTGATTCTGCCGAGGTCAGAGCCATCCAATGGTTCTGAATGGCTCTGACCGCCCCGATCTGCCCGCATGTCTGAGGGAGAGAAGCGCAGGATGTCCGGGGCTGAGGATTGCGCATCAGCGTCGGCCGGCTCTGGGCGATGCGCAATTTCGAAAGCTGGTGTTGGTGGGGTTGCCGCTGCGGAGCGATCCAGTCGCGCGCTCAGACGGCCGCTCACGCGATACCAGATGCCATAAAGCGCAATGAGAATGAAGGAGAACTGGATGATGACGGCTGCGAGGTTGAAGGCCGTGGTCAGGCTTGCCAGAACACAGCTTGCAGCGAGGACCTGCAGGAGCGGGTAGAGGATTCCATTGCCACAGATGCGCCCGGCCTGAACCAGAAAGAACACGCAGACATAGGTGAAACTGCCAACCAGCCCGACAAGCTGAAGCGAGGCATGCCAGGATTCTGCGTGGAGTTCCGAAGGTAGCCAGTCGATCGGTGTGAACATTTTGGTTTCCTGCAATAGTGTCGGTGCGATTCTGGACATCAAATCGGTCCATGGCGCCACTATCGCCCTCGCATGTCAGGCCCGCGCGATCTCATCGTCAATCCATCGTCAATGCCGCAGAAGGCTGACATGACGCCATCGGTGGCGTAGAGTTGAGAGAATCCCACCGCAAACGGATCAACAGCTTGAGCGAAGATCGTGTCACCCTGAGAGTGCTGAGTGGCGCATGGATCGACTCGGGCTCGGGCGGGTTGCGGATGACCGCACGCAAGAAGGTCGCGTTGCTGGCCTATCTCGCCTTTGATCGGCGCAGTGCACCAAGGGATTTGCTGGCGGGGCTGATCTGGGGCGATGTTTCTGACGCCAAGGCACGCTCATCGCTGCGTCAGGCTCTTTCCGAACTCAGAAGCATGCATCCGGTACTGAACAAGGCGCTGTTGATTGATCGCACCATGGTCACGCTCGATCCTGGGTTTCTGATCATCGAGACCGATCAGGTTCTCGACGAGATCAAACAGGGCCGCCTGCCTGACGCATTGCGCGGAGGGGGCGAGACCATCAATGATATCCTCTATGGCTTTGAGAGCATCGGAACGCGTTACGCCGAATGGGTGCATGACATCCGCAAGACCTATGGCGACCGGATTCTGGCAGCGCTGAACGAGGCCGCCAGCCGCACGGATCTGTCCGCATCCCAGCGCATGGAATTCGCCGAAGCGGCGCTGGCGCTCGACCCGCTGGGCGAGATGCAGTGTCGTTATGCCATGCGTCTGGCCACCGAGCTTGGCGATATGGGCAAGGCGCTTCAGATATATGCAGCCTTCTATGCCAAGATGGAAGCCGAACTGGACATGGAGCCGTCTTACGAGACGCAGGACCTCGCTGCCGAGATCAAGCTCAACAGCGCGCACATACCTGCTGCGCCTCAGGTGGCGACGCCTGCGGGCGCACAATTGGCGCCGCGCCACCATGGGCGGCCCATCCTTGCGGTCTTGCCCATGCAGCCCCGCGGCCCCGACCCGATCCCGGGATTTCTTGCCGAGATGCTGGTCGATAACATCGTGATGCGTGTCGCGCGCATCCGCGATATCGCGGTCATCTCGCGCGTCTCGATCCGCCATCTGTCGGAACGCCCTGACGTGGCGCATGTTCTGCAGCAGGAACTGGGTGTGCGCTATGTGATCAGTGGCAACATGCGCCGCGAGGGTGACCGGTATTTCCTGAATGTCGAATTGTCGAAGATCGACGAGGGGCTGATCGTCTGGGTCGAGCAATACGAGTCGGCAGCAGATGATTTGGCCCAGGCGCAAAGCCGCATTGCGGACGAGGTGGTGAACCGCATTCTGCCGAATCTGCATCTGGCCGAGTTGCGCGATGCGCATCTGATCGAACTGGACCATCTGAGCGCCTATCAGCATGTGTTGCGCGCGCAGGAGCTTGTCTACACGCTGCGACATTCGAAATTCGAAGAGGCCGGCGCGCAATTGAAACAGACTGTCACCAGCTGGCCTGATTTCGCGCAGGCTCAGGTCGCGATGGCCGACTGGTTCAGTTTGCGCGTCGGGCAGGGCTGGTCTCCAGATGCCGCACAGGATATCGCGCAGCTCAGCCTGCATCTGGAAACGGCCTTGCAGAATGAGCGCCGCAACGGGCGGGCGCTGGCGATGCTGGGTCATAACAAGGCGATCTATGGCCGACGACATCTCGAGGCGAATGTGCTCTTCGACGAAGCCTTGTCAGCGGCACCGGGGGATGCGGAAACCCTGATGTGGACGGGCCCCAACCTCGCGTTCTCCGGTCGAGAAGACGAAGCCATTGCAAGGCTCGAACACGCCCGCGCCCTGAACCCCAATGACCCGCTGGGCTTTCGCGCGGATCATTTTCTGGCGATTGCCCATTTTGCTGCTGGTGAGATGGAGAAAGCCGCGCAGGCTGGGCTGGCATCCGTCATGCGTAACGGGTTGTATACATCAAACCTGCGCCTGACAGCGGCAGCCTGTGCCGCCATCGGTCAGCAGGATACGGCGCAAGAAATGGCGGCGCGGGTCATGGCACTGGAGCCAGAGTTCCGCGTGTCCAGACTTGTCGCCAACCACCTGTTCCGTGATCCTGCAAAACGAGCGCTTTACGGCGAGCTTCTGACGGCAGCGGGCCTGCCCAACTAGCTCCATACCGTCTGCTCTGACTTACGTCTTTTCCGAAAAATCGGGTTCCGCCTGGTGGCTTGACGATAGCTTGACGTTGGGCGTGGAAGAACCCTTTGGATAAGGTTCGATCCAAGGAGAAGCGCATGTTTGGCTTTCTGAACGGCGGCATGAACGGCGGCATGAACGGCGGCATGAACGGCGGCATGAACGG
>SLJW01000033.1 GCA_007134865.1 Paracoccaceae bacterium | reverse complement strand
GCTTCGCGCGCCCTCGTCTGCAAAGCGTGAAGCAAGACATGACCGCTCAAGCGCTGCGCCTGCCGGACAGGGCTTGAATGATGCGGATGGTCTGTAAGCCGGGTTCTGTTCCGGGGCCACAGCCCCGGAGATGGCCATTCATCTGGGCCTGCGCTTGCGCGCGGGCTCGCGCTGCCAACCCGGATCTCGGACCAAGGCGGCCCTGCGAAAACCTCGCGCGAGATCCCTATTCGGCATTGCTCCGGGTGGGGCTTGCCGTGCCAGTCCGGTTGCCCGGTCTGCGGTGGGCTCTTACTCCACCGTTTCACCCTTACCCAGCCAAAGCGGCGGGGCGGTCTGTTTTCTGTGGCGCTTTCCCTCGGGTTGCCCCGGCCGGGCGTTACCCGGCACCCTTGCCTTGTGGAGCCCGGACTTTCCTCACCTGCCCCAGAGGCGCAAGCGCGGCCATCCGACCATCCGCATCACTGCCCGAGATAAGCGCCTGAGGCATCGCACGCAAGCCAGAACAGGTGCTGCCGCGCAGTGTTGCCCTTGTTCCCGGCCAGAGGCTGCTCTAATCAGGTTCGGAGCAGTGAGCGGAGGCAAGATGCGCATTCTGGTGACCAATGACGACGGGATCAACGCGCCGGGGCTTGCCGTGCTGGAAGAGATCGCGCGCAATGTCGCGGGCCCGGAGGGCGAAGTCTGGACCGTCGCGCCGGCTTTCGAACAATCCGGCGTCGGCCATTGCATCAGCTACACCCACCCGACGATGATCGCCAAACTCGGCCCACGCCGCTATGCCGCCGAGGGCTCGCCCGCCGATTGCGTGCTGGCGGGGCTCTATGACGTGCTGCAGGGCGCGCGACCCGATCTGGTGCTATCGGGCGTGAACCGGGGCAACAATTCGGCCGAGAACGTGATGTATTCCGGCACTGTCGGCGGAGCCATGGAGGCCGCCCTGCAGGGCCTGCCCGCGATTGCGCTCTCGCAATATATGGGACCGCAAAGCGAGGATCTGCCCTCGATCTTTGACGCCGCCATCGGGCATGGACAGACCGTGATCCAAAAGCTGCTGACAAAGGGCATCTGGGACACGGGCGATTATCGGCTGTTCTATAATGTGAATTTCCCGCCAGTAGGGAAAGAGGCGGTCAAGAGCATCAAGGTCGCCCCGCAAGGCTACAGAAAAGATACGTTTTTCGGTGTCGAGCCACATATTTCCCCTTCCGGGCGCAAGTTCCTCTGGATCACGGGTGGCCCGCAGCATCTGCCTACGGCGCCGGGAAGTGATGCAGCCGTCAATCTCGATGGCCATATCTCGGTGACCCCGATGCGCGCGGACCTGACCGCGCATGATGCGCTGGAGAATGTGCGAAAGGCATTGGAATGAGCGACGATCTCGCCGAGGCCAGAATGCGCTTCATCTACACGATCCGCTCGCGCGGTGTGACCGATGCGCGCGTACTCTCGGCGATGGAAAAGATCGACCGCCGCGCCTTTGTCACTGGTGTCTTTGCCGAGCGCGCCTACGAGGACATGCCGCTGCCCATCGCCTGCGGCCAGACCATCAGCCAGCCGTCGGTCGTGGCGCTGATGACCGAAGCGCTTCAGGTCGGCCCGCGCGACAAGGTGCTCGAGGTCGGCACCGGCTCGGGCTATCAGGCCGCGATCCTCAGCCAGCTTGCGCGGCGCGTTTATACCGTCGAGCGGTTCAAGACCCTGGCGAAAAGCGCGCAGCGCATCTTCGACGAGTTGGGGCTGACCAACATCACCACTTTTGTCTCGGATGGCAGTTTCGGGCTGCCTGATCATGCGCCATTTGATCGCATTATCGTGACCGCCGCCGCAGAAGACCCTCCCGGCCCCCTCTTGGCGCAGTTGCGCGTTGGGGGTATCATGATAGTGCCGGTTGGACAGTCCGACACAGTGCAGACGCTGATCCGCGTCATCCGGCATGAAGACGGGTATGAGTATGAGGAATTGCGCGCCGTGCGCTTCGTCCCGCTGGTCGAAGGTCTGGGCCAGTAATGACAGCTGCGGCAGAATGGCGGAGAAACCGCTGCAACGCATGCGCATAGGCAAGGGGCAGAACCAATGACAACAGGATTACGGGTCACTTTGCTGTGCAGTGCGGCACTCATCGCGCTCAGCGCGTGCAGCGATTTCGATTTCGATCTCCGCCGCTCCGATAACGGCCTTTCCACGACGGAGGCCGCGCGTCAGGCCACAGCCGCGCGCCCGCGCGCGGATGCGCGCGGGATCATCACCTATCCCGACTATCAGGTCGTTGTCGCGCGTGCGGGCGATTCCGTGAGCGACGTCGCCCAGCGGATCGGGATGAGCGCGCGCGAACTCGCGAGCTTCAATGCCCTGACACCCGAGACCAGCCTGCGCGCCGGTGAAGTGCTGGCCCTGCCGCGCATGCTGAGCGGCACTGAAGTCGCTGAGTCCGGTCAGATCGAGATTTCGACACTTGCCGACAGCGCCATCGCGCGCGCCGAAGGCCGCGCGCCTGCACCTGCGCCACAGGTCACACAACCCGCCAGCGCGCAGCCGACCCGCCACCGGGTCGAGCGCGGCGAAACTGCGTTCCAGATCGCACGGCTTTATAATGTCACCCCGCGGGCGCTGGCGGATTGGAACGGGCTCGACCCCGAGATGCGCGTGCGCGAAGGGCAAGTGCTGATGATCCCGGTCGCCGCTGAGGCAGCGCAGAGACCTGCAACGCCCGAGCCCGAACCCGAGCGGGTGCCCGAGCCAGGAACCGGTAGCAGCACACCCACCCCACCCAGCGCCAGCGCCCCTCTGCCCGAGCCTGCCGCCCCTGCGCAGGAGGCTGCAGCCGCCGCCGAAGAGGCCCGCCCGCCCTCGCCCGATCTGTCAGAGACCCGGACCGAGGCCAGCAGCCCACAATTCGTCATGCCGGTGGATGGCCGGATCATCCGCGCCTATGCGCCGGGCCGCACCGAGGGGATCGGCATCGCCGCAAGCCCCGGCACGGCAGTGCGCGCAGCGGCAGCGGGTACAGTCGCCGCGATCACCCAGGACACCAACAATGTGCCGATTGTCGTCATTCGCCATGATGGCGGGCTGATGTCGGTCTATGCTCAGCTTGAAAATCTGACAGTCGAGCGCGGCGCAACCGTCACTCGGGGCCAGACCATCGGGCGCGTTCGAGCGGGCGATCCGAGTTTTTTGCATTTCGAGATCCGCTCAGGCATGAACAGCGTCGACCCGATGCGCTATCTGCAATAGCCACGCGCGGGGCTTGCCAGCGTGCGGCCGCTCCAGTAGAGAACCGTTAGCGCTAACCAAAGTATGAGGTCCTCATGACCCCTTCCGAGCAAAGCCAGGCCACGCTGGCGCTGTGCCAGCTTGCCCCTGTCATCCCGGTTCTGGTGGTCAGCGATCTCGCGCAAGCCCGTCCGCTGGCCGAGGCGCTGGTGACCGGTGGCCTGCCTGTGCTGGAAGTCACCCTGCGGACAGACTGCGCGCTCGATGCCATTGCGGCCATGGCCGAAGTCGATGGCGCAGTGGTCGGCGCGGGCACCGTACTCAGTCCGGCACAGATGACCGAGGCCCGCGCCGCCGGTGCGCGCTTTGCGGTCTCGCCCGGGGCGACATCCGCACTGCTCGATGCGTCCCGGATCGAGGCGCTGCCGCTTCTGCCGGGAGCGCAGACCTGCTCCGAGATCATGTATCTGCTGGAGCAAGGCTATAACGTGCAGAAATTCTTCCCCGCCGAAGCCATTGGCGGTGCTGCGGCGCTCGCGTCCATCGCAGGCCCGTTGCCGCAAGCGACCTTCTGCCCCACAGGCGGCATTTCCGCCGAACGCGCGCCCGATTATCTCGCCCTGTCCAATGTCGCCTGTGTCGGTGGGAGTTGGGTTGTGCCGAAAGCAGCCCTGGCCGAGGGCGACTGGAGCGCGATCACGGCCCTTGCCCGCGACGCGGCCACGCTTGCGCGCTGAGCCGCGCATCTGCAAGCCTGCATCGCAGTGCGCGATGAGACCTCTTACCCCACAGTTCGGCACGAAGCGATAGCAGTGTTGTGCATTGACATGGCTCATGTTTTCATAGGTTTGACGGTTGTGATCTGTGTGGAGACAAGCCTTTGGCGTTCCTGACGAAATACCGCCTTTACATGCTAGGCTTGGCCGCCACGATCATTCTCGGCACTGTCATCGCCTTCCTGACGCTGGCGCCGATTGACGGTTCAGGCTTTCCCGGCTCTGACAAGCTCCATCATTTCCTTGCCTTCGCCGCCCTCGCCTTCCCCCTGCCCTTCGCCCGCCCGCGGCTCCTGCTGCCGGTGATCCTCGGTGTTTCGGCCTATGGCGGGCTTATCGAACTGATCCAGCCCTATTTTGGTCGCCACGCGGATTGGGGCGATTTCATAGCCGATGTCCTCGGCGCCATATTCGGTGGTGTGCTCGGCGCGCAATGCGGGAAATGGTTTCGCCGTGTATTCGTACAGGCATAGGTTTGCCTAATTCTGCGGCAAACGGGATCTCCTGGCAGTCTTCACTTGATGCCCGGGGCGGTGACGGGCATGGTTCAGGCTGGAAAGACCGAGATACCATGTACCCGGAAGACAAAAGCAACTGGTTCCTGGCCCAGCTCAAGCCGAACAGCCACATGATCGCGCAGCGCAATCTTGCGCGCCAGGGGTTCGAGAGCTTTCTGCCGATGCACGAGGTGACAAGGCGCGCCCATGGTCGCTTTGTCACGCAACTCCGACCGCTCTTCCCAGGGTATATTTTCGTCGCGCTCGACATCGCAGATGGCGGTTGGCGTGCTGTCAATGCAACGCTTGGGATCACGCGTCTTGTCTGTCTGGGCAACGAGCCGACCCCTGTGCCCTCCGCGTTCGTGACGGAATTGCGGATGCGCTGTGATAGTAACGGCGCACTGCAGCCCATGGAAACCTATTCCAAAGGCGATCAGGTCACATTGACGAAAGGTCCCTTTGCAGAGATCGTGGCCACCATCGAAAGCCTCGAGCGCGACCAGCGCGTCTATCTGCTGATGGACATCATGGGAATGCAAACCCGTGTCGCGGTCGATGCGGCCCATCTGCGCCCCTTGCGTTGACCAATAGCGACCGACATCCTATGCCTCTGGGGCAGGCAGCAGACCGAGGACCGATGAGCCACATATTGGTGACGGGGGGCGCGGGCTATATCGGCTCGCATGCCTGCAAACTGCTGGCGCAGGCAGGTCATGTGCCCGTGAGTTTCGACAATTTGTCGACCGGTTGGGCCAGTGCCGTGAAATTCGGCCCTCTCGTACAGGGTGATCTGCTGGATCGTGCCGCCCTCGACGCGGCCTTCGCAGAGTTCCAGCCCCGTGCCGTGATGCATTTCGGCGCGCTCAGCCAGGTCGGCGAAGCGACCCGCGATCCGGGACGCTACTGGCGCAACAATGTCATTGGTTCGCTGAACCTGATCGAAGCCATGTTGCAGGCCGGGTGCCGCGATATGGTGTTTTCTTCAACCTGCGCGACCTATGGCGATCAGGATGGTGTCATCCTCGATGAAAACAGCGCGCAGATGCCGCTCAATGCCTATGGCGCGACGAAACTCGCGGTCGAAACGATGCTACGTGATTTTGGCGCCAGCCACGGGTTGAACGCGGTGATCTTTCGCTATTTCAATGTCGCCGGTGCTGACCCCGAGGCCGAGATCGGCGAATGGCACCAGCCCGAGACCCATCTGATCCCTGTCATGATCGAGGCAGCCGCAGGCAAACGGCCCGAGTTGGTCATTCACGGCAATGATTATCCGACTGCCGATGGCACCTGCATACGCGACTATGTCCACGTCATCGACCTTGTCGATGCGCATATCCGGGGGCTGGACTGGCTCCTTGCCGGGCGGGGGAGCCGCGTGTTCAACCTTGGCACGGGGGCCGGATTTTCCGTCAATGAGGTGATCCGTCATTGCCGCGAAGCTACGGGCCTGGACGTGCCATTCCGCTTCGGTCCGCGCCGAGACGGCGATGCGGCCGCACTTGTCTCGGGCAGCACGCGGGCATGCGAGGAGCTCGGCTGGCAGCCCGAACGCTCTTCACTGCGAATCATGATCGCGGATGCGTGGCGCTGGTATCGCACCGGGGGCTACTCGGGCTGAGGCTTTGCCTCGGTGCCGCAGCCTCATAACCCCAGTCATGCGCAGAAACCTGCTCAAACGGGCGTCGGTTTGCTCGAATTTGTTGTTTTTTTGACACTTCCCGTCATCGCGCATGTTACGAATACAACTTTAACGGCTTTTTAATGGCAAAGAAGTATCCCTTAAGTCATTCTTTGGCCTCAAACGCGGGCTAAACAGCGGTAGTGACGCGAGAAGCGAGCGGCAAAATGAGTTTCATGGTCTTTCTGATGGGCATGATGTCAGCCTGCGTCATCGCAGGGATGAGCACTCTTGTTCGGGGCGGAACATGGGGCGAGGTAGCCCTCGTGGTGGTTGCGACCCTTGTCGCAACCCAGATCCTCTATCTCTTGCTGATCCTTGGTCTGGTTGTGGCGCGCACGCGCAAGCAGCGCGAACCGTTCCGGACGACGCGATCATAACTGCCCCGCGCCCGACACCCCTCAGAGTGGCACAGCGCGCATCGGTCTTTCAGTAAGAGCCATCGCCCCGCAGCACGACCTTGACCGTGCGCAGGATCAACACGCAATCTGTCAGGAACGACCAGTTCTGCACATAGGCACGATCCAGCGCGACCCGCTTCTCATAAGACAGGTCGCTGCGACCGCTGACTTGCCACAAGCCTGTCAGGCCAGGGCGGCAGCGCAGGTAATGCGGCTTCGAGCGACCGTAATATTGCAGCTCGGATATTTCGACCGGGCGTGGCCCGACGACACTCATCTCGCCACGCAGGATATTGATGAGCTGCGGCAGTTCATCAAGGCTGTATTTACGCAGATAATATCCAAGCGGCGTTATGCGCGGGTCGTTCCTGAGCTTGCCGTAGGTCTGCCACTCCTGGCGGGCCTCTGCATTATTGGCCAAATGCTGCTCGAATACAGTGTCGGCGTTTTCCACCATCGTGCGAAACTTCAAGCACTGGAACAGCTTGCCATTGTGCCCGACGCGCGGATGGCTGAACAGGATCGGCCCGTTATCGGTCCAACGTATCATGAGAGCGAGCCCGATGAGAAGCGGGCTCAGCACGACCATCGCGGTGGCCGTGAACAGAATGTCGAAAAGCCGTTTGACCACCCCCCCGCGCGGCCGTGTGGTCGGCCCATACCGAAATATGTCGCCGATCTTTTCCGCCGGAAACTCGAATCGGTGATCAACACGCTCTAGGCTCATGTTCAGGTCACTCTCGAAAAAAGCTGCATCCTTGAGCCCGACAGCAGATCGAGCCCAACCCCTTGAATGGTCTAGCAAAGTTCCGAGGAAAAAGAAATGCGGCGTATTTTAGGCGAAGAAATGATAACGCAATGAATAAATTGAGGAAAATCTTACGCTTCTGGTGGAAACGTTATGTTCCAAATTCAGAAACAGAGCATCGAGGGTAAAATACAATCTAGGGTTGCTAAACTCCTTGAATCACACGCGATTTACAAATTTTTGCATGAATGCTTTCCTCCGTTCTGCAAGCGGACTTCGACCGCCGATATGTCTCGCCCGATTGAATGATGTCTTTTTCGGGACAGGCTTGCCATAATTTACCATTTTTTCGGACGATGTTCGGTCTGCCTTGCGACGCACCAGCCAGTCGCGACGGTGCAGCCGTGGCGGCACTGGCTTCCACCTTTAACCGGACCATACGCAGATCACCGGTTCACCCTGCGCCAAAGATGCTCTAGCTTTCGCGCCATGCCGGCCGAGTATTTCACCGAGATTCGCACCTGGGTCTTTGACCTGGACAACACGCTCTACCCGCCCGAGATCCGTCTGTTCGACCAGATCGACCAGCGCATGACAGCCTATGTCATGCAAACCCTGGACGTGAGCGCGCCCGAGGCTGATTACCTGCGCAAGAAATACTGGGCGGAATACGGCACCACGCTGGCCGGGCTTATGCGACTGCATGATCTCGACCCGCTGCCCTATCTTGTCGCGGTTCATGATATCGATTTCAGCGTTCTGACACCTGACCCCGATCTGCGCGCGCGCATCGCAGCGCTGCCCGGGCGCAAGATCGTCTATACCAATGGCTCTGCCCCCTATGCCCGCCGCGTGGTCGAGGCGCGCGGATTTGATGGTCTGTTCGATCAGGTCTATGGCGTCGAGGATGCAGGATTCCGCCCCAAGCCCGAACGCGCCGCCTTTGAGGAGATCTTTGCCCGTGACGGGCTGGAGACGGACTGCGCCGCGATGTTCGAGGATGACCCGCGCAATCTGGCCGCTCCCCATGCCATGGGTCTGCGCACCGTTCATGTCGCGCCCGAGCCCGACCCGGCGCCCCATATCCATCACCACACGGATGATCTGGCCGGTTTCCTCGCCCGCTTGCTGCGTTGAGCGGCGCATGATGCGACACTGTGCCGTGCTGCAACGCAGCATGTGAAAAGCTATATCCTCGACAAAAGTTAAGGAGGATAGCGCATGACTGCTACATTCGATGCAACACACACCCATCAAGCCCCCGAGCGCACAGATGACGAGCCCTGGCCGATCTGGGCTGCGCTGATGGTGTTTCTCAATATTCTGGTCATTTCCGGCATGGTTTGGGGCTTGCCGGGGCTCGTCACTGTCATGGTCGGCGCAGCCATCGCGATGGTGCTGCTGCTCATGCTGATTGTGACAGGGTAAGGATCTCGCTGACGGGGCGGCGCTCCGCGCCGCTCCTCCTGGGCAATTGCGCGCCTGTGTCCCATTGCACCTGCGATCCTACGCGATACTGTCCGTATTATCGGTTAAGATGCGAGGATGTGATGCACGAGCGTTTCGATATTGTCGTCTCGGGTGGCGGGATCGCCGGGCTGACAGCCGCCGCGGCCTTTGGTAGCGCTGGCTATTCTGTCCTTTGTGTCGATCCAACCCCGCCTGTCGTGCACGAAGCCGACCCCCAGTCGGACCTGCGCACGACCGCATTCCTGCAACCCTCGGTTCATGTGCTCGAGGCGGCCGGTCTCTGGTCGCGCTTCGAATCCCACGCCATGCCGCTACAGGTCATGCGCATCGTCGATGCAGGCGGCGAAACCCCGGAGCCGCGCGTCGCGCACGATTTCAACGCCGCTGACATCTCGAACCAACCTTTCGGCTGGAACCTGCCCAACTGGCTCTTGCGCCGGGAATGCCTGGCACGTCTGGAAGAGTTGGACACAGTAAGCTTCCGCCCCGGCATCGGAACCCAGCGCCTGACCACGCGCGAGAGCGAGGCCATTGCCGGGCTCTCGGACGGCAGCACGGCCCGCGCGCGCCTGCTGGTCGCTGCGGACGGGCGCAACTCGCCGATGCGCGATGCCCTTGGGATCGGGGTCAGGACCACGCGTTTCGGGCAGAAGGCACTGGCCTTTGCCGTGACCCACACTGTGCCGCACGACAATGTCTCGACCGAGATCCACCGCTCGGGCGGCCCATTCACCTTCGTGCCCCTGCCCGATCGCGACGGCAAGCCCTGTTCGGCCATCGTCTGGATGGAGACCGGTCCGGAAGCGATGCGTCTCGCGGAACTGGACGTGGCCGCGTTCGAGGCAGAGATGAACCGCCGCTCCTGTGGGCTCTTTGGTCCATTAAAACTTGCCTCGCGCCGCACGGTCTGGCCGATCATCAGCCAGATCGCCGAGCGCTTCTACGGTGAGCGCACCGCGCTCATGGCCGAGGCCGCGCATGTCGTGCCCCCCATCGGGGCGCAGGGGCTGAACATGTCACTGGCGGATCTCGCCGCGTTGCTCGATCTCGCGACGCCCGAAGGTCTGGGCAGTCAGGCGATGCTGGCCGCCTATCAGCGCCGCCGCTACCCTGATGTAGCGATGCGTGTCGCGGGTGTGGGGCTACTCAACCGCGCCTCGATGTTCGAGGCCCGTCCCCTGCGCGATGCCCGCGCAACGCTCCTCAATGCGCTCTATTCCGCTGCGCCAGTGCGACGCGCGCTCATGCAGTTGGGTGTCGGGGTGCGGTAACGCGAGCCGGCGCGCGCGCCGGCTTGCGTGGTTTCCGAAAAGAAATCATCGGAGTTTTTCCGGGTCGTTCTCGAAATATCCGCTTTTCTGAGGCGGGGCGCGCGCTTTGCGCGCGCCCCCCGGTGACGATTGAAAAAACCTGTTGCATCCGCCAGTAAATGCCTTAGTTTAGAATCATTCTAATTATTCGGTGCCATGTCAGAACCAACCCTCACTCTCGTCTTCATCGCGGCCCTGATCACGGCATTGGCCACTGGTCTGGGCGCCTTGCCGCTGCTTGCCATGCGCAAGGTCTCGCCACGAAGCCTGGCCTTCGGCAATGCAGTGGCCGCAGGGCTGATGCTGGCGGCCACATTCCAGCTTGTGGTCGAGGGTTTCGAATTCTCGGCCCCGCGAACACTTATTGGCCTGCTGCTCGGCCTTGGCGGGATCTGGCTGGCGAAACGCTATTTCGATAGCCGCGATGGCGTGACACTGGGCGATGTGAACGGCGCCGATGCGCTCAAGATCCTGCTGATCATGGGGGTGATGACGGTGCATTCGGCAGCCGAAGGTGTGGGGGTCGGTGTGGCCTATGGTGGCGGGCGCGAGTTGGGCGATTTCATCACCATCGCCATCGCGCTCCATAACGTGCCCGAGGGGCTGGCCATTGCGCTGGTCATGGTCCCGCGCGGCGCCTCGGTCGGCAAGGCGGCCTGGTGGTCGATCCTGTCCTCCGCGCCGCAGCCCTTGCTCGCAGTCCCGGCCTTTCTCTTCGTGCTGACCTTTGTGCCCTTCCTGCCCATCGGGCTGGGGCTGGCAGCCGGCGCCATGCTGTGGATGATCTTTTCCGAGCTTCTGCCGGAAGCGGGCGAAGCCGTGGATCACTCGGCCGTCGGCGTCGTCGTGACACTCGCCTTCACACTGATGATGGCCCTCACGCTGGTTTTGGACTGAGCACCATTGCCCTTACCCGCCCCGCGCCCCATATCTGAGCAATGATGAGACTGCTGCCATTTCTGTTGCTGTTGGGCTATGGCCTCGTGATGTACTGGTTCTCTGCCTGGCGGATGCGGCAGGAACTGGACCAGAAATCGACCCCACTTGCCGATGCTCGCCTCAAACGCCTGACCGACCGCTTCGCCGATGCTGTCGGGGTCGAAAAGATCCTCGTGCATATCTACGAGATCGAGCCGGTGAACGGGCTGGCGGCCCCTGATGGGCGCATCTTCATTACGCGCGGGTTTTACAACAAATACCGGACGGGCGAGGTGTCAGCCGAGGAAATGGCCTCGGTCATCGCGCATGAGCTGGGCCATGTCGCGCTGGGGCATTCGCGCAAGCGGTTGATCGATTTCTCGGGGACAAACGCGATCCGGATGGCGCTGGCGACTGTCTTCAACCGGTTCTTGCCCGGGCTGGGGGTCATTGCCGCGAATTTCATTACGACCTTGCTGATGGCACGGCTGAGCCGCGATGACGAATACGAGGCTGATGCCTATGCTTCTGCGCTCATGGTCAAGGCCGGGATCGGGACCGAACCGCAGAAATCGATGTTTCGCAAGCTCGACAAGCTGGTCGGCATGGGCGGTGCAGCGCCGGCGTGGATGATGAGCCACCCGAAAAGCGAAGACCGTATCCGCGCGATCGAGGAAAACGAGACGCGCTGGAAACTCTCGCCCGAGAGCTGAGGTTATTACCGGCAGGTAAAGCGTCCCTCGCCCCCATCGAGGGGGCTCGGGCCGCGTCGCGGCTGACGCCCTCCGGCTACCCCGAAACGCAGTGCACCAAATGCGACCGCGACCGGATATCCCGCCGCGCAGCGGCAAGCGCCCGCGAGCGGGTCATGG
>SLJW01000155.1 GCA_007134865.1 Paracoccaceae bacterium | reverse complement strand
TTGGCGATGGCCAGTTGCGCGGGATGGATCAGCGTCTTGCCGTCAAAGCCCATGTCGCGCCCCTGTTCGCATTCAGCGCGCAGGCCTTCCTCATCCTTGAACGCGTTATAAACCCCGTCCACCGCGACAATCCCCGCCGCCTTGGCGGCGATCAGCGGCAGCTGCAGCGCCGTCAGCAGGGGCAGGCGATCAGTGCGGAAGCGCGCGCCCATGTCCTTGGCCAGATCATTGGTGCCCATGATGAACCCCGCCATGCGCGGCGCGCAGGCGATGGAATGGGCATTGAGCACGCCCAGCGGCGATTCCATCATCGCCCAGATGCGGGTCTCGGCGGTTTCCGGGCGGGCATCAAGCAGGCGGGCCAGCGCCTCGACATGCGCGGCCTCGTCCACTTTCGGCAGCAGGATCGCCTCGGGTCGGGTGCTGGCGATGACATCAAGATCGTCCGCCCCCCATTCGCTTGAGAGTGCATTGATCCGGACCAACCGTGCCCGCGTGCCATAATCCAGCGTCTCGAGCGATTCAGCCAGGAGCTTACGGGCATTGGCTTTTTCTTCGATGGCGACAGCATCTTCCAGATCGAAGATGATGGCATCAGCGGCCAGCCCTGTGGCTTTTTCCAGCGCGCGCTCTTTCGAGCCGGGAATATACAGCACGGATCGGAACGGGCGCGTATCCATGATTCTGCTCCTTCGGAAATTTTATGTCGTCTGTCGATCATTTTCAGTCACAAATGGCAAGACGCAATTGCCGCGCTGCAGCGCAAACATGGGCCGGACGCGGTGTTAATCTTGTTTTCGTCCCTCGCTGGCAGGCTCGATTCATCCGCCATCTGCCCGAGAGGATCTGCCCATGCGTGCCATAATCCTTGCTGCCTGCCTTGCACTGACATCGCTCCCCGCCACTGCACAGGGCTTGCAATGCGGCCCGCGTGAGCGTGTTCTCGACCAGCTTTCCGCGCAGGACCAGACGCGGCGCGCCATGGGCCGGGCCGGCCATGCGATGATGGAGCTTTATTCTCAGACCGAGGGCGGGCGCTGGGTCATCACGGTCACCTTGCCGGATGGGCGCATGTGCCTGCTGGCGCATGGTGTCCAGTTCGAGATGCGCGACGAGGTCTTTCCCGTCCGCGGCATCCCGTCCTGACGCGGCAGGGGGCATTGCACCCCCCATTGGCGCTTTGCTAAGGCTGAGGGGGGTACTCTCGCCCCTGTCACCTGCAAGGCCCTGATCATGACCCGTCTGCTGCACCGCTCCATCCATTCGCCCCCGCGCCGCGCCGTGTCGGCTTCGGGCATCCATTTCACTGACGCTGACGGCAAGAGCTATATCGACGCCTCCGGCGGGGCGGCCGTATCCTGCCTTGGCCATGCGCACCCCGATGTGATCGCCGCCTTGCACGCCCAGCTTGACCGCCTCGCCTATGCGCATACCGGGTTTTTCACCACCGAAGTGGCCGAAGCGCTGGCCGACAAGCTGATCGCAGGCGCGCCCGAAGGGCTGAGCCATGTCTATCTCGTCTCGGGCGGGTCCGAAGCGGTCGAAGCCGCGCTGAAGATGGCGCGGCAGTATTTCACCGAAACCGGTCAACCCCAGCGCCGTCACATCATCGCGCGGCGCCAGAGCTATCACGGCAACACTCTTGGTGCGCTGGCGGCGGGCGGCAATGAATGGCGCCGCGCCCAGTTCAAGCCGCTATTGATGGAGGCGCACCACATCGCGCCTTGTTTCGCCTATCGCGAGCAGCAGCTTGGCGAATCGGATGCCGATTACGCCGCGCGCGCGGCCGGCGAATTGGAGGCCAAGATCTGCGAGCTTGGCCCCGACACGGTCGCAGCCTTCATTGCCGAGCCTGTGGTGGGGGCGACGGCGGGGGCGGTGCCCGCCGTGGCCGATTATTTCAAACGCATCCGCGCGATCTGCGACAAATACGGTGTGCTGCTGATCCTCGATGAGGTGATGTGTGGCATGGGCCGGACCGGGTATCTCTATGCCTGCGAGGCCGACGGCATCGCGCCGGACCTGCTGACCATCGCCAAGGGGTTGGGCGGCGGCTATCAGCCCGTCGGCGCAACGCTGCTGAGCCAGAAGATTTACGACGCCTTCGCGAATGGCACCGGGTTTTTCCAGCATGGCCATACCTACATGGGCCACCCGATGGCGGCCGCGGCAGGGCTGGCGGTGCAGGAGGTGATCGCGCGCGACCGACTTCTGGAGAATGTGCAGGCCATGGGTGGGCATCTGCGGGCGCGGTTGCAGACCACCTTCGGGCAGCACCCCCATGTCGGCGATATTCGTGGGCGCGGGCTGTTTCAGGCCATCGAACTGGTCGCTGACCGCGAGACCAAGACGCCTTTCGACCCGGCGCGCAAGCTCCATGCCAAGATCAAGGCCGAGGCGATGGCGCGCGGGCTGATGGTTTACCCGATGGGCGGCACGATTGACGGAGTGCAGGGTGACCATGTGCTGATGGCGCCCCCCTTCATCGTCAACGAGGCGGATCTGGACGAGATCACCGGGCGGCTGGCCGAGGCCGTAGATGCCGCGCTGGCAGCATGAGCCGCGCGTTCGCACCCTTGAGCGATGGAGACTGGCCCGCCGAGATCGCGGATATGCGCGGCGGCTTTGCGGGCCAGTTGAACGTCTATCGCGTGATGGCGCATCACCCCGCGTTGCTGCGCGCCTGGGAAGGGCTGCGGATGCATGTGGTCACGCAGAACGCGCTGGGCCGGGTTCGGGCGGAGATCGTGATCCTGCGCCTCGCGCACAGACTTGGGTCGAGCTATGAATGGAACCAGCATGTCGTGCGGGGGCTGCGGCTGGGTCTGAGCGCGGCGCGCATCACCGCGCTGGAAGGACCGCTATCCGGAATGCCCGAAGAAGATGCGCTGCTGGCAGGTGCAGTCGACAGCTTGCTGGACGCGGCGCATCTGGATCAGGAGCAGTTGACGAGGCTGGAGGCGCGGGTCGGGCGCGAAGGCGTGCTCGATCTGATGGCGACAGTGGGGATGTACATGACGTTGGGTTTCTTGCTCCGAACCACGGATGCGCCACTAGATACGGATATCTCTGCCGAAATCGACGCACGCGCGCCGCAGTTGCGGCGCGGGT
>SLJW01000039.1 GCA_007134865.1 Paracoccaceae bacterium | reverse complement strand
TGTCGCGCGAATGGGTGCTGACGGGATTTCCCTGGGCCATGCTCGGCCATGGGCTGATCGGCACGCCCCTGATGCAACTTGCTGCGCTGACCGGCGCGGGGGGGCTTAGCCTCGTGGTGCTTGCCGCCGCGCTCTTTCCCGTGCTGGGACAGGCGCCGGGCAAGCGCGCCGCAGGCGCGCTTGCCTCCCTCATCCTGCTCGGCAGTCTCTGGGTCTGGGGCGGTGCACGAACCGATCTGCCCCCGGACCGTGACGCCGTAATCAGGCTGGTGCAGCCGAATGTCCCACAAACCGAGAAATGGCTTGAAGAGAACATCTACCTGTTCTTCTTCCGCCTGCTTGACCTCTCCTCAGCCCCTGCCGAGGCACCCCCTGCCCTGATCCTCTGGCCCGAGACGGCCGTGCCCTTCCTGCTGGAATATCCCGGCGACGGGCTCGAGATGATGGCCGATGCCCTGTCTGAACACGGCCCCGACGCGCTGCTCGCCTTCGGCGTGCAGCGTATGGAGGATGCACGTTTCTTCAACAGCCTCGCCGTGATCGACACGCAGGCGGAATTGCAGGCCATCTACGACAAGCACCATCTTGTGCCCTTTGGCGAATATGTGCCCGTGCTCGGCGCGCTGCTGGGCGAAGGCTATTCGGGTTTCGCCGCACAGCAATTGCTGGGCTACACTCCCGGCGCGGGGCCCGAGGTCATCGACCTCGGCCCCTTGGGCAAGGCCCTGCCTCTGATCTGCTATGAGGCGATCTTCCCGCGCCATATGCGCACAGAACCCCGCCCGGACTGGATCATGAAGGTCACAAATGACGCCTGGTTCGGAGAGTTGACCGGCCCGTTCCAGCACCTTGCGCAAGCAAGGCTGCGCGCGGTCGAGCAGGGGCTGCCAATGCTGCGTGTGGCCAATACCGGTGTTTCGGCGGTGATCGACGCGCGCGGCGGGTTGGGCACGACGCTGGAGTTGGGCGAGACCGGGTTCATTGATGCGCCGATCCCCGGCGCCTTGCCGCCGACGCTCTATGCACGGCTCGGCGACTGGCCTGTGCTGCTGGTCTTGCTGGCGGTTTTCGGGGGCGCGGCCCTTGCGGGCCGCGCTCGGAAACCACGGGAATAACGTCATTTTCGCAAGGTGCGGCCAGGTCTCGGACGCGCCCTAGCCCACGCGGCGCAGCACCAGCGGCCCCTGCCCCTCGGAAGTAGCGCCAATCCCGCAAGCCGCCTGCACCGCCGCCACGGCCTCTGCGGCAGCGGCCTCATCGGCGGCATGCACCATCGCAATCGGATCACCCATGGCGACAGCCGACCCCACGGGCACAATGCCCGACAGCCCGACACGCGGGTCGATGCTGTCCGTCACTTGCCGCCGACCACCGCCCAGCGCGATCACCGCCAGCCCGAGCGCACGCGTCTCATAGCCTGCGATCACCCCGGCCTCGCGCGCAGGCACTGCGGCCACCACCGGGGCGCGGGTCAGATAGCTCTCGGCGCGCTCGATGAAGTCCGCCGGGCCGCCCAGCCCGGCGACCATCTGCCCGAAACACTCCGCCGCGCGGCCCGAGCGGAAGGCTGTCTCGATCGTCTCGTGCCCCGCCGCCTCACTCTCAGCAAGCCCCGCCAGCACCAGCGCCTCGGCCCCCAGCGCGCAAGTCACCTCCCACAGCCGCGGATCGACCTTGCGCCCGGTCAGGAAATCGACCGCAACGGTCACCTCCAGCGCATTCCCCGCCGCCGGGGCAAGCGGCGCATTCATGTCGGTGATCAGTGCCCGCGTGCGGCAGCCCGCGCCATTCGCGACCTCGACCAGCGCCTGCGCGAGCGCCTCTGCCCCCTCCAGCGTGGCCATGAAGGCACCATTGCCGCATTTCACATCCAAAACCAGCGCGTCGAGCCCTGCTGCAAGCTTCTTGGACAGGATCGAGGCCGTGATCAGATCGCGCGACTCGACGGTCGCCGTCACATCGCGCACAGCATAGAAGCGCCGGTCGGCGGGGGCGAGGGCCGAGGTCTGGCCAATGATCGCGCAGCCGGTCTCTTCGACCACGCGCCGCAGGCGCGTGGCCTCGGGCGTCGCATCATAGCCCGGTATCGCCTCGAGCTTGTCGAGCGTGCCGCCCGTATGCCCCAACCCACGCCCCGAAATCATCGGCACGACCGCACCACAGGCGGCAAGCGCGGGCGCGAGCATCAGCGAGACATTGTCGCCAATCCCGCCCGTGGAATGCTTGTCCACCACTGGCCCGCGCGCCCAGGACAGCACCTCGCCCGAATCGCGCATGGCTTCGGTCAGCGCCACCCGCTCGGGCAGCGACATGCCCTTGAGCACGACCGCCATCGCAAAGGCGCCAAGCTGCGCATCTCCCAGATCGCCCGAGGTGATGCCCGCGACCATCGCGCTGATCTCTTCTGCGGTCAGTTCCCCCCCATCGCGCTTGCGCCTGATCAGTTCCTGATAAAGCATCCTCTGCCTCTCCTTGCCTTTCCGATCACCCTTGCCTTTCGCGCAGCACTTGGCAAGCATCAGCGCCAGAGGAGTCCGCCATGATCGACCCGCGTATCGCCGAGAGTTTTGCCCGCCAGAGCATGATGACCAGCCTGAACGCGCGGCTGATCATGGCCGCCGAGGGGCGCTGCGTGATTGCGGCCTCGCTGCTGCCAGCCTTCCGGCAACAGCATGGCGCCGCGCATGCCGCCGTGGCCTTTGCCTTGGGCGATTCGGCGGCAGGCTATGCCGCGCTGACCGAGATGCCAGAAGGACAGGAAGTGATGACCGCCGAGATGAAAATCAACCTGCTGCGGCCCGCCACGGGCGAGGCGCTCGAGGCCGTGGGCGAAGTGATCCGCGCAGGCCGCAGGTTGACTGTCGTGCGCGCCGAAGTCTTTGCCCTGACCGGGACCGCGCGCAAATCCGTCGCGCTGTTGCAGGGGACGATGATCGGGGTCTGAGGCTCTGGACAAGGGGCAGCGCGCGCGTTAGTTCACACGTTCACAACCAGAAGTCCCGGCCATGCCCAGCACCCCCACATTCGGAAACTGGATCGCACTCATCACCCTTGGTCTGATCTGGGGGGCGTCCTTTCTGGGCATCGCCATCGCGCTCGAAGGCTTCGCGCCGGTCTGGGTGGCGGC
>SLJW01000115.1 GCA_007134865.1 Paracoccaceae bacterium | reverse complement strand
GTTCGTCGTCTCCCGGCCCACCATAGAGCACATCCTCGCCCATGCCGCCGTATAGGGTGTTATTCCCGCCACCGCCATAGATCGTGTCATTGCCGCGCCCGCCGCCGATCCGGTCATCGCCCGAGCCGCCATAGATGATGTCGTCCCCATCCATTCCCCAGAGTCCATTATTGCCGGCATTTCCAAAGATGGTGTCATCGCCGATGCCGCCGTAGATCGTGTCATGGCCTGGCCCGCCGATCAGCAGGTCATTGCCGGGCCCGCCGCCCATGCGGTTATCACCTGGGCCACCGAAAATGGTGTCATTGCCCTCGCCGCCCCACAGCCGATCACGGCCGGGTCCGCCGAAGATCAGATCATCACCATCGCCACCATAGATCGTGTCATTGCCTCCACCGCCGAAAAGCGTGTTATTCCCCGAGTTGCCGTAGATCACGTCACGGTCATTGGCCCCATTGATATAGTCGTCGCCCGTGCCACCATGGATCGTATCCCGCCCGGGTGTGCCGATCAGGTAGAGCCCCGGCACCTGTTCGGGCGCGGGCGCCACCGGGTCGGCGGGTGCCGCGGGCAAGGGCGGGTGCGGGTAGGGGGGACGATCGCCGCGCGGGTCGTCGATCTCTTCGAGGAAGATGATCAGGCTGTCCGGTCCTATCAGCCCACCCGGAAAGAGCGTGTCCGCAGCGAGCATCTGGCCGTTCTGTGCTGTGACCTGAATCGTCGTGTCGCGAAAGACGATGGTTGCGCCGTTGAAGGTGGGCGTGATGGCAAGCTGGCCGAGATTGCGCAGCATCGGCTGGTCGGTCAGGTCGATGCGGTCGAGTCCCGGCTGGAAATCCGTGATCTGCACCAGCGTGCTTTCCTTGCGGATGACAAAAGTATCCGCCCCCGGCCCCCCGGTCATGACCGTCTGACCCGGCCCCGAGACCAGAACATCATTTCCGCCGCCGCCCAACAGCGTATCGTTATTGGCGGCTGCAATCAGCACGTCATGACCGTTGCCACCGCTGAGCGTGCCAGCCCAGGCCGCGCTTTTGGTCTGCACAGTGCCCATCTGTGCGAGATTGATCTGAAAATGCGTGAGCCCGCTGGCATTCTGCGCCCCGATGGCGACATGCAACGTGCTGCCTGAAACCTGTGTCGAAACGGTCAGCGGCGTGTTCAGCGCACCTCCCGCGCCATCGGCCCAACTCTCCATGAAGACAAGCTGCCCGTCGGGCAGAAGCCTGAACATGGTCACACCATGATCGGCACCGATGGCAAAGGCGAATGCATGATCCCCCGCCTGCGCGACCGATAGATCCTGCACGCGGTAGAATCGTGTACTAGCCGTGTCGATGATGTGCTGCACAGGCGTAAGGCTGCCATTCGGCCCGATCTCGACCACAGAGAGGGCCGAGCCCCCAGAGGAGGCGACCAGCGCATGGCTGCGGCCCTGAATCGTGACGACCTCCATCGCCGTGGGCGCGGCAATCCCCAGCCCCTCAATCGCGCCGAGGCTGTCCACCTGCACGACACTGCCATTGGGGTTGAGCCGATAGCTTGTGATCTGGTTGTCAAGCGCGCCGAGGGTCAGAATATGATTGCCCCCTGGCAAGCTGATCTCGTGCAGTGCGACCGTGTTGGTCTGCCAGGCATGCGCTGGAAGCAGGGAAGTGGGGGTATCGGTCAGCTTGGTCAGGCTGGTCAGATTGTCGGCGCCCTGGCTGAGATAGGCATCTTCGAGCGCGGTCAGGCCGATATTGCGAAACCCACCCAGAGTGCCATTGGCGTTGATGACATAGCCGATCAGAGTGGTCGGCGTGGAGCCGAAGAAGATGATGGTCTGGCCATTGAACTCGCCGATGCTCAGATGGGAACTGGTGGCATTCTGCACCGACTCTGGAAAGACCAGCGAATCGACCGGGACCAGATTCCCGTTCGCGGCGATCCGGTAAACACTCAGCCCACCATAGGCGCCGGTTGTCGCGACCAAAAAACTGCCCTGCGATGTTGTATGAACAAGGCTGTCGCTGATGCCCTGATCGAGCAGCTCATTGCCGGACTCGTACACGCCACCCAGTTGCAGCCACATACCAACACCCTTCCAACTCAGCGAGTCGCAAGATGCAGGCTCAGGCTGTAGGGCGATGGACGGCAATCAGGCCAAAAAATGGTCTATTGATAGGATTTTCTTAAACGGTGGATGGTTAGCTCAGCTCATGACCATTCGCATCGTGCTCCCCCCCGCCCCGGAACTTGCGCCGCTTCGACTTCACGGTTCGCTACAGTCGCAGCGCCAGCCCGACTGCCAGCTGGTTGCGGTCGTGCCTACACATAACCGTCTTGCGCATCTGCGCCAGACCATCAAGCGACTGCTGGAAACGCCTTCGCATGCGCTTTCAGCCATTGTCGTTGTGGATAATGCCTCTGATGACGGCACTGCGGCTTGGCTTGCCTGCCAGCCCGATCCGCGTTTGCATGTGTTGCGATTGTCGGAGAATCTGGGCGGGGCCGGCGGCTTCGCCGCCGGTCTGAAATACGCAAGGCGCAGGCTCGACCCCGCCTGGATGCTGCTGATGGATGACGATGCGCGCCCGATGCCCGGCGCTCTGGAGGCGTTCGTGGCAAGTGATAAAGCATCCTGGGATGCCATCGCCGGTGCCGCTTATCGCCGCGAAGGGCAGATATGCGAGTTTAATTTCCCGATGCGTGACCCATTTGCGAACCTGCGAACCTTCCTGCGCACGGCGCTACTCGGCCGCAAGGGCTTTCATCTCGATGCGCAGGATTACGCGGGAAGTCAGATGGTGCCTGTTGATGCGGCAACATTTGTCGGTCTTTTCCTGTCGCGCCGTGCACTCGCCCTCGGCGGCTTGCCCGACCGGCGGCTGTTCATCTATGGCGACGATGTTCTTCAGACCCTGCGCTTGTCGCGCGCGGGTGGGCGAATCGGTTTCAACCCCGCATTGCATTTCGAGCACGATACCACCTTTGCAGGAGGTGGCGAAAACGGCATGCCGCTCTGGAAGCTTTATTATCGCTACCGCAACAGCCTGATCATCTATCGGGAGGCGGCAGGATGGTTCTTTCCGCTGGTCTGTCTGATCGTCGTGCCGCGATGGGTGCTGGGTGCGCGGGCTTACAAAGGCCAACGTAAGGCCTACCTGAAAATGCTGGTGCAGGCGGTCTGGCATGGCTTGCGCAGACAGACATCGGTTGCCCATGACATGGTGATGCGCTGGTACGGGCCCGCTCCCACGCACTCACCCGCAACCAAGCCGCGATCAGCCCCGGCGCTTTCCGTAATGCCCGCGCGCCGAGATCAGGGCTGAATGCAGGCACAAGTCGACCGCGTTTACTCTCATCGGCGGATCAAGGGAAAAAGCGTGCTTCGGTTGGTGCGTATTCACCCGCCTCGATCCGTCGCAATGTAAAGCGGCGCGGACGACAAATGCCATAGAGCGTCTGAACGAGGAGTTCCGCCGCCGGATCAAGACCCAGGCTGCGCTGCCCTGCGCTGAAACCGTGCCGATGCTCCTCTGGGCTCTGCTCGCCTCAGGCCAGATCACCATGCGCAAGGTCGATGGATGGCAAACCCTCGACAAACCGATCGAGCCCATGACCCTTGACCTCGCCGCTTGATCAAGCGCAAATCAATCCGCTCGGAGCGCGTCGTCGGAGAATTTCCACCACTTTCGAGACACAACCCGAGCCGATGCCGCCGGCCCTCGCGGACGCGCTGCAAGCGTTCGTTCAATGCGCCGAAACGCGTGGCGAGTTCAGCCAAGGGCCATGCAGTTTGTGCCTCTGCAGCCGCCCAATCCGCGACCAGAGCACTCTCGGGCGCCCGCGCTTGGTCAGGCGGAGCGGGCAGTGAGGTCATCCTCCACAGGGCCGGGCAGAAACCAGAGATCGGCCTCGGGGTCCATCTGCGGGCTTTCGATTTCGGAAACTTGTGCTCCCTTATGCGCAACACACGGAAATACCGCCCGGAAAACCAGCGCGCTGGGCAACGGTCTGTCGCACCTCTTAACGCAAGTTTAACCAATCTGGGCCATTCATCGAGAGTGGGATGCTGGACAAAGAGAGAGGCGGGATGACTTACGCAGTGTTGCTGGCCGTCACCGTCGTGGCTTCTGCGACACTCGTCGTACTGGGTGCACTGGCGATCTATTTCGGCGCCCTGCACAACCGTCCTGTGCCGGCAACCGGACTGGCCATGCCCGAGAGCGACGCCATCCTGATCTTCCGGGACGAGACCCTCGTGGATTGCTCTGACAAGGCACGCCAGCTTCTTGATGCGCTCCGCGAAGACCCGCATGCACCGTGCAGCGATGACGTCCTGGGCCTGCTGATGCGCTACCTGTCGAAATCTTTCCCTGACATTCTGAACCAACTCTCCCGTTTGGCAGAGATCGGGGAATTGCGCATGGAGGCGCGTGACGACAGCGGTATGATCCTGCTGGCACGCTTCCAGAATGGCCTCACGCGGCTGCAACTGACCGATACCCGCGCCGAGGGCAGTCTTGTCGCGCTTGACCGGCTCAGCTTCGAGGCCCTGACTGCCGAAGTGGAGACCTTGCGTCAGGTCGCGCGCCACGTGCCCGCTCTGGTCTGGCAGACCGATGAAAGCGACAAGGTCGTCTGGGCGAATGCGGGCTATATCGCGAAGCTTCAGGCAATCGCACCCGACGATCTGCTGACCTGGCCCTTGCCCGACCTGTTCGACGCGGCGCCTGCGGATGGGGTCGACCGGCTGCAACTGGTGACGCCGGACAAGACCTATTGGTTTTCCTATACACATGTTCCGCTGCGTGGCCGCCAGATGCATATTGCAACCCCAATCGATTCGACAGTTCAGTCCGAGGCTGCGCGGCAGGAGACCTTGCAGACCCTGACACGAACCTTCGCCTCGCTCAAAATCGGGCTTGCGCTTTTCGACGCCGAGCGGCGCCTGCAGGTGTTCAACCCGGCGCTGGTCGACATGACCCGTCTGGAGGCGACGTTCCTCGCCTCGCGCCCGAGTTTCGAGCAGGTGCTCTACGCATTGCGTGAGGCGCGCATGCTGCCCGAGCCCAAGGATTTCAACAACTGGCGCCGCGAGATCATCGAGATGGAGCAGGCCGCCGAGTCAGGCGAGTATGCGGAGGAATGGTGTCTTGAAGGTGGTCAGACCTTTCATGTGACCGGTCGCCCACAGGCCAATGGCGCAATCGCGCTGTTCATCGAAGACGTGACGACCGAGGCAGCGCTCAGCCGAAGTTTCCGCACAGAGATCGAAACCGTGCATCGGGTGCTCGACGGGTTGGCTGATGGGATCATCACCTTCAGCATGTCGGGGCAAGCGCTTCTGGCCAATGATGCCTATACCGCATTATGGCAAAGTGACCCCTGCACAAATCTGGCCGATGAAGGGCTTGCGCAGGCCATCCGCCTCTGGTCCGGTTTTTGCGAGCCGACCACTTTCTGGGCGCGGCTGGCTGAATTTGCCACGGAGCGCGATCATGATGGGCCGGCGCAGCGGCTCTCCGCCTCGATCGTACGCAAGGACGGCATCATTCTTGGCGTCACGGTCAAATATCTGACCGGGGGTAACCTGATGGTTGTGTTTCAGGACCTGGGTCAGCGCGCGGTCAGACCCGATATGTCGCGCAAGACAGAGCGTTCGTTGCAGGCCGAGCTTGTCACCCGTCCAGATCTCGCGCTCGAGCCAGTTGGCGGAAGGCTGACTGATCCGGTACCTGTTCGGGAACAGACAGAATCGGCAGCGAGCGCGCAAAAGGAGTCGCCGCCGCGCAAGGCGCGTTCGGCGCGCCATGTTGGAACCCGATTGCGGGTCTGATTGGTGCAAGATCTCTGCGACAGAAAAGACGCGGCGGCTAGGCATGTCGATCGGCGCAGGTGCTGGAGCGTTAGCCCGTGGCCGACGCGCGTCGAAGGGGCTGGTGCGCCCCGGAGTGCCATGGCAAAGTCAGCCCATGCAGATGACCCCGTTGATGTCCCTGACCTCTTCGTCACCGGATGAGACCGCGCGGATAGCCGCGAGGCTGGGGGCTTCCCTTGGGGTCGGAGATGTCGTGCTGCTGCACGGACCGCTGGGTGCGGGCAAGAGCCATTTCGCCCGTGCGCTGATCCAGTCGCGGCTGGCCGAGTTGGGGCGTGTCGAGGATGTGCCTTCGCCCAGCTTTACGCTGGTGCAGACCTATGATCTGGGTAATGTCGCGCTCTGGCATGCCGATCTCTACCGGCTGGGCGATCCCTCCGAGACGATCGAACTCGGGCTCGATCTGGCCTTTGACGAGGCGATCTCTCTGGTCGAATGGCCCGAACGGCTGGGCGACCTTGCCCCGCCCGACGCGCTGCATCTTTATCTGGAGATGGGTAGTGCTCCGGAGGCGCGAAGCTTGCGCTTCGCGTCCGAAGCCCCCGCATGGGCGGACCGCCTCGCGCGCCTGACGCCCCCGCTAGGGGTCTGACAGATGGCCGCGCTTTTCCCGCCAGCGCCCGAGGGCGCGCGTGTCTTCGGCCTGCCCTGTGGGGTCGATTTCCCGGCGGCTTTGGCAGAGGGCCTTCTGGCGCGGCTCGCCCCGCTCGCCCCCGAAGCGCGCGCGCGGGTCACGGTGTTGGTGAACTCGGCCCGGATGCGCAGGCGGCTGCGTGAAGCGCTGATGGCAGCCGGGCCGGGGCTTTTGCCGCGCATCCGGCTGATTTCAGAGCCGCTGCTTTTTCCGCAGGCCGTCGCCTTGCCCCCGGCGATCTCGCCCTTGCGGCGCAGGCTGGAGCTTGCGCAACTGATCGACCGCCTGCTGAGTGTCGCGCCCGATCTCGCGCCGCGCAGCGCGCTGCATGATCTGGCCGACAGCTTGGCGCGCCTCTTTGCCGAGATGCAGGCCGAGGGTGTGCCGGTCGCGCGTCTGCGGGCGCTCGATGTCAGTGGCCACGCTGCCCATTGGGCGCAGTCACTGCGCTTCATCACGCTGGCCGAGGAGGTGCTGCGCGCGGACGCCCCCGACCCCGAAGGCCGCCTGCGCGCGCAGGCCGAAGCGCTGATTTCGGCTTGGGACCACGCGCCCCCGTCCGACCCGGTCGTGATTGCGGGTTCCACGGGCTCGCGCGGGACAACGGCGCTGCTGATGCAGGCCGTCGCGCGGCTGCCGCAAGGGGCGGTGATCCTGCCGGGAGTTGACACCACCCTTTCGCCTGCGCTCTGGGAACAGATCGACAGCGAGGATCACCCGCAATTCCGCTTCCGCAAGCTGATGCAGGCGCTGGGCATCACCTCCGAGGCTATCCAACCCTGGACCGATACGCCCCTGCCCTGTGCGGCGCGCAACCGGCTGGTTTCGCTGGCGCTGCGACCCGCGCCTGTCACCGATCAATGGATGAGCGAGGGCTCGCGTCTGACCGATCTGCCGGAAGCCACGGAGCGCATGAGCCTGATCGAGGCGCCATCGCCGCGGATGGAAGCGCTGGCCATTGCCCTGCGCCTGCGCATGGCGGTCGAGGCCGGGCAGGTGGCGGCGCTGATCACCCCGGACCGCGAGTTGACGCGACGCGTCAGTGCCGCGCTCGACCGCTGGCATCTGGTGCCCGATGATAGCGCCGGTCGCCCGCTGGCGCTCTCGGCGCCGGGCCGGTTCCTGCGCCATGTGGCCGGGCTGATGGTCGGGCGGCTGGACACAGTGGCGCTGCTGACGCTGCTCAAGCACCCGCTGACCCATGGCGGGGCAGGGCGGGGCGAGCATCTGCGTCATACGCGCGATCTCGAATTGCGTTTGCGCCGGGGCGGTGTGGCCTTTCCTGATGCGGAATTCCTGCGCGGCTTCGCCGCGCGGCAGGATTGCGCCGAATGGGCGGAATGGTTGATCACTGCGCTGGGCGCGCCTCTTTCAGAGGCGCGTCACGCCCTGCCCGAGTTGGTGTCCGAGCACCTGGCGCGGGCCGAGCGGCTGGCAGGCGGCATCGAGGGCGGCGCGGGTGATCTCTGGGGGGCGGCAGCCGGGGCCGAGGCGCAGCGCGTCATGGCCGATCTGGTGCGCGAGGCCGGGCATGGCGGCAGCTTCATTGCGCGCGACTACGAAGGTTTCATCACGGGCTATCTGCAAGGTTTCGAAGTGCGCGAATCCATAGCGGCGCATCCGGGCGTGATGATCTGGGGCACGCTGGAGGCGCGCGTGCAGGGCGCCGATCTTGTGATCTTGGGGGGCTTGAATGATGGGGTCTGGCCCAAGGCGCCTGACCCCGACCCATGGCTGAACCGGCGGATGCGGCTGGATGCCGGTCTGTTGCTGCCCGAGCGCCAGATCGGGCTGTCAGCGCATGATTTCCAGCAAGCGATTGCCGCGCCCGAGGTGGTGCTGTCGCGCGCGCTGCGCGATTCCGAGGCGCAGACAGTGCCCTCGCGCTGGCTCAACCGGCTGACCAATCTGCTGGGTGGGCTGCCGGGTGAGGGGAAAGCGACGCTCAAGGCCATGAAGGCGCGTGGCCAAGACTGGCTCGACCTGGCGCAGGCGTTCGAGGCCGACAAGCGCGTAGTGCCGGAGGACCCACCCGCACTGCGGCCGGCCCCCGCGCCGCCGCAGGCGGCGCGCCCCCGGGAATTGCCGGTCACGGCGATCAGCCGTCTGATCCGCAACCCTTATGAAATCTACGCGCGTTACATCCTGCGCCTGCGCAAGCTCGATCCGCTGCACCCCAGCCCCGATGCCCTCCTGCGTGGCACAGTGTTGCATCGGGTGCTCGAGGAATTCTCCCGCGCAGCTCCCGAGCCGGACGCGCTGGGCCAGCTCTTGCGGCTCTCGGCCGAGGTGCTGGCGCGCGATGTGCCCTGGCCTGCGGCGCGTGCGCTGTGGCAGGCGCGCATGACGCGGGCCGCGCAGGCGTTCCTGAGTTTTCACCACGCCCAGCCGGGGCGCGCGCTGATGCTGGAAGAGGCCGGGGCCTATGACCTGCGCGATCCGGTCTTTCGCCTGACCGCGCGCCCTGATCGGGTGGATGAATGGCCCTCGGGGGCGGTGCATATCATCGACTACAAGACCGGCACGCCGCCCACCGAGAAACAACAGGCGCAGTTCGACAAGCAATTGCTGCTCGAGGCCGTGATGGCCGAGGCCGGCGCGTTCGAAGCGCTGGGTGAACGCGATGTGGCGCGGATCACCTATCTCGGGCTCGGCAACCCGCCCAAGCTGCGCGTGACCGAGATCACGCCTGATCTGTTGCAGACGACGCGGGACGAGTTTGCGCGGCTGATCCGCGCTTACCTGGAGGAGGCGCGCGGCTTCGCCGCGCGTCGTATGCTGCTTCTGGAGCGGGAAATTTCCGATTACGACCATCTGTCGCGCCATGGCGAGTGGACGCAGCAGGACCCGCCAATCACGCTGCCTGTGGGGAGATAGGATGTCTGAGCCCCGCGACATGACCGAAGCGACGCTGGCGCAGAACCGCGCCTCGGACCCGCTGGCCTCGACCTGGCTCTCGGCAAATGCGGGGTCGGGCAAGACCAAGGTGCTGACCGACCGGGTGGCGCGGCTGCTCCTGCGCGGGGTCGAGCCGCAGCGCATCCTCTGCCTGACCTATACCAAGGCGGCGGCAAGCGAGATGCAGAATCGCCTGTTTGCGCTTCTGGGCGAGTGGGCGATGTTGCCCGAGGCCAAGCTGCGCCTAAAGCTGTCGGAAATCGACGAGACCCCCGGCCCCTCGCTGGCGGAGGCGCGCAGGCTCTTCGCGCGGGCCATCGAGACACCGGGCGGGCTCAAGATCCAGACCATCCACTCCTTTTGCGCGACGCTGCTGCGCCGGTTTCCGCTTGAGGCAGGGCTGTCGCCGGCCTTTACCGAGATGGATGAGCGGGCAGGTCGGGCACTGCGCGAGGCCGTGCTCGATGCGATGGCCGAGGGGCCGGACCGGCCTGCCCTTGATGCGTTGGCGGCAGTGTTCACCGGGGCTGATCTGGATGAATTGCTGCGCGAGATCTGTGGCAATGCCGATGGGTTTCGGGGGGAGGAGCCGGGCGCCGCGCTTCGCGCGGCGTTCGGCCTGCCTGAGGGGATGGGTGCGCCTGAGTTGCTGGCGATGGTGTTTCGCGGTGGCGAGGCCGAGTTGATGGCCGATGTGCTGCCCTATCTGGAGCTTGGCAGCACCACCGATCTGCAGGCGGCCGAGCGGCTGAGCAGGATCGATCTGCGCGCGCCCAGGCTGGAGGTCCTGCCCGAGCTGGAACGGGAGTTCCTTTATAAGACTGGCGCGCGGGCCGGTATGGCGCGGCTGGACCGGTTCCCGACCAAGACGACGCGGCGCAAGCTCGACCGGCTGCTGGATCCGTTGCAGGCTTTCATGGAACGGGTCGAGGCAGCGCGACCCTTGCGGGTCGCGCTGACGGCGCATATGCGGGCGCAGGCGCTGCATCGCTTCGCGCGCGCCTTCCTGTCGCGGCTCGATGCCGAAAAGGCAGCGCGTGGCTGGCTCGATTTCGATGATCTGATCGCGCGGGCCGGGCGGCTCTTGACCGATCCGGCCGTGGCGCAATGGGTGCTCTACAAGCTCGATGGCGGCGTGGATCATATCCTGATCGACGAGGCGCAGGATACCTCGCCCGCGCAGTGGCGCGTGATCGAGCATCTGGCGCAGGAATTCACCGCCGGGCTGGGGGCCGTCGATGCCAGCCGCACGCTCTTCGTGGTGGGGGACAAGAAACAGTCGATTTATTCCTTTCAGGGGGCGGATCTGGCGGTGTTCGATGCCATGCAGGCGCAGTTTCGCGAGCGGCTGAGCCATGTCGGCCTGCGGTTGAATGAGGCCGATCTGACGCATTCCTTCCGGTCTTCAGATGCCGTTCTGCGCACTGTCGACATGAGTTTTCGGCCGCCGAGCGATGCCGGTCTGGGCGGTCCTCCCAGCCATATCGCCTTTTTCGACCAGATGCCGGGGCGGGTCGATCTCTGGCCGCTGATCGCGCGCCCGGAAAGTCTCGAGCCGCCCGCATGGTTCGAGCCTGTGGATGTGCTGCCCGAGGAGCACCACCACCGCCAGCTTGCGCGCACCATCGCGGCGGAATTGCGGCGCATGGTCGATGCGCAGGTCCCGATCCGGCATCGGGACGAGGTGCGGGCGATGACCGAGGGGGATGTGCTGATACTCGTGCGGCGGCGCAACACGCTGTTTCACGAAATCATCGCGGCCTGCAAGAGTGAGGGGTTGGAGATCGCGGGCGCCGACCGGCTGCGGCTGGGGGGCGAGATGGCGGTGCGCGATCTGACGGCGCTGCTGGCGTTTCTGGCCACGCCGGAAGATGACCTCTCGCTGGCGGCGAGCTTGCGCTCGCCGCTTTTCGGCTGGTCGGAGGATGCGCTGTTCCGTCTTGCCCATGGGCGCGACGGTTTTCTCTGGGCGCAGCTCCGGGCCGAGGGGGATGGCGCGACGCTGGACATCCTGAACGACCTGCGCCGCCAGACCGATTTCCTGCGCCCTTATGACCTGATCGAGCGGATGCTGACGCGCCATGACGGGCGCCGCAGGCTGGTCGCGCGGCTGGGGCCGGAGGCCGAGGACGGAATCGATGCTCTGCTGGCGCAGGCGCTGGCTTATGAGCAGCTCGAGACGCCGAGCCTGACCGGGTTCCTGACCTGGCTCGAACATGGCGATGTGCAGATCAAGCGCGAGCTTGGCGCGGCAGAGGGGCGGCTGCGGGTGATGACCGTGCATGGCGCGAAGGGGCTCGAGGCGCCGGTCGTGATTCTGCCGGATACCGCGGACTACGCCCCGCGCGAACGCCGGCAGCTTTATCCGCTGGGCGAAACACTGGCGTGGCGGGGGGTGAAAGAGGAGATGCCGCCCGTGTTGGAGGAAGCCATCGCCGATGTGGCTGCGTTGCGCGCGCAGGAGGATGCGCGGCTTCTCTATGTGGCGATGACGCGGGCGGAAAGCTGGCTGATCGTCGCCGGGGCGGGCGAGGCGAAAATGCCCGAGAGCTGGTATAACCGCGTGAGTGAGGGGCTGGGTCATCTCGGTGCCGTACCCTGCGACATGCCGACCGGGCAGGGGGGGCGGTACCAGCAGCTTGATTGGCCCGATACAGGGGGCCGCGCGCC
>SLJW01000190.1 GCA_007134865.1 Paracoccaceae bacterium | reverse complement strand
GCATCCGGGCCGGGTCTTCGAACGCGCCGAGAACTTGGGTGCCGAAGGCAAAACTCGTGCCCCAGATCGCATCCGCTGCGGCGACCCAGTTGACCGGGTTTATGGGCGAAGGCCAGAGTGTCAGCAGCGCCTCGGCATCGCGTTCGCGCATCGTCGTGTCGATCTGGCGGATCAGCCCGTCAGCGCGTCGAAAGGCTTCCTGCGCGGCAATCCCCGGGGCTTGCAGATTGGTGAGCTGTTCATTCAGTTCCGCGCGACGTTCGGCAATCTCGGGCGCCTCGGTCGCGCCCTCTTCCGGGGGCGGCCCAAGGGCCGAGATCTGTTCGCGAAGATTGGCGATCCTCGTCGCATTGGCATCCTGCGCCGCCAGAAAGCGCGCGCGGAACGTCACAAGCTGGGAACGCAGATTGTTCAGGATCTCGTTGCTGACGCCGGGCCGGTCCAGCATATCCTCGACAGTCTGCGCGAACAGCCGCCACTCTTCCAGATCGAGCGCGGTGGAACTGCTAGTGGTCTCGGGAGTCTGGTTCGATGTCTGCGCCTGCGCGGGCAGGCCCGCATGCAGCAGGCTGAAGATCAGAACAATGATCAGGTTGCGAACAAGACCCATGGGAACTGCCTACGCGTCTTCGAAAACGCTCGGAAGATCGCGTGCGGGACGATCCATCCAGTCGGGCACCGGCAGGTCCTTCGAGCGCAGAAACTCGGGGTTGAAAAGCTTGGATTGATAGCGCGTGCCATAGTCGCACAGGATGGTGACGATGGTATGCCCCGGCCCCATCTCGCGCGCCATGCGGATCGCGCCGGCGACATTGACGCCGGATGATCCACCAAGGCAAAGCCCTTCTTCCGCCAGCAGATCGAACACGATGGGCAGCGCCTCGGCATCGGTGATCTGGGCGCAGAAATCTGGAGTGAACCCTTCGAGATTGGCCGTGATGCGCCCCTGCCCGATCCCCTCGGTGATCGAGTCGCCTTCGGATTTGAATTCGCCTGTGGTGTAGAAACTGTAGAGCGCTGCGCCCATCGGGTCGGCCAGCCCCATCTTCACGCCCTTGGCCTGCAGCGCCTGCGCCACCCCCGCGAGCGTGCCACCCGAACCCACGGCGCAGATGAAGCCATCCACCTTGCCGCCTGTCTGCGCCCAGATCTCGGGGCCGGTGGTCTCGACATGCGCCTGACGGTTGGCGACATTGTCGAACTGATTGGCCCAGATCGCGCCATGAGGCTCGGTCCTGGCCAGCGCTTCGGCCAGACGGCCCGAATAGCGGACATAGTTATTCGGGTTGCGGTAAGGCGCGGCGGGCACCTCGACCAATTCCGCTCCGGCAAGCCGCAGCATGTCTTTCTTTTCCTGGCTCTGCGTCTTCGGGATGACGATCACCGTGCGAAAGCCCAGCGAGGCTCCCACCAGCGCAAGCCCGATACCCGTGTTGCCCGCCGTGCCCTCGACAATCGTGCCACCCGGCTCCAGCGCGCCCCGTGCGACCGCATCGCGTATGATGTAGAGCGCGGCGCGATCCTTGACCGACTGGCCGGGGTTCAGGAACTCGGCCTTGCCGAGTATCTCGCAGCCGGTGGCTTCACTGGCCTTGTTCAGGCGGATCAGGGGTGTGTTGCCGATTGCATCAGCGAGTGCGGCATGAATCGTCATTTCAGGCTCCAGTGCTTGCAGCGGCAAACTGCGTGAGCATCGGCGAAAACACAAGCCGATCACACGCGGCTGTGACCCTCAGGCCTGCGCGAGGGTGCCTCAAAGGGTTCCGTAGCGCTTGGCCGTCCGGGCGTAGAGCCATATTCCGATGACAAAGGCCGCCTGTGCGCCCACAAAGAAGACGGGGTCGACACTGCCGATCGCACCCAGCCCCGAGAAGAAGGCCATGCCCGCCAGGATCAGCGCCACCAGCGCTGTGATCACCGCAAGTGACAGGATCAGCACAGAGGCCTTGTCCCCCAGCAGCAGCAGGAAAGCCCCCAACAGGCCGAGCCAGATCGTGGCGGTCAACGCGACCGAGAGCCAGACCGGCAGACCGGCGTAGAATGCCTCCAGGCCCAGCGGATCGGGCAGCGGGACCATTTCGCCAAGGGGGGCATATCGGGCCAGAACATATTCAATCGCGTGCAGGGCAAACCACAAGGTGCCCACGACCCCGAACAAGGTCACGAAAAAGCTGCGGCTCTTGGTAGTGGCCATGAACGACTCCCTTGCTTTGGCGTCAGATTGCCCTGCCCCGCCACGACTGTCCAGCCCCGAGCGCGCAGGCGGGCGGTCTGCAGGGCAAAGGGTCAACAATCAGGGCAAAATGCGGCGATACATGTGCCATGTCGCATGGCCCAGAACAGGCAGCACGATGAACAGCCCGAGGAAGAATGGCAGCATGCCGAGACTCAGCAACAACGCAATCACCATGGCCCAGACGGCCATCACGCGGAAATTCTGCATGACCGCGTTGAAGGAGGTGATCATCGCGGTGATGAAATCGACTTCGCGGTCAAGGAGCAGCGGCAACGAGATCACAGTCAGCGCGAACATGACCGCCGCCATCACTCCGCCAATCGTCCCGCCTACTGCAAGCATCATCAACCCCGGTTGTGACAGCAGCATCTCACTGGTCGAGGATGTGATCGGCTGCAGCCCGAAGAACAGGGCAAAGATGGTATGCGCAACAAAGACCCAGAACATGAAGGCCAGCATGATGACCATCGCCATCGAGGGCACCTGCCGGTCCTTCTGGGCGAAAACGCAGCCTGCGACCGCGCCCCATTTCAGTGGCAGCCCCTGCTCCAGACGGCGCGAAACCTCGTAGAGCCCGGTCGCCGCAAAGGGTGCCAGTAGCGGGAAGCCCACGGCAATCGGGATGAACCACCAGCTTTGCCCCGAGGCCAGAAACACCGCATAAAGCACCAGCCCGCCCAGCACATAGACCAGAGAGAAGGCGATGCCGAAGATCGGCGCGCGGCGGAAATCGGACAGGCCGAGTTTCAGGATTTCGGAAAGATCACCCAGGCTGATCGTTTCAGGCTCTGGAATGACCGATGGCGGCAGATGACCCTGCGGCGTGTTGGTGTTCTCTGACATGTGGTGTCCCCCTCGCTGCATAGATAACGGCGCGGGGACAAATGAGGCAAGCAGATAGTGAGGCGG
>SLJW01000187.1 GCA_007134865.1 Paracoccaceae bacterium | reverse complement strand
GACGCTGGCGCGGGTTGACATCGCCGCGCTGCTGATCGCCGGGATCATCCCGGGGCTGATCCTGGCGGGGCTTTACATGCTGACGATCTACATACAGACGCGGCGTGACCCGTCTGCCGCGCCCCCCTATGAGGTGCCGCCGATCCCGCTGCCCCAAAAGCTGTTCTTGGTGCTGCGCGACGTGGTGCCGATGGTGGGGCTGATGATCGGCATCGTGATGATGATGCTTTACGGCTGGGCCACCCCGTCCGAGGCCGCGGCCTTTGGCGCGCTGGGCGTGCTGCTGTTGGCCGCGGCCTTCCGGGCGCTCAGCCTCAAGGCGATGATCGCCTCGGTCACCGGGGCGCTGCGGGTGACGCTGATGGCCTATCTGATCGTCTTCGGCTCGGCCACCTTCAGTCAGCTTCTGGCCTTTTCCGGCGCCTCGCGCGGGTTGATCACCTGGGCGACCAGCTTTGACCTGGCGCCGGTGGCGATGCTGCTGGCGATGTTTGCTGTGCTGCTGATCCTGGGCATGTTCATGGAGCAGATCTCGATGATGCTGCTGACTGTGCCGATCTTCTTTCCGCTGGCCACGCATCTGGGCTTTGATCCGATCTGGTTCGCACTGATCATGCTGCTGGCGCTGGAGATCAGCTTTACCACACCACCTTTCGGTTTGCTGCTGTTCGTGATGAAGGGCGTGGCCCCGCCAGAGACCACCATGCGCGATATCTACATGGCGGCGATTCCCTTCATCCTGTGCTCGATGGTGCTGGTAGCGTTGTTGATCTTTTTCCCGGCCTTGGCCCTGTGGTTACCAGGGCGTTGAACATCTTGACCAGGGTGGACTGGCGGTTCAGCTTGCCTTGCAGCACGTCCGAAACCACGTCCAGCCGCGGCACCAGGTTGAACTGCTGAAAGATCATCGCGCAGCGGCTTTGCCAGGACCGCGCGGCACGGCCCCGCAAAGAAAGAATGTCAGATCCCTCGAAAAGGATCCGGCCCTCGGTCGCATCGGTCAACCCGTTCATCAGCCGCAGGAAGGTCGATTTGTCGGCACCGGAACGGCCGGTGATGCCGATGAAGCCCGGCTCGTGTAGCGTGAAACTGACGGCATCAACCGCACGCTTGCTTCCGAAGACCCGGGTTACGTTCTGAACATCAAGTATCAAGCACCCCCTGAATGGCGCTGCCTAACTCGCATGCTGAGTTACCCGCACGGTGAACCTGAGGTGATGGCTTGGTGAATTCCGCCTGTGCACAGGCAACAGACGCGTCTTGGCTCGGAGCGGCGTTCTGGCCGATGGCCGATGCCGCCCGGGACCGTTGCCGTCTTCGCTGCAAAGGGTGTCGATCCCCGTTTTCTCGACCACCGTCACGCACCCTGAAGGTCGCCAGCAGCGCACGGCTGCGTTGGTTCATGTCGACAAGCATGACGTCGCCATCGGGCGGGTTGGGGTTAGGGCCTCTGTCCGACCCCGACGGGATCAGGGCGTCGACATGGAAACATCTCTCGGGGAATACGCGCCGCCGAAGCAGTTTCTGTCCGACATCGATTTATCCGAAATAGCCGCCGTTGTGCTGCCGCCGTGTCTTGGCGAGCCGTCACGCCGAAGGGATACAAGACGCGTCGCTTCGTCCATTTCAGCGTGACAACCCACCGTCGGAGAAGGGCGATTTGGCGGCATGTCTCATGGGGCGAGCCGGAGTGACGGTCTCGTTGTGACGACCGGTCGAGTGCGCGCTGCGATGGTGTGCAGTTGGCAGCGTGGCTGTCTCGCACCGCGCCGCGCGAGAGCCCGGAATGGGCGGCGTAGGCACGCTCGGACATACCTTCCATGGCTCTGCGACGATCCTCAAGATATTGGAATTAAACAGAAATAAGCTGCTTATTCAGTTGATTGCACTCCCGGATAGAGCGAGTCTGATCCCAACGAAACGGGTGCGTCGCACCCCTTGGACAAGGATCGGAGAGAGCCATGCGCGCACAGGAGAGAATGGGGCACAGCTCGATGAGCGACGGGTGGCGCGACCACACCAGCCCCGCGCAGGAGCGGGTGAACTGGGTGATGGACGAGGTCATGTCCGGGCGGATGAGCCAGGCGGACGGGATGGTCGAGATGGCCAAGGCCCAGGAGATGATGCGCGAGGAAGCCCGCGCGCGGACCACCCACCCCGAACACCGCTGGGAGGACTGACCATGGCGCGCCGCAAGAACTCCGGCCCGACCGCCCAGCGCGACGCCCAGCTTCTCGAGATCGCCCGGCGCCAGTTCCACCTCGAGACGCTCGAGACCCGCAACTGGGACCGGCTGGATTTCCACGACGTCGCCGTCTGGGCCATCCGCGCCGCGCTCGAGGAGGCCTTCGAGGCCGGACGCCGCGCAGGCGCAGCAACCGCTCCCTCTGAAACCCAATCCTGAAAGGACAGGCCCATGACCGCCATCACCACCATCCGCATCGATCACGCCGCGCTGCCCGAGCATTTCGATCTGTCGCGCCCCGACGCCGTTGCTGAAGTGATAGAGGCCGCGCTGCGCGAGGACGGGATCGCCGCTGAGGCTTCGGACGTCATCTCGCACATCAAGATCGAGCTGCCGACCACCCAGCTTGCCGCTGCCAGCACCATGCTGGCCAGCTTGCAGCTGATCTGAGGGCGCGAAGATGAGCACCCGCGCACAGATCGCCATTCAGATTGGGCCCGCAGAATGGGCGCACATCTATTGCCATTTCGACGGCTACCCCTCGCACATGCTGCCCGCGCTGGCCCCGTGGACGCCAGAGGACATCCTCGCCGCGAAGGAAATCCGGCAGGTCCGCGCCGACGAACTCGACTGCTTCGACCCGCCCCGCGAGCCCCCGATCCTGCCAAGCCCGACGCGCGAACTCTGCCATCTCTATGTCTGGCAGGATGGGGCGTGGATCGAACTGGTTCCAGACACCCTTTCGCCCGATGGAGCGGCGCCTTGATCGAAAGCAATCATATTGCTCTGAATTGCCTACACCTTTCGGCGCAGCGGAGCGATTCTGATTGCACGAGGACGATGCAACTCAGCCACGGAGCGACACCGATGACCCGCCTGAACCCGATCACCACCCCGCGCCATGAACTCCGCGCCGAGAAGGCGCGCCGCAACAAGGAGGCGGCTCTGAGTGCCTTCATCGGCAAGAAGGCCGAAATCG
>SLJW01000202.1 GCA_007134865.1 Paracoccaceae bacterium | reverse complement strand
TGGCCACCAAAATCCACAAGCTGCGCATCTTCCGCGATGAGGCGGGCAAGATGAACCGCACGCTCAAGGATACCGGCGGGGCCGCGCTGGTGGTCAGCCAGTTCACGCTGGCCGCCGAGACGCGCAACGGCAATCGCCCCGGCTTTTCCACTGCCGCGCCGCCGGATGAGGGCGAGCGGCTCTATCTGCATTTCGCGCAAGCGCTGCGCGGTCTTGGGGTGGCGGTCGAGACCGGGCAATTCGGGGCCGAGATGGAGGTGCATCTGGTCAATGACGGTCCCGTGACGATCTGGCTCGATACGGCGGGGTGAGGGTGGAGTGGCCGTTTGGAGCCCTTAGCGGTCGGTCGCGTATCTCGAAACAGGCGACTCAGGCTGTCGGCGGCCGCTGAGAAATCGCCTTGTTCAGGTGTGTTGTGATCGCCTCATAGAGGTGCTGCGCAAGCTCCCCAAGGACTTCGTAAGAATACACAGCGCGGTAACATTCGCTTTTGGTGTTCTTGTCCTCAATAACCAACGTGCCGTCTTCGCGCCCGTAAATGCTACCGTGGGATAGTGCATTCCTGAAGTGTCTGAGCGCTCCATAGTTTTGATCTTTGTAATCCTTCTCCACCACAGCCTTCGCTTTCGCAAAAGCCTCAGCATTTGCAAGATCGAGATTCCCGAAGTTACCCACTCCCTTAGTGGCCCATTCGTGTGGCAGGACGAGAAACATATAGAAGACACTGACCAGAACGCCTTGGCCCTGAAAGACCGAATGTTTGGTGCTTTTCATTGATTTCCCAGTTGAGCCAAAAATTCTATCAATGTTGTCGGAGATCAATGGATCATTGCGGACCTCAAGCTCCCCAAGCTTCACAATAGACTCCGCCAAAGCGAGGGCCTGAATCAGAATGGACTCTTCTGGTGTGATATCTGGCATGATCGGCATTCCTCATGTAACGCAAGCGGCCCATCGTTTACGGTATGGCTTACCGCCAACGACCGCTCCGTCCGCAAAGCTGACCTTCATCTCTAGCGACGGAAGCCAGCGTTTAGTGCGCGCTGCCCCCCCTAACTCACCTCCCCAATCGCCTGCCCGATCAACTCCAGACACTCCGGCGCGGAAAACCGGTGATCCGCGCCCTTGACCAGTGTCAGGCGCATGTCGGGGCTCTCGGCATGCGCGAGCAGGCGCAGGGGCACGTCGGTCGCGACGGCCTCATCCTTGGTGCCCTGCACCAGCCGCACCGGGAAGGGCAGGGGCAGGGGGTCGCGCAAGACAAGTTGCGCGCGGCCATCCTCGAACAGCCGCCGGGTCAGCACGAAGGGGCGGTCGTCATAGGCGCTGATCATCGCGGTCTGGCCCTGCTCCTGCACCTCGCGCTGCTGCGCGGCGCTCAGGTCCGGCCACATGCTGTCCTCGGTGAAATCGGGCGCGGCGGCGATGCCGACCAGCCCCTTGACCCGCTCGGGCGCGCGTCGCGCCAGCAACAGCGCGATCCAGCCCCCCATCGACGAGCCCACCAGCACCTGCGGCCCCTCGGTCAGCGCAGTGAGCGCGGCCATCGCATCCTCGGCCCAGTCGCCGATGCAGCCCTCCTCGAACGCGCCGGAGCTTTCGCCATGCCCGGAATAGTCGAAGCGCAGAAAGGCGCGGCCCTGCTGGCGCGCCCAATCTTCCAGCCATATCGCCTTGGTGCCGGTCATGTCCGACATGAACCCGCCACAGAAGATGATCCCCGGCCCGCGCCCAGGCGTGCGGTGATAGGCGAGCCTGCGCCCCTGTGCTGTGTCAAGAAACTCTGCCATCGCCCAACTCCTTCAACCCATGGGCCACGAAGGCCCCGCAAGCGGCCATCAGCGCAAAGACGGCCAGTGTCGCCCCGGCCCCGAACAGCGCGGCCAGAGCGCCGAAGAGGCCACTGGCCAGCAGGATCACCCCGATGACCGTGTTCGAGATGGCGGTATAGACCGCGCGCAGATCGCTGCCAACCATATCGACCAGATAGGTTGACCGCCCCAGCCGCACGCCCTGATGCGCGACCATCAGCCCGAAGAGTGCGAGCGGCATGGCCCAGAAGCTCGCCTCGAGCCCCAGCGCGGCGAAGGCGAGGGTCAGCAGCATCGCGCCCGCGCCGCTGATCCCGGTCCAGATCAGCACCTGGCGCGAGGAACGGTCGGCGAGCCGCCCCCAGATATAGCTGGAGGAAAGCGCGGCGAGGCTCGAGGCCAGCACCAGCGCGCCAAGCCCCGCCAGCGCCGCGCCATTGTCGCCCGAGGCGAGGATCACCAGATAGGGCGGGGCCAGCGCGGTCGAGGTCAGCAGCCCGCGCGCGAGGATGAAGCGGGCAAGCTGGGGGTCCTCGCGCAGGTATTTCAGATTCGCGATTGCGGCCCGCCAGCCATTCGCGCCACCCTCCTGCGCGCCGGCATCCTCATGCAGTCCGGCGAAGACGATTCCCGCCAGCACCCAAGCGCCGGACGCAAGGGCAAGCGCGCCCAGCACGATCAGCGCGCGGGCGTCCGAGAAGACGATCAGCACCAGTGCGAAGCCGATCACCACCAGCGCCGACCAGCTTCCCGCCAGCCCGGTCACCGTGCCGCGTTGGCCCTTGGCGATGGTTTTGCCCAGAACGTCCTTGTACGCGACCGAGGCCACCGAGCGCGAGAGCGCCAGCAGCGTCAGGCCCGCCAGAATGCCGAGCCCCGCCGCCCAGCCCTCGGTCAGCAGCGCCGCTGCGAGGATGATCGCCGCGCCAAGTCCCTGACCCAGCGCGGCCCCGGCCCAGGCCCATTTGCGCCGCGCCATGGCGCGGATGCGCGCTGCGGTGAAAAGCTGTGGCAAGAGCGCGCCTGCCTCGCGGATCGGCACCAGCAGCCCGATCAGCACCGAGGGCGCGCCGAGATGGGTCATCAGCCAGGACAGCACCAGTTTCGGGTCGGCAAGCCCATCAGCGGCCTTGTTCAGCCCGAGTGCAGTGGCATGGCGCAGGAAGTTCTGCGGCTGCGCGTTGCAGGCCTCTTCCGAGATGTCGCGGCAGACGCGCCCGTCATCCTCGGCGGCGAGGGTCTCATAGGCGGCAATGACAGCTTGGCGCTGTTCGGGCATGTCTCTCTCCTGTAACGCCGTGCATCATAGCGGACGGATGGAACGCGGCCAGCTTGACATTCCCGGCGCAACCCGCGAAAGCCTGCCCGACATAACCCGCAACCGGGCGTTCCGTGGGCGCCAAAACGACGAGGATCGGCCAATGGCCCAAATTTCCCTGACCTTCCCCGATGGCAATGCGCGTTCCTATGAGGCCGGTGTGACCCCTGCCGAAGTGGCCGAGAGCATCGCGCCTTCGCTTGCGAAGAAAGCCATTTCCGCCAAGGTTAACGGCGCGCATTGGGACCTGCAATGGCCCATCGCGCAGGATGCCAGCATCGCCATTTACACCATGCAGGATGATGAGCCTGCGCTGGAACTGATCCGGCATGATCTGGCGCATATCATGGCGCGCGCGGTGCAGGAAATCTGGCCGGATGTGAAGGTCACTATCGGCCCCGTGCGCGACAAGGGCTGGTTCTATGATTTCGACCGGGCCGAGCCCTTCGTGCCCGAGGATCTCGCGCTGATCGAGGCGAAGATGCGCGAAATCATCAATGCGCGCGACCCGGTGCGTACTGAGGTCTGGGACCGCGCCCGCGCGATCCAGCACTACAAGGACGCCGGAGAGCCGTTCAAGGTGGAACTGATCGACCGCATCCCAGAGGGCGAGCCCTTGCGGATGTATTGGCACGGCCATTGGCAGGATCTGTGTCGCGGCCCGCATCTCCAGCATACCGGGCAGGTGCCGGGCGATGCCTTCAAGCTGATGTCCATCGCCGGGGCCTATTGGCTGGGCGACAACACGCGGCCGATGCTCCAGCGCATCTATGGCGTGGCCTTCAAGGACCGCAAGGCGCTGAAGGCGCATCTGACCATGCTGGAAGAGGCCGCCAAGCGCGACCACCGCAAGCTTGGTCGCGAGATGGACCTGTTCCACATGCAGGAGGAAGCGCCGGGTCAGGTGTTCTGGCACCCCAATGGCTGGTCGATCTACACCACGCTGCAGGATTATATGCGCCGCCAGCAGCGCAAGGGCGGCTATGTCGAAGTGAACACGCCGCAGGTGGTGGACCGCAAGCTCTGGGAAGCCTCGGGGCATTGGGAGAAATATCAGGAGCACATGTTCATCGTCGAGGTGGACGAGGAGCACGCGCGCGAGAAAGCCGTGAACGCGCTCAAGCCCATGAACTGCCCCTGCCATGTGCAGATTTTCAATGTCGGGCTGAAAAGCTATCGCGACCTGCCCTTGCGCATGGCCGAATTCGGATCCTGCAATCGCTATGAGCCCTCGGGCGCGCTGCACGGGATCATGCGGGTGCGCGGCTTCACGCAGGATGATGCGCATATCTTCTGCACCGAAGATCAGATCGAGGCCGAGACGAAGAAATTCATAGACTTTCTGGCGGATATCTATAGCGATCTGGGGTTCGAGAATTTCCGCGTGAAATTCTCTGACCGGCCCGAGACGCGGTCGGGCTCGGATGAGGTCTGGGACAAGTCCGAGCAGGCGCTGCGCGCGGCGACTGTTGCCGCCGGGTACGATTTTGAAGAAAACCCGGGCGAGGGCGCGTTTTACGGGCCAAAGCTCGAGTTCGTGCTGACCGACGCCATCGGGCGCGACTGGCAATGCGGCACGCTGCAGGTGGATTTCGTGCTGCCCGAACGGCTGGACGCGAATTACATCGGTGCGGATGGGGCGAAACACCGCCCCGTCATGCTGCACCGCGCCGTGCTGGGGTCATTCGAGCGCTTCATCGGCATCCTGATCGAGAATTTCGCGGGCAAGCTGCCCCTGTGGCTGGCGCCGCGTCAGGTGGTGGTGGCCTCGATCGTTTCCGAGGCCGACGATTATTGCCGCAAGGTGCTGGCCGCGCTGCAAGGTGCCGGGCTGCGGGCGGAGCTGGACCTGCGAAACGAGAAGATCAACTACAAGGTCCGCGAGCATTCTCTGGGCAAGGTGCCGGTGATCCTCGCCATCGGCGCGCGCGAAGTGGCCGAGCGCACGGTCTCGGTGCGGCGTCTGGGGGAGAACCGGACCGAGACACAGGCGCTGGACGCGCTGGTTGCAGCGCTGCGCGATGAGGCACTGCCGCCGGATATGCGCTGACGCGCGAGAGGGGCCGGGGGCGCGGCTTCGCCGCGCCCCCGGCTCGGCGCCAATCAGGCCTGTGCGCAGAGACTGTCCTCAGAAAGCTGCGCCAGAATATCGACCCCCTGCATTTTCAGGAAATGCAGCATGTCGATGAAAATCCAGTTCTCGGCCAGCTTGTCGCCCTCGCGGCGGTAGATATCGATCACGCGCATATCGCCCGTGGTCCCCGGCGGCAGGCCCATGAAGCCGCCGAGCGAGGTCAGCGTCAGATTGGGCCAGCCGAAGAAACCGCCATAATGCCCCTCGGCCAGCCGCGCGACATGGCCGTTGAAGCGCCGGTCGGTCAGTTTGGTGCGGAAGGGGCGCTGGTGTTGTTCGATATAGCGCGGCACGGTATAGGTGGCGCCGATCCCCTCGGGGCCCCACCAGAGCATGTCATCCACCCATGTCTCGGCGAGTTCCTCTTCGGGGCCGCGGAACAGATGGTGGTGGTTGATCCCGCCGATCATGCGGCCGATCAGGTCGAGCGTGTGGTTGCCCTCATCGGCGGGTTGCGGGGAGAGCAGACGCCCGTCATGCGTCGCGGGCCCCGGCTGGATCAGATGCGCTCCGGTCTGCTCGGGCAGGGGCGTATAGCCCGCCTGCCGCATCAGATGCAGCAGGTCGCAGAAGAAAGCCGTCTCGGCGATCTGACCATTGGTGACGCGGTGGAACTCGGCATAGCGCAGCATGACCAGTCGCCGCGTCGGGCGCAGGCCGAGGAAGGGCGCATCGAAGAGACCCATGAGATGGCCCATCGACACCACCCAGGCGGAGGCGAAACCATCGATCTGGTTGCGCCCGGCGAAGAAAATGTCCTCGCGCCGCTGCACGCGGGTGAAGGCCTGCAGAAAGGGTTGCCAGAAGGCTTGCGCGACAGCGGGGGCGCCGTGCTGTTCGTGCCAGGGATGCATGCCGCGCCAGTGCCAGTCGGCATGGGTATGGGCGGCCAGCGCCGTCGCGACGGTCTCGGGAGTAGCCGTGGCGAGGGCGGCGTGATGGGCGCGGATCAGGGTTTTTTCGATCTGGAAGGTCATTTGCGGAGCTCGGGTCTGAAACAAGGCTGGGGGTTTCACCCCCAGACCCCCAGAGTATTTGCGGCAAGAAAATGGGACAAGGGTCAGCCCTTCACGGCGCCTGCGGTCAGGCCGGAGACGATCTGGCGCTGGAAGAACAGGATCAGCACGAAGAGGGGTGCTGTGGCCGAAACCACGGCGGCGACCGCGAACATGACATTGCCCTCCACTTGTGTCGAGCCGAGGAATGAGGCGATTTTCGGGATCATGGTCTGGTTCTGCTGGCTGAGCAGCATGGCGGTCACTGCGAAGTCGTTATAGGCCAGAAGGAAACTGAACAGGCCCGTGGTGATCACGCCCGGCCACATCACCGGCACGATGACATGGCGGAAGGCCTGAAAGCGCGTGCAGCCATCGACCATGGCGGATTCGTCCAGATCCTTGGGGATGTTGAGAAAGAAACTGTGCAGCATCCACAGCGTGAAGGGCTGATTGATCGCCACCAGAACGATGATCGCGGTCGGCAGATGGCCCCAGACATTCCACTGGAAGAAGGGCAGCAGATACCCCGAGACCAGCGTGATATGCGGCATGGCGCGGAACACCAGCGCGATCATCAGCAGCCAGAACGTGTAGCGGAAGCCCGAGCGCGCCAGCGCGTAGCCGCCCAACGTGCCGAAGGTGAGTGAGATGATGACGACGCAGAACACGACGATGAAGGTGTTCATGGCCGCGCGCCAGAATTCCTCTTGCACCCAGGCGCCGTAATAACCCTGCCCGGTAAAGGCGCTGCCTGTCTGGACCGTTGTGAAGGTGCCGCGCAATGCGTTGCGCCAGTCCGCGAGCGAGAAGAAATCCGCCTGCACCTTGAAGCTGCCCCAGAGCGTCCAGAGGAAGGGGAAGGAGGCAACGACGATCCACAGGAGCACAAGGCCAGTGGAAACCGTGACCAGCAGGGGCGAGCGTCTTTGCTTGGCGGCCATGTCAGTGCCTCTTGCGGTTGAAGTCGCGCCAGGTTCGGATCAACACGGGCGTGAGCAGGACGACAACGCCGAGGATCGTCAGCATGGAGGTGGTCGCGGCGGCGCCGAACTGGGCGGCATCACCGCGGAGGTAGTTGAAGATATTGAAGCTCAGCGAGGTTGCGCTGGCCTGCGCCTGGAAGCCCACGATCGGCTCGAAGACGCGGAAATTGTCCATAAGCTGCATCAGCGTGATGAAGATCGCGAGCGGCATCAGATGCGGGATCACGACATAGCGGACGCGTTGCCAGCGGTTGGCGCCGTCGATCATCGCGGCCTCCAGCGGTTCCTCGGGCACGGTCTGCAGCCCGGCATAGAAGACGATGAAGGCGAAAGGGGCAGAGGACCAGACCCCATAGACGATCAGCATGATCCATGTCAGCGTCGGCGAGGCCCGAAGTGAGAGCTCGGGGTCATTCGCGATGGTCTGGAGAAACGAACCGAGCACCCCGCGACTGTCCACCATCCAGTAGAGCACCAGCGAGCCGATCAGCGGGGTCACGATCATCGGCAGGAGCGAGACGAAGATCGTCGGGCCGCGATAGATGCGCGGCAGCGAATTGACGCCAAGCGCGATGGCGAGCCCGAGAATGAGCACCAGTGGCGTGACCACGAAGGTGAAGGTCAGCGTGAAGGCCATGGCGCGCCAGAAGGGCAGGGTCATGGCGCGGCGGGTGAAATCGGCGAAGCTGTCCGAGCGCTCCCACATGCTGCGGATTTCTTCGATGGCGAGGTGATTGCGATCCGTGTAGTTGCTGAAGCCCGCGAAGCGCCCGAGCGGCTGTGCCTCGCGCAATTCGCGTGTCGCCTCGCGGTCCACGATCGTTTCTTCCTCGCAGCCAAAGGGGCCGCAATTCTCGACCGTGCGCAGGACCTGCTCATGTTCGACATGCAGCGACTGGATGAACACCGACACCACCGGCAGCGCGATGAACAGGATCATCGCCAGCGCCGAGGGGAAGATGAACCAGAAGAACGTGCGGTGTTTCATGGTGCCTGCCCTGCAAGAAAGCGGGCGGCCCGTTGGGCCGCCCGGTCGGGTCTCAGTTCAGGAAGCCCTGCGAGCGGGCCGCCGTGATATAGGCGGCCTCGATCGTCTCGAGTGTTTCATCGGCGGAGGCATTGCCTTGCAGGAACGGGGCGAGGTTTTCCCCGAGCGCCGAGTGCATCAGCCCCATATAGGGCGACATCGGATAGGGCGCGGCCCCACCTTCGGCAGAGGCGACCACCCCGGCCGAGGCGGGCGTCGGCTCATACCCCTCGCCCAGCCAGACCGCCAGCCCCGAATTCTCGGCCACGCGCTCGGGCGTGATTCCGTTCAGCATAGCCTGGAAACTCGCGGCAGCATCTTCGTCAGAGGTATTGACGGCGATCGTGAAGCCATCCCACCACAGCGTCGTTGCCGGGCGTCCATCCGCCCCAGCGCTGGGCGCCGCCGCCAGCACGGTCGATTCGACGATTTCGGGCGTGGTATTGTCACCCGAGAGGATCCCGGCCCCGCGCGAGCCCCAATGCAACATCAGCGCGACTTCGCCCGCTTCCCAGAGCGACTGCACCGAGTTCGAGTCGAAGGTCAGATAGTCGGGGTCTGAGAAGCTCGTCAGCGCCTTGAGCGCCTCGAGCGCGGCGAGGCCCTCGGGGCTGTTGATGGCAGGTGCCGCCGAGCCGGGCTCGAAGAAGCGCCCGCCATGGCCCAGATGCAGGTTGACGAACTCCTGCGCGAGGTTCCAGCCTGCCCCCGAGACCATGGCCACCGGGTGGCGCATCAGACCCTGCTCGCGGATCGCCTCGGCTGCAGCCAGCACATCCTCGATGGTTTCGGGCGCATCAACCCCGGCGGCTTCGAGAATATCGGCGCGGTAGAACAGATGCTGTGCATTGGCCATGAAGGCCACGGCCATGATATTGCCCTCGATCCGAACAAGCTGCGTCGGTTGCAGCCAATCGCCATATTGCTCGACCAGATCATCCAGCGGACGGATCAGCCCGGCATTCATCAGCGGCACGATCGAGCCATTGGCGACCACTGCCACCGAATATTGCGACGGGTTTGCCGTCAGCGCTGCCACCTGCAGGTCACGGTGATCCGAGGTCAGGTTGGCACTGACACTGACGTTGTCGGTGGCACAGGCGCGCGCGCCGTCGATCACGGCCTGCAGGGCCGGGAAGTCATTGCCGAGGATCGAGACATTGCCCGCCTCGACCCCGCAATCGGCCTGCGCCGCGCTGGCAAGCCCCAAGGCCAGCACTGAAGCGCTGGCAGCAAGGCGGAAATATTGTGTCATGCTGGCGTCTCCCTAATTGTGGCAATGCGCCGACGCGAATCGCCTTATGGTTTGCATACGATTGCATTAAATCACAGTTTTTCTCGCGCAGAAGAAAAAATTCCAGCCAGATGCATTTTTGTATGCTTTGCAAAAATGCTATTGCCAGAATGACTATTTCCTGACAGCTTTTGTGCATACGTTTGCAAATCGGCTCTCGGGGGACGCGAATGGCCCAGATAGAATTGCGTAACCTGTCCAAACGCTGGGGCACATTCGTCGGGGTCCATGCCTTTGACCTGACCATCGCCGACAAGGAGTTCATCGTGCTGCTGGGGCCATCGGGCTGCGGCAAGACCACCACGATGCGCATGATCGCCGGGCTCGAGGACATCACCGAGGGCGATGTGCTGATCGATGGCAAGCGGGTGAACACGCTGGAGCCCAAGGACCGCGACATCGCCATGGTGTTCCAGTCCTACGCGCTCTATCCGAACATGAATGTCTATGACAACATCCGCTTCCCGCTGAAAGTGCGCGGGGTGCCGCAATCCGAACATGACGCGAAGGTGCGGCGCGCCGCCGATATGGTCGAGTTGGGCCCGTTCCTGCATCGCCGCCCGGGTGAATTGTCCGGCGGTCAGCGACAGCGCGTAGCCCTCGCCCGCGCCGTGGTGCGCGAGCCGAACCTCTTCCTGATGGACGAGCCGCTGTCCAATCTCGACGCGAAGCTCCGCGTCTCGACCCGCGCGCAGATCAAGAACCTCAGCCACCAGCTTGGCGTGACCACGATCTACGTCACCCATGACCAGATCGAGGCGATGACGCTCGCTGACCGCGTGGTCGTGATGAAAGCGGGCATCGTCCAGCAGGTCGGTACACCGACCGAAATCTATGACCGCCCAGCCAATACCTTTGTCGCCGGGTTCATCGGGACGCCGGCCATGAACCTGATGGAGGGTGAGGTCTCGGGCGGTGTCTTCGCGGGAGAGAATGTCCGTGTCGAAGGGCTCTCTGCGCCTGACGGTCCGGTGATCCTCGGATTCCGGGCCGAAGACGCGCTTATGGTGCCGGGCGGCGGCCAAATCTCGGCGCCGGTCTATTCGCTGGAGCTTCTGGGCGACGCCACCATGGCGACCGTGCGCGCGGGGAATGCCATTGTCTCGATCAAATGCCCCAAGGAGTTTCGCGCGCAGATAGGCGCGCCGTTTCAGGCTCAGATCCCGGTCGAGGCTGTGCACCTGTTCGATCTGAACTCCGGCGCAAGGATTGACGGTTAGACCCATGGACCAGACTGCCCGGACCCTGGCCGTGATCACGGCAATGGAATCTGCGCTGGCAGAGGGGTCGGACGATATGGGGGTGCATTTCCACGAGGATTTCCTCTGGCGCGGCAATCGCGGTTGCGGCACCAAACGCGGGCTGGATGCCTTCCGCAATGGCTGGCAACTGCCCCTGCGCGCGGCCTTCACCGAACGCAGCTACCATACCGAGCAAATGATCGCGCAGGGTGACTGGGCCGCGGGTTTCGGCCATATCGAGGCCACCCATTCCGGCCCCTTCATGGGAATCGCGCCCACCGGGATGCGCGTTACCATCCCTTATATGGATTTCTGGCGCGTCGCCGAGGGACGGATTGCCGACAATCCCGTCTTTGTCGATTTCGCTGCGGTGCTGCATCAACTTGGACGCGATGTATTCGCGGGCGAGGGCTGGGAGGCCCTTGATACGCCCGATCAGGAGGAAGCTTGAGCCATGACCATCACCCATCTGAAAACCGCCAAGCCCGAGGCCGAGCGCGCTGAAGACGACGCCAGGGTGCGCGCCACGGTCGAGGCGACGCTGGCCGATATCGAGGGGCGTGGCGATGCGGCCGTGGCCGAGCTCAGCGCCAGATTCGATGGCGTGTCGCGGCCCAGCTTCCGGCTGACAGCGTCCGAGATCGAGGCCGCGATGTCGAAGGTCAGCGCCCGCGACATGGAGGATATCCGCTTCGCCCAGACCCAGATCCGCCGCTTCGCCGAGGCGCAGCGCGCGTCGATGACCGATATCGAGGTCGAAACCCTGCCCGGTGTGATCCTCGGCCACAAGAATATCCCGGTGCAATCGGTGGGTTGCTATGTGCCGGGCGGCAAGTTCCCCATGGTCGCCTCGGCGCATATGTCGGTGCTGACCGCCACGGTCGCAGGCGTGCCGCGCATCGTGGCCTCGGCCCCGCCGCACAAGGGCGAACCGCACCCCGCCATTGTCGCCGCCATGCATCTGGGCGGCGCGCATGAAATCTATGTCTTGGGCGGCATTCAGGCAGTGGGCGCCATGGCCATCGGCACCGAGACCATCGAGCCCGTGCACATGCTCGTCGGCCCTGGCAACGCCTTTGTCGCCGAGGCCAAACGCCAGCTTTACGGGCGCGTCGGCATCGACCTTTTTGCCGGGCCGACGGAGACCATGGTCATCGCCGATGACACAGTCGATGCGGAACTCTGCGCGACCGACCTTCTGGGGCAGGCCGAACATGGCTACAACTCCCCCGCCGTGCTGATCACCACCTCGCGCCGCCTCGCCGAGGGCACGCTGGCCGAGGTGGACCGCCTGCTGGCGATCCTGCCCACCGCCGAGACGGCGTCCACCTCGTGGCGCGACTATGGCGAGGTGATCCTCTGCGAGAGCCATGACGAGATGCTGGCAGTGGCCAATGACATGGCCTATGAGCATGT
>SLJW01000221.1 GCA_007134865.1 Paracoccaceae bacterium | reverse complement strand
CGACCACCAGATCAATGATCAGGAATGGCAGGAAGATCAGAAACCCGATCTGAAAGGCCCGCGCGATCTCGCTTAGCATGAAGGAAGGCACCAGTAGCGAGAGCGGCGCCTCCGGCGCGAGACCGGTCTCCATGCCAGGGCGTAGGCTGGCGAGGCTCTCGAACGTGGCCGGATCCACGCGCGCGGCCATGAACTGGCGGAACGGGTCGGCAACGGCGACAAAGGCCTCATCGAGGCCCAGCGCCCCGTCGTTGAGCGGCACGACCCCGTTCTGCCAGGCCGCCACGAAGACCGGCTCCATCACGAAATATGTCAGGAACAGCGCCAGCGAGACGATCAGCATGTTGGGCGGCGACTGCATCAGCCCGAGCGCCTGGCGCAGGATGGCCAGCACCGTGACAATGAAGGGAAAGCAGGTCACCATCACCAGAATGCCGGGCACGAGGCTCAGCAGCGTGAGCACGATCAGCAGTTGCACGGTTCGCGTGGCAAGCTGACCATCATTTTCGAAACTGATGCTGATCTCCTGCGCCTGCAGCCCGGTGCTGAGCATCAGCAGACCGAAGGCGCCGAGCAGGAGGGAGGAGATCAGCCGCGCCATCGGCTCAGAGCGCCTCACGAAGGTCGATGATCTCGGTCAGGCGCACACCCAGATACCCGGCCTGCTCGCCCTCCAACTCCTGCAACTCGCCCCGCGCGACCAGCTTGTCGCCGATGAAGAGCTCGACCGGGTCATCCACCCGCCGGTCGAGTGTCAGCACCGAGTCGCGGCGCAGTTTCAACAGGTCGCGCACCAGCGGTCGCGCCCGTCCGACCGAGACCGCGATCTCGATCGGCACCTGCTTGAGGATCCCTCCGGCGAGGTCGCTGTCATCCATGAGTGCTCTCCTGCTGCTGCAGTCTCTGTTTCTGCGCATCGAAGGCGGTGCGAAGCGCGACAAGCAGACCGTCGAGGTCAATCACGCGCTCCTGTGCGCCCAGACGCAAGGCGACCTGCGCTTCGGTAAAGCTCGGCTCTGCGATGAATTCGATCTGCAAATCGGGGAAGGCCGCAGCATAGGGCGCCAGCACATCACGCACCGAGGGGGCGCAGGCGATCTGCACGGGTGCATTCGTGTGGCGCTCGACCAGCGCCTCAAGCTCGCGGACCAGATGCGCGGGCAAGGCCTGTGAGAGTACCTCGGGCAGAAGCTTGGCCAGGAGTGCTTCGGTCAGCGCCAGAAAGGCGTCCGAGAGCGCCTGATGCGCCTCGGCATAGCTGAAACTGACCGCCTGCAGCGCCTCCTCAGCCGCGATCCGGCGCAGCGAGTCCTCATTACGCATCTGCTCGAGCGCATCCTGCCAGCCAGCCGCATAGCCTGCCTCGAACGACTCCTCGCGCAGCTTGGTGACCTGATGCGCATCGAGCCGCGTATCCTCGTCCTCGAGCGGCGTCGTCTCGAAGACCTCCAGCTTGAGCAGAGCCCGTGTCATGGTGCCTCCTTGCGATCATCCATCCAGTGACGCAGCACATGGACCGAGTCTTCGCCGCGCGCCTCGATCAGGCGGCGCAGGCGTTCGACCGGGTCTTCAGGCGCGTCATCCATACGCGCGACGCTGCCGTCATCACCGGTCTGATCGTCTTGCCCCCCCTCGCTGGTCAGCATGGGCCCGGAGAACCGACCCGCCGGGCCATCGAGCACTTCGGGCCCGTCGCGACGCGAGATCGTGGCGAGGATCGGGCGCAGCACGAAAAGCGCCACCAGCAGGAGCGCCACGAGTGTCAGCGCCCAGTTGATCAGCGTCATGATATCAACCTGGCTGCGGGCGAAGATGCCTGAGCTGGCCTCGGTACCGATCGCCGCGACAGGCTCGAATGGCAAGGAGCGGATGGTGATCATGTCGCCCCGCTCCGCATCGAACCCAACCGCAGAGGCGACCAGTTCGCGCAGTGATTCAAGCTCTTCCGCGGTCCGTGGCCGCCATTGCATCGCCCCGGTTTCATCAGCCTCCTGCACCCCGTCGATCAGCACTGCCACGGTCATGCGCCGGATCGCACCGGGCTGGCGCTCCAACTCGCGCCGTGTCTCGGAGACCTCAAAATTGTTGCGCTGGCGGTTTTGTGTCTCGCGCGTGGTCGCGTTGCCCGCATCGGCAGCCGCATCGCCATCTGGCAGGTTGCTGGCGACAGTCACACCCTGGCTGCGCGTGTCGCGGCTGTCGGTGCTGCTCTCCTCGACCTCGCTGCTGATCGCGACACGCGAGTCCGGGTCGATCCGCCGTTCATGGATCACTTCGCGCTCGGTCATGGTTTCGATGCTCAACTCGACCACCGCGCGCCCATGCCCGACATGCGCCTCGAGCAGCCGCTCGACATTGCGCCGCAATTCTGTGACGCGGTCCGCTGTCTGGGTGGCGGCGCTGGCCTCGGTTTCCGGGCCATAGACCAGACCGCCCGCGCCATCGATCACCGATACATCGTCAGGGGTCATCCCGGCCACCGCCGAGGCGACCAGAAACCGCAGCGAGCGCGCCTGAGCAGCGTTGAGCGCACCGCCCGTGGTCGTAACCGTGACCGATGCGGTGGGCACGATATCGCGGCGGAAGGGAGTACTGCTTCCTTGCGAGATATGCACCCGCGCCGAGCGGATATGCGGGCTGGCGACAATGGTGCGGGCCAGTTCGCCTTCCTTGGCGCGCCAATAGGCGGCGTCGAACATCTGCGATGTGGTCCCGAATCCGGTCAGTGATTCGAGCAACTCATAGCCGGAATGGGCATTGCTGGGCAGCCCGTTGGCAGCCAGCATCAGACGCACCTCGTCGCGCAGGCGTGCAGGTACGAAAATCGCGTCGCCACGCACGTCATAGGTGATTCCCCGCGCCTCTAGCGACTGAATGACCTCTCCCGCAGCGCTGTCCTCCAACCCGGCATAGAGGAGCGCCATGCCCGGCGCCGTGGCCAGCCGCGCCAGCATCAGAACGGCTGCGAACACAGCCACAGTTGCGCCCACAAGCATGATCTGGCGCTTGGTATCCAGGGCGTTCCACACAGACTGCAGCTGCTGCACATCGACTCTCCATCCATCGGGCTTCTGCCTGAGGGGGAGTTTTCGCGCAGATCGTTTAACATTGGGTTAGTGACATTGTGCCAAAAACAGCAGCAGGCGATTTGTTGCGAGGACACATGGCACAAGCTGCAAACACTTCGGACCCCAATGCTGACGCACCACCTGCAAAGCCAGGGAAACGCGGGGTTTTTCTGGGCCTCGCCGCCGCCACCCTGCTTGGTGGCGGCGCGTTCTACGCCGTCTATTCGGGGCTGATTCTCGGGCCGTCCGACCCTTCGGCACGGCCCGCCCCGGTGGCCACGGATTTCGCCTATGTCCCAATCGAGAACATCACGATCACACTCGCACCCGACAGCGGCGCGCGGTTCCTGCGCTTTTCCGGGCAGATTGAGGTCGCCGAATCGTCACTCGCAGATATGGAACGCCTGCAGCCGAGATTTCTCGACCTGATGAACACCTATCTGCGCGCACTCGAGGTCCGTGATCTGACCGACCCCGCCGCGATCATCCGTTTGCGCGCGCAGATCCTGCGACGGTTGCAGGTCGTCGCGGGCGAGGGGCATGTGCGTGACTTTCTGATCACCGAATTCGTCATCAACTAGGAGAACCCTATGGCTGTCATGCTTGACCTCATTATCGGGCTGGGGGCGATATGCGCAGCCGCCTATTGCATGGCGCTCTCGCGCCGCCTGCGCGCATTGACCCGGCTGGACGGAGATGTGGGAAAGGCGATTGCCGTGCTTTCCAGCCAGGTCGATACCCTGACACATGTGCTGCGCGAGGCCGAAGCGTCCAGCGGGCAGGCTGGTTCGGCGCTGCGCGAGCAGATCGCGCGGGCCGATGCGGCGGCACGCAAGCTTGAGCTGCTCATGGCCGCCGGGCAGGCCAGCGCAGAGCCGACGCCCCATTTCTCGGCAGTGGCGCCGCGTTGCGATCCGGAACCCGACTCAGATGACGCGGGCTCCGCGCCATTCGACCGCGTCGTTTCGCGCGCGGGCCCGCAGCAACACCGTGAAACGGCCGGAGCATTGCGATGAGCGCGCGTCAAGCAGGGCGCACCGGCACCTCGTCAGTGCTTCTGCTCCTCGCAGGGCTGCTGCTGGTGGCAGGCATGTCGCGGCTCGGCCTTGGTGTGGCCGACGTGTTTGCTGCAGAACCCATGTCGGAGGGCAACTCCGGACAACCGGCGGCCGCTGCAGAGCCACCCGATCCGGGCGACCTGTTGGCGGCTCTGCTCGCGCGCGAGGCAGAAATTCTCGCCGCAGAAGAAGCGCTTGCCGCGCGCACCGCGCAGTTGCGTGCGGCGGAAGCAGCGCTTGCGCTTCAGCTATCCGAACTCGAGGCATCCGAGGCACGGCTCGCCGCGACCCTCCGAATGACCGAAACAGCTGCCGAAGACGATCTGCAGCGCCTGACATCAGTGTTCGAGAACATGAAACCGCAACAGGCGGCAGACCTCTTCGCACAGATGGACACGGAATTCGCTGCAGGTTTCATCGCACGCCTGCGCCCTGATTTTGCAGGCGAGATCATGGCCGGGCTCGACCCGCTGGCCGCCTATGCGATCACTGCTGTCATTGCAGGACGTCACGCGCGTACGCCGCGCAACTGATCGAAGCTGCGCAGCGACCGAAAGGGATTTCTTAACACTGCTTTGACAGAGTCGGCCCCAGCATGGCTCTGCCGGGGGCTGTTGGAAGGCGAAGGGTTCGGAACGTGTTCATTCTTATCGGCATTGCAATCGTTCTGGTGATGGTTTTCGGGGGCTATCTTGGGTCTGGCGGCACTATGGGCATCATCCTCAAGGCGCTCCCTTTCGAGATGGTCATGATCGGCGGGGCCGCTTTCGGGGCTTTTGTCATCGCCAATCAACTCGAAGTGATAAAGGACACAGGGCGCGGCATCAGCCGTGCCTTCAAGGGTCCAAAATGGACGCCCAAGGATTATCGCGACCTGCTGTGTCTGCTGTTCGAGCTTATCTGGCTGGCCCGGCAGAACCCAATCGCGGTCGAGGAGCATTTCGAGAACCCTGCCGCTTCGACGATCTTTGCGCGCTACCCGAAAATCCAGGGCGATCACGATGCAATCGAGCTGATCTGCGACACGATGCGCGCCGCTTCCATGAATTATGACGACCCGCATCAGGTCGAAGAGGTCATCGATAAGCGACTCGAAGCTCAGAAACGGCACGCCCTCCATCCCTCGCATGCGGTACAGGTCGTGGCAGATTCCTTGCCGGCGCTGGGAATTGTCGCCGCCGTGCTCGGGATCATCAAGACCATGGGCGCCATCGACGAGCCCCCTGATATTCTGGGCAAGATGATTGGCAGCGCCTTGACCGGCACCTTTCTGGGCGTCTTCCTCGCCTATTGCTTCGTCGGCCCGCTGGCCGGACGCATGCAGGCCATCGTCGAGGAGGATGATCATTTCTTCCAACTCATCCGCGAGGTACTGATCGCGAACCTGCATGCGCATCCGGCCAATATCTGCATCGAGGTCGGGCGACAGAACACACCGCACAGCCACCGCCCCGATTTCAGTGACCTTGAGGAAGCCTTGCGTGACCTCAAGAAGAATGCAGCCTGACCGATGCGCAAACTGCTCTGGGTCCTTGGTTCACTGATCACTCTCATGGCGCATGCTGCGTTTGCGCAGGTCACGACCATTCCGGTTCGGGGTGGCGAGCATGCCGATTTCACGCGGATCGTTGTCCAGATCCCCGAGGCGAACCACTGGCGCGTGACATCGGACGATCGCTGGGCAAGGGTCGATGTCACTGGCCCTCCCCTGCGCTTCGATCTGCGACAGACATTCTCGAAAATCCCACGCACGCGCCTGCGCGACGCACGCGCAGGTCCAGACTGGCTGGAGCTTGATCTGGCCTGCGATTGCGAGATTCGCGCTTCTGAGGAGATACGCGGATTTCTCGTGATCGATCTGGTCGGTCGCCCGTCACTGGCGCGCCCCGCCTCCCGTGCAACTGTCCGACCACGAGAACGACCGGAGAGCATCCGGGCATCTTCCGCGGTCAGCGCCTTGGCAGCCGCACAGGCGGGTCGTGATCTGGCCCGCCTGGTGCGGGAGGGCACGGCAGGATCAGCAACCGAGAGATCGCTGACGCTCACCACGCTTTTCGGCCCGAATGCCGAACCCACCGTCCTGCCTTCGACCAACCCTGCCGATATGGGATCGTCAGAGCGCGCCGCTATCCGAGAAGAGTTGTCACGTGCGCTTGCCGGCTCCGTGGCCGAAGGCATCCTGAATGGCGCCGAAGCCTTCGACCCGGGATCGGGCCCACCAGTGCCGGAGGCCGCAAACCCGACCGCAGACCTTGGGGCGCATATCCGCTTCTCGACACCTTCGGGCGTGACCGAGCCTGCTGGGCTCGGCTCGACCCGCAGGGATGATGCGCGATGTCGCCTGGCCGAAACTATCGACATGAACCTTTGGAACCTGGACAAATCCGGTGCATCCGAAACGGAACTCTGGAATGCGCTGCTGGGAGAATTCGATCGCCTCGATCAGAACGCCGCGATCGCACTTGCGCAGCATTACCTGGCAAGAGGCTTTGGCGCCGAAGCGAGGATGCTTCTGGGCATGCTGCCAGTCGAGACGGAGGAAACGCGCCTGCTGACCCACCTCGGTCATCTGGTCGATCTGGAGGGGCGCCCGCCACTCCCGGAGTTAAAGATTTTGCAAGACTGTAATGCATTTGCACATCTGTGGGCCTTTCTCGACTCGCCGCGTGATACGCCGGCACAGGACACGCAATCCGATCTGCTGTATCAGGCGCTCTCAATGATGCCGCGCCAATTGCGGCTCCATATCGGGCCCGAGATCAGCCAGCGGCTGCTACTGCAGGGGGAACGCGACGCGGCGCAAACCATCCGGGCCCTCCTCGACCGAGTCGCTGTCGACGCGACGCCGGCACTTGAGCTTGCGCGGGCGAAACTCGATCTGCCGCAAAGCACACCAACGCAGGCTGCAAGGATCGAAGCACGGCTTTCGCCCGAACGCTCGGACGAAACGCTCCTGTTTCTGCTGGTGAAACGTGCGCAGCAGGGCGCGCTGCTCGAGGAAGATCTGCGCACATATGCCCAAGACCGCCTGCTCGCGCTGCGCAACACTCCAGAGGGGCGCAGGATTGCAGGGCTTCTGATCAACGCGCTGCTGCGCGCAGAAGAGTTTTCCAGCGCGGTCGATCTCTTCGAGCAGCAAAAACCGCATCTGGCATCAGAGACAGCTGCCACCATGACCGATCTGCTTGCAGGGCTGGCCGAACTGGCTGATGACACGAGCTTTGTGACATCGGTCTTCCGGCTTGCGCCCTGGCAAGCTGAGGGACTTGCAGTCGGCACAACGGAGACCATTGCCAAGCGCTTGCAAGCCCTTGGCTTCGAGCCACAGGCAGAGCTCTTGCGAACGGCGCACACTGCAGCGATGCAGCAACCCGGTGATGAGCGTGCGCAGTCCATTCCCGCCCAAAACGGCGGGGATGCAATGCGCGCTTCTGGACGTGAAGCAACTTCTGATACCGATCGCACCCAAGCGGCTTCGGCCACTGTCGATATGCTGCCGAACAGCGGTGCATCCGCACCAGAGCAGAGCGGGGTCATCAATCATGCCTCTGAGGATGGCGCAGGACAAATCGAAAATGTACAAGCCGGGCCAGACGACGCCCCATCCTCGACACCGCAAAATGCTGACATTGCCCGGGAAATTACTGGTATGCCATTGAACGGCTCTGGCCTTGCGCGACCCCTTCCTGACCGAGAGCCAGGCGACGCGGTCACGTCGGCGGCGGCAACCGAGCCCGATACGGAAACCGAAGCTATTATCCCACCGCACGGCCTGCTGAGCCAGAGCCGAGACGCGCTTTCGGAAAGCGCGGCGCTGCGCGCACGTATCAGTGCGCTCCTCGACCAAGAAGCGGATACACCGTGACGGGTCATCCAGAGGATAGATGGAACCGGGTCACGATTGGGCTTTGAACCGCAGAGGGAGACGCAGTCAGGTTGACAAAGGGTGCCGCATCGTGACGACCAAGTATCTGCGGCAATCGCAATAAATTGCATGCACAGAACACCAAGCCATCCGGCAGTGTCGCAACGCCCTACAGACAAAGCATTCTGCGCCGATTATCCTCTTCTGGCATGTTCCGCCGCGTCGTCATCTTGCCCATGCTTGCCATTCTGCTGGCCGCAACGCTGTTGCCTGACAGCGGGCATGCATCCTGCCGGCTGGCGCTCGCACTGGGGCTCGACGTTTCACGCTCGGTGAGTGACCCCGCCTATGAGCTACAGGTGCGCGGCGTGCAGGCCGCGCTCTCTGATGCGGAGGTGCGCGCTGCCATCCTTGTCCCCGACGCCCCGGTAGCACTGGCGATTTATGAATGGAGCGGGCGCTGGCAGCAGCAGGTTGTCGTCGGCTGGACAATGCTCGAAACCGAGGCTGATATCGACGCGGTCATCGCCGCACTCGACGGGATGGAGCGCAGCTTTCGCGGTGTGACGGCAGTCGGACGGGCGCTGTTTTTCGGCGCGCGGCTTTTGCTGGGTGCCCCCGTTTGTGTGGCGCGCACGCTCGACATCTCGGGCGACGGGCGAAATAATGACGGCCCCGACCCTGCCGATATCTACGAACGCTTCAACTTTGGCGATATCACCGTAAACGGTCTTGCCATTGGTGGACTGGAGATCGGGATTCTGGATTATTACCGCAACGAAGTCATCCGCGGCCCCGGCGCCTTCGTCGAATTCGCGGAAGACTGGCGCGACTTCCCCCCTGTCTTTCGCCGCAAGCTTCTGCGCGAACTCACAGAGGGTCTGTTCACGTCGCTCCCGGAACCGCCGCCCCGCTTGCGCTGACGCGCGCTGTTTCGATGCAGATTGGAGCGCAGCTCGAGCCGAAACGGTCCGGGAAGCGCGCTGGTACAGGCGGCGTCAGACGCAGAAGGCCAAGTTTTGGCACCATTTCCTTCAAATTGTGCAATGCCGGGGCTTTGGCCCATTCCGTCGAGCACGACGCTACCTGATCCTCCTTGGCTGTTGTTGATGAGATTGCCAGATATCGATCTGCCTCAAACGCACCCCACGTCGCGCAGCAAACCCATGAGCAACTCAAGGTTGTTGTGATCACTATTCACTGCGCATTATTGGTTGCTTAACCCAAGAGGCTCTAGTTTACTCAAGCCCCGACAGCCCCGCCTTTTCCGGAGAGGCGGGTCGATGGAATTGGCTGGTGTGAGTATCCACGCGATGGAGGGAGATGGTTCGCTGAGCGCTGGAAGGACGGCCCCGAAGCTGTCAACAGATGCAGGCCGTGAGCGGATACTTGAACTCGCCGTGGACCTGCTGGGAGGGCTATTGCGCGCTCCTTCCGACGGGATCAATGCCGCGATCGATCAGGCGCTGGAGCAACTGGGCCGCTTCTGCGGCGTGGATCGCGCTTATGTATTTCGCCTGACATCTGACGCCGTTTGCGAGAAGATAGACAATACGCATGAATGGTGCGCCGAGAATACTGCACCGACGATCCACCTCAATCGCGACCTGCCCGGCAACATCATCGGCCCATGGCGGCCTGGTCTCAGTGCGAACATGCCCATCATCATCGAGGATGTCGCGGCGCTTCCCGATACCTCGCCCGAAAAGACGCTCCTGCTGAGCCAGGGCATCCGTTCGTTGCTGGCAGTCCCGATGCGGGCAGGTGGACAATTGTCCGGTTTCGTCGGCTTCGACACTGTGCGCCGACGCCGCGAATTCAGCCCGGCCGAAGTGCAGTTGCTGAAATCGGTGGCCGATGCGATTGGCGCCGCACTCACCCGCGCCGATACCACTGCCGAAATTGCTGCAGCGCAGGCTTCCATGGCCGAGGCGCATGACCGGCTCAAGACCACACTCGCCGCCCTGCCCGAACTGGTGCTGGAGGTGGATGCCAAGGGGCGTTATCTGGGCGTGCATACATCCGATCCGGGGCAGATGATGGTGCCGCCCGAGCATCTGATCGGCAAGACGGATGCCGAGGTCATGCCACCCGAAATCGCAGCCCTGAACCGTCGTGCCATGGCCGAGGTGGATGCCACGGGCCGCTCGGGGCCGCATCCATTCTGGGCCGATACCCCGCGCGGGCGACGCCGCTATGCTGTGAGCGTCTCACCCCGCCCGCCGCACAGGTCCGGAGATGCGCCGGGATATGTGTTCGTGTCTCGTGACATCACCGAGGAATGGCGTCTGGCGCGCGAGGCCGAGCGGTTGGGGCTTATTGCGCGGCGCATGACCGATCTGGTGATGGTGATCGGGCTGGATGATCACATCGAATGGGTCAACCCCGCGTTCGAGGCCCGCACCGGCTGGCGATTGGAGGAGGTAAGGGGCCAGCGTCCGGACGATCTGCTGCATGCTCCCGGCACGGACAAGGGTGAGGTCGCGCGTCTTAGCGCCGCCATGGAGGCAGGCGAGGCCGTGCGCGGGCAACTTCTCAACCGCACACGCGACGGTGAGGAGTTCTGGACCGAAATCGACATCCAGCCGCTCCATGATGCTGACGGCACTCTGACTGGCTTTGTCTCGATCGAGACCGATATTACCGAGCGCAAGGCGCAGGCCGCTGCGCTTGAGCGGCTCGCGCGTGAAGCCACTGAAGCGCGAGACCGGCTGACCACGGCGGTCGAGGCACTGCCCGATGCCTTCGCCTTCTGGGATGCCGAAGACCGGCTGGTGCTGTGCAATCGTCGGCACCAGGAGCTTTATCCCGGCGTTGCCCGGATGATGGTTCCGGGGGTGCAATTCGAGACCTTGTTGAGGGCGGCCATCGCATCAGGCGACATCGTGGCCACCGATGGCGATGTCGAGGCGCTGTTGCGCGCCCGTATGGCTGCGCACCATGCGCCGGGCAATGCGGTCGAGCGGCAATTGAGCAATGGCAGTTGGCAGCGCGTTATCGACTTTGCCACCGCAGATGGCGGGCGCGTGGCTATGGCCATCGACATCACGGAACTGAAGATGGCCGAACAGCGGCTCGCCGATATCATCAACGGTGCCGAAGCCGGAACATGGGAGTGGACTGTTCCGGATGGCACCAACACGATCAATGCACGCTGGGCCGAGATTGTGGGCTACACATTGGCGGAACTTGCACCTGTGACGATAGATGTCTGGCGCAGATTGGTGCATCCCGACGACCTTGCTGCTGCCGACATCGAGCTGGACAGGGTTTTTGAGGGCGCGACGGACCAGTTCGAATATGTCCTGCGCATGCGTCACAAGGAAGGGCACTGGGTCTGGGTCCAATCGCGCGGGCGGGTTACACGCCGGACAGCAGAGGGCAAACCGGACCTGATGGCCGGGGTACATCTCGACATCACGGCGCTGAAAGGGGCCGAGGAACGTCTGGAAGAAATCATTAACGCGGCTGCCGCAGGGACATGGGAGCTCGATCTGGTGAGCGGCGTAAAGCGCGTGAATGAACGCTGGGCCGAGATGCTGGGCTATACCCGCGCCGAATTGGCGAAACGTCCACATCATGGCTTCCGCGAGTTGATACACCCAGATGACATGGCCGTGCTGGATGCGCAGCATGATACGCTGAAGGCGCGCGGAAACGACCGTTTCGCGAATGAGATTCGCATGCGGCACAAAACTGGCCACTGGGTCTGGATTCTGTCGCGGGGACGGGTGGTGTCACGCGACGCCTCTGGCAAGCCGCTCAAGGTGGCGGGGATCCATCTCGACATCACCGAGCGGATGCGGTTGGAGGCACAATTGACCGCAGAGCGTGACTACCTCTCGCGGCTGATGGAAACATCGGCGAGTGGGATCACGGCGCTTGACGGAAGTGGCCGGATCATCTTCGCCAATCGCGAGGCCGAGCGCATTCTCGGGCTCTCGCCGTTGCGTCTGGACGGAATGACCTATGACGCGCCGGAATGGCAGATCACCGCGCTCGATGGCAGCCCGCTCGACTCGTCCGACCTGCCCTATACCCGCGTGATGGCCGAGGGAAAGACAGTGCGCGACGTGCGCCATGCGATCGCCTGGCCCGACGGCACGCAGCGGATACTCTCGATCAACGCAGCCCCGATCAAGGCCGAAGGACTTGCGGTGCGCGTCGTGTGTTCCATCGCGGATATCACCGAACAGGTAGCGGCCGAAGATGCCCTGCGCAATGCAGCCGACCGGGCCGAGGCCGCCAACCGTGCAAAATCGCGCTTTCTCGCGAATATGAGCCATG
>SLJW01000126.1 GCA_007134865.1 Paracoccaceae bacterium | reverse complement strand
GGCGCAACAGCATGTCGCGGCGGGTTTTGCTGAGATGGTCGAAATACATCCGCCCGTCCAGATGATCGATCTGATGCTGCACACTTGTCGCCCAGAGTGCCACGAAATCCCGCTCTTCGACTGTGCCCGCGTCATTCAGGAACCGCACCGTAACCGCGCGTGGCCGCTCGATCCGGGCAGAGACACCAGGCAGGTTCGGGCTCGCCTCTTCATGTGCGCGCATCTGGCCGCTGGCATGCAGGATCTCGGGATTTGCCATGCGCACGACCTGCCCGCGCACGGATGAGGCATCGACCACTGCCAACCGCAACATCACCCCGATCTGGGGCGCAGCAAGGCCCACGCCCGGCATTGCCTCCATCGTGTCGATCATGTCCGTCCAGATCGCGCAGATCTCATCCGTGATCGCCTCCACCGGAGCCGCGGCGGCGCGCAGGCGCGGATCGGGCCAGCGCAGACAACGCCGAACGCTCACCCGCGCCCCTGTTCGCGCTTGAGCTTGGCCATCTTCCGCGTGATCATGCCGCGCTTGAGCGCGCCCAGATAGTCGATGAAGAGCTTGCCGTTCAGATGGTCCAGCTCATGCTGCGCGCAGGTCGCCCAGAGCCCGTCAAACTCTTCTTCCTGAACTTTCCCGTCCAGCCCGGTCCAGCGCATCACGACGCGCGCAGGCCGTGTGACCTCGGCATATTGCTCGGGGATCGAAAGGCAGCCTTCCTCATAGGTATTCACCTCGTCCGAGGTGCTGACAATCTCGGGGTTGATCAGCACCAGCGGGCGCGGGGAAGCGTCTTCTTCCTTGACGCAATCCATCACGAAGAGCCGCTGGAGCACGCCCACTTGCGGCGCGGCCAGCCCCACCCCGGGCGCTTCATACATGGTTTCAAGCATATCCTCGGCCAATTGGCCGATCTCGGGCGAGATGCTCTCGACCGGGGCGCAGCGCTTTTTCAGCCGCGGGTCAGGGTGGATCAGGATCGGGCGAATGCTCATGGCATGCGATCTAAGCCAAGGCTTCGCGCCGTTCAATGGCTTTTCCCCTTGCAGCGGCGCGCCCATCAGGCCAGCTTGCAGCGCGATAGCAGAGGGCAGGCATGAATTTCGACCAGATCACCGAGAGACGCGGCACCCATTCGATGAAATGGGACATGATGGAAGAACGCTATGGGGTCTCGCCCGAAACGGGTATCCCGATGTGGGTGGCCGATATGGATTTCCCGGCCCCCGACTGCGTGCAGGACGCACTGCGCAAGGCCGTGGATCATGGCATCTATGGCTATTTCGGGGATGATGCGGACTATCGCGCCGCGATCTGCTGGTGGATGGAGAATCGCCATGGCTGGCAGGTGAATCCGGCGCATATCTTCACCACGCATGGGCTGGTCAATGCCGTGGGGCTCTGCCTGCAGACATGGACCGCGCCGGGTGATGGGGTGATGCTGTTCACGCCAGTTTATCACGCCTTTGCCCGCACCATCGAGGGGGCAGGGCGGGTCGTGGTCGAGTGCCCGCTTGTTGAGCGCACAGGGCGCTATGAGATGGATTTCGACGCGGCGGATGCGGCTGTGACCGAGCGTACGCGCATGGTGATCCTGTGCTCGCCGCATAACCCCGGTGGGCGGGTTTGGATGCAGGCCGAATTGCAGGCGCTGGCGGATTTCTGCGCCCGCCATGAACTGCTGCTGGTCTCGGACGAGATTCACCATGATCTGATGATGCCCGGACACCGGCACATCCCGATGCCACTGGCCGCGCCTGACTGCCTGTCGCGGCTGGTGATGCTGACCTCGGCGTCCAAGACCTTCAACATCGCGGGCACGCATAGCGGTAATGTCATCCTGCCGGACGCCAAGCTGCGCGCGGACTTTGCCCGAACGCTTGTAGGCCTCGGGATTTCCCCCAATTCCTTCGGGCTGCATGCAGTGACCGCTGCCTATTCGCCCGAGGGCGCGGAGTGGGTCGATGCGCTTTGCGGCTATCTCGAAGCCAACCGGCAGGTATTCGACCAAGCTATCAATGCCATTCCCGGCTTGCGCTCAATGCCGCTGGAATCGACCTATCTGGCTTGGGTTGATTTCGCGGGCACGGGCATGACGCAGGCCGAGTTTACCGCTCGTGTCGAACAGGCGGCGCGGATCGCGGTCAATCATGGCCCGACTTTCGGCACCGGAGGGGAGAGTTTCCTGCGGTTCAATCTGGCCACACCGCGCAGCTTGGTTGAAGAGGCTGCCCAGCGGATGCAGAGGGCCTTTGGCGACCTGCAGTGACAGCGCGCGCGGTGCGCTGGATTTCGTGGTGATGGTGCTAGATACTATCAAAGTGACCTGGCGAAAGGGGATAGCGATGACCGATCAGGCAAATACGCTTCTGGATGCCGCATTGATTCATGTGCCCTTTGATGGCTGGAGCGAAGACGCGCTCCGCGCGGCGGCCTCGGATACTGGCATCGACCTTGCCACGGCCCGCGCGCTCTACCCGCGAGGCGGGGTTGATCTGGCGCTGGCCTTTCACAAGCGCGGCGATGCGCAGATGGCCGCGCGGCTGGAAGCCGAAGACCTGAGCCATCTGCGCTTTCGTGACCGTATTGCGACTGCGGTACGCTACCGGATCGAAGCCGCCGCGGATCGCGAACTGGTGCGGCGCGGCACAACGCTCTTTGCGCTGCCGCCCTATGCCGCTGATGGCGCCAAGGCGATCTGGGGCACGGTCGATCTGATCTGGACAGCGCTGGGCGACACGTCGACCGACTACAACTGGTATACCAAACGCGCCACGCTGGCTGGGGTCTATTCCTCGACCGTGCTGTACTGGCTGGGCGATGACAGCCCCGGCTCGGCGGCGACATGGAGCTTTCTGGACCGCCGCATCGACGGGGTGATGCAGTTCGAGCGGGTGAAGGGAGCGGTGCAGAAGAATCCGCTGGGGCGCGTGTTGATGGCGGGGCCGAATGCGGTTCTCTCTTGTATAAAGGCCCCCGTGCGGGCCGCGAAGGATGACCTTCCGGGTTATGTTCCCCCCGCGCCCAAGGCTTGACGCGGGCGCGACAACGGCGCTAGGTGCCCCCCGAGATAGACGCATTGGGGGGATCAGATGGCCGTCGGTAAGGAAATCCTGACCTGGTATGAGGGGCAGTGGCACCGGGGCAACGCGCCGATCATCGGCGCTGCGGATCATGCGGCATGGCTCGGCTCACAGGTCTTTGACGGTGCCCGCCAATTCGAGGGAGTGCGCCCCGATCTCGACCTGCACAGCGCGCGCATCATCCGCTCCGCCGAGGTCATGGGGATGATCCCGCCGGTTGATGCCGGGACAGTTCAGGGGTTGCTGGAGGAAGGCTGCGCGAAATTTGCCAAGAACGAAGCGCTCTATTTGCGCCCGATGATGTGGTCGCGCGAGTCGGCCCCCGGCATCATCGACCTTGTCCCCGAGAGCACGGGCTTTGCGATCTGCATCGAGAGCCTGCCGATGCCCGAGCCGGGCAATTTCTCGCTTACCGTCTCACCCTATTGCCGCCCCCGCCCCGACATGGCGATGACCGAGGCCAAGGCAGGTTCGCTCTATGCCAATAATGCCCGCATCATGGCCGATGCGCGCAAGCGTGGTTTCTCAAACGCACTCTCGCTCGACATTGACGGGAATGTGGCCGAGACGGCCTCGACCAATGTCTTCATGGTGCGCGACGGGGTGGTATTCACGCCAGTGCCGAACGGGATGTTCCTTGCAGGGCTGACCCGGGCGCGGGTGATCGTGCTTCTGCGCGCGGATGGGGTCGAGGTAGTCGAAACCTCGTTGACGCTCGCGGATTTCGACAAGGCCGAGGAGATCTTCGTCACCGGCAATATCGCCAAGGTGATGCCGGTTACGCGCTATGAGGACCGGGTCTTTACCGTAACACCCATGGCGGACCGAGCGCGCGCGCTTTACTGGGACTTCGCGCTCTCGCGCGAGGTGGTGTTGTAGCCAGCGGCCCGCGCGGGGCTGGCGGCGTTTTTTGAGTATTTTTGGCAAGAAAATGAGGAACAGATGGATCTGCCCCATGTGATGCGCGTGATCGAAATCTCGAAGCCAGGCGGGCCGGAGGTCTTACAGATGGCCGAGCGCGCCGTGCCGGTGCCGGGGCAGGGGCAGGTGGTGATCCGCATGGCCTGGGCGGGGGTGAACCGGCCCGATTGTCTGCAGCGCGCCGGGGCCTACGACCCGCCACCGGGCGCGAGTGACCTGCCCGGCCTGGAAGGGTCGGGCACGATTGTGGCGCTGGGCGCCGGGGTGACGCGCTGGAAGATCGGCGACAAGGTCTGTGCGCTGTTTCCCGGCGGGGCCTATGCCGAATATGCTGTAACGGATGCCGGGCAGGTGCTGCCGGTGCCCGAAGGCATGGGGCTGCGCGAGGCGGCCTGTCTGCCCGAAACATTTTTCACGGTCTGGTCGAATGTCTTCATGCGCGGGGGGCTGCAGGCGGGCGAGCGGTTTCTGGTCCATGGCGGCTCATCAGGGATCGGGACGACAGCGATCCAACTGGCCTCGGCCTTTGGCGCGCGGGTCTTCGCCACGGCCGGCTCGGCGGAGAAATGCGCGGCCTGTGTGGAACTGGGGGCCGAGCGCGCAATCAATTACCGCGAGGATGATTTCGTCAAGGTGCTGCAGGGCGAGGGTGGGGCAAATCTGATCCTCGACATGGTGGGGGGCGATTATCTGCCTCGTAATCTCAAATCGCTGGCCGAGGATGGCCGTCTGGTGCAGATCGCATTCCTGCAGGGCCCCAAGGTCGAGGTGAATTTCGCGCCGCTGATGGTGCGGCGGCTGACCATAACGGGTTCGACCCTGCGCCCGCAATCCAATGCGGCCAAGGCCGCCATCGCGCGTGACCTGGAAGCGAAGGTCTGGCCGCTATTGGCGGCGGGTCGTCTGGCACCGGTTATGGACAGCGAATTCCCGCTTGCAAAGGCTGCAGAGACGCATGCGCGGATGGAAAGCTCGGCGCATATTGGAAAGATCGTTCTGAAGATCGGGGAATGAGACGGATCTTTCCATTAAAACCGCGGCAATTTCCGGGAATTTGATCAAATTTTGGGGCCCAAATGCGAAACAGGCTTGCCAAAACGCCGGGTTTTCATGTGGTATGGGCCCATGATGACAAAGTCGCCGAATGAACGAGCGACGGTCGCAACTGGGAGACTGACATGAGCACACGCACCTTCCTTGCCCTCGGAACCGCTATGGGTCTGGCCGCAGGACCGGCAATGGCCGATACGGTCAATGTCTTCAACTGGTCGGATTATATCACCGACGAAGTGCTGGAACTGTTCACCGAGCGCACCGGTATCTCGGTTAATTATGATGTCTATGACAGCAACGACACGCTCGAGGCGCGGCTGCTGGCCGGTTCCTCGGGCTTCGATGTGGTGGTGCCGACGGGTACCTTCCTCGAGCGCCAGCTTGCAGCCGGGGTCTATCAGCCGCTGAACAAGGACCTGATCCCCAATCTGGCGGGCATGGACCCGGAACTGACGGCTGCCGTGGCGACGCATGACCCGGGCAACGAACACTCGGTCATCTATATGTGGGGCACCACGGGTATCGGGTATAATATCGACATGGTGGCCGAGCGTCTGGGCGAGGATTTCGAGGTCGATACATGGGACATGATCTTCGATCCCGAAATCGCGGGCCAACTGGCCGATTGCGGCATTTCCTGGCTTGATTCACCAACCGACATGTTCCCGGCAGCCTTTGCCTGGATGGGCAAGGACCCTCAATCCACTGACCCGGACGACTTCGAAGCGGCGGCCGAGATGATGATGGAAGTGCGCGATACCGTCCGCTATTTCCACTCGTCGCAATACATCAGCGATCTGGCTAATGGCGAGACCTGTGTCGCGGTCGGCTGGTCGGGTGACGTGCTGCAGGCGGCCGAGCGCGCGGAAGAGGCCGGGCAGGGCGTAAATGTCTGGTATGCCATCCCGCGCGAGGGGGCCATGCAGTGGTTCGACGTGATGGGCATTCCGGCAGATGCGCCGAATCCCGAAGCCGCGCATGCTTTCATCAACTTCATTCTGGAGCCAGAGATCACAGCGATGATCACCAATTATGTCTGGTTCCCGAACGCCAATGCGGCCTCATGGCCGATGGTGGAGGAAGATATCTTCACTGATCCGGCAATCTTCCCGACCGAAGAGGTGACCGAGACGCTGTTTACAGGGATCACCTATGACAGCCGCACTGACCGTACTGTGACCCGCCTCTGGACACGGGTGCGCACTGGTCAATAAGTCCATCGCCCCTGCCCCTCTCGGGGCAGGGGTTTTCATTTCGGAAGAGATGCCCGGATCCATGGGGAGAGCGATGGACGGACGCGTGATCGCCGCTGAAAGCAAACCTTGGCAGAACCCCTCTGCGCAGCCATTCATCTCCTTGCGCGGAGTGACCAAGCGTTTTGGCAATTTCACGGCGGTCTCGGAGGTGGATCTCGATATCTATCGGAGCGAGTTGTTCTGCCTGCTCGGCGAATCGGGCTGTGGAAAATCTACCTTGCTGCGGATGCTGGCCGGCTTCGAGTTGCCGACCACCGGCAGTATCCGGATCGATGGCGAGGATATGGCGCGCGTGCCGCCCGACCGGCGGCCGACCAACATGATGTTCCAGTCCTACGCCTTGTTCCCGCACATGACCGTTGAAAAGAATGTTGCTTACGGATTGTTGCGCGAAGGGTTGAAGAAGTCCCAGGCCTATGAACGGGCCAGAGATATGCTGCGTATGGTCAAGCTGGAAAAGCTCGCCCGCCGCAAGCCCGACCAGTTGTCAGGTGGCCAGCGCCAGCGCGTGGCGCTTGCACGCTCGCTGGTGAAGCACCCCAAACTCTTGCTGCTGGACGAGCCTCTGGGCGCGCTTGACAAGAAGCTGCGCGAGGAAACCCAGTTCGAGTTGATCAAGATTCAGGAAACGCTGGGCGTGACCTTCATCGTCGTGACTCATGATCAGGACGAAGCAATGACACTCGCCACGCGAATCGGGGTCATGAAAGATGGTGTGATCGAGCAGATCGGCGAGCCGCGCGAGATCTACGAGACCCCAAGATCGCGTTTTGTGGCCGATTTTATTGGCACAGTGAACCTCTTCGGTGGCAAGGTTGATGTAGCGGCACCCGATATGATGCGGCTCGACCTTCATGAACTCGGCCCGGTGCTTGTGCCCCCGCAAACCGGTCTCACACATGGGCAGACGATTTGGGGCGCTGTGCGGCCGGAGCGCTTCTCGCTGTCGCGGGCGCGCCCCGAGAACACGCAGAATGCCTGGGAAGGCGTAGTCGAGGAAATGGGCTATATCGGCCATATGTCACAATACCGCATTCGGTTGGCGAATGGCGTGCTGATCCGCGTCAGCCAGTCCAACCGCCTGCGCGACGAGGACCCGATCTCATGGGATGAGAACGTCTGGGTCTCATTCAACCCGGCGGCCTTCCGGGTGCTGACCGAATGAACTGGCGGCGTGCTCTCGTCATCGGCATCCCGATGGTCTGGCTGGGTGTGTTCTTTCTGGCTCCCTTTTTTGTGCTGGGGCGCATCTCGCTGGCCGAGGCGATCATCGCCCGCCCGCCTTTTACGCCGCTGTTCGAGCGCGCGCCCGACGGCACGCTGGAAATTATCGCGAGCCTCGAGAATTACCGCTTTCTGATCGAAGATGCGCTCTATCGTAATGCCTATCTCTCGTCGATCCGGGTGGCGCTTGTCTCGACCATTTTCGCGCTGCTGATCGGCTATCCGATTGCCTATTACATCGCCCGCGCGCCCGAGCCGAAACGCTCGATCCTGCTCTTGATGGTGATCCTGCCATTCTGGACCTCTTTCCTGCTGCGCGTCTATGCGTGGATGGGCTTTCTGCGCTCGAATGGGGTGATCAACAACGCGCTGATCTCGCTTGGGATCATCGACGCGCCCCTGCGCATGATGCAGACCGATTTCGCGGTCTATATCGGCATCGTCTATACTTATCTGCCCTTCATGATCCTGCCGCTCTACGCCAATCTGACCAAGCTTGATGGCGCGCTGCTGGAGGCGGCATCCGACCTCGGCGCCTCGCCCATGGTGACGTTCTTCACCATCACCTTGCCGCTCTCGTTACCGGGAATTGTCGCAGGCTCGATGCTGGTTTTCATCCCGGCGATTGGGGAATATGTCATCCCCGCCCTGTTGGGTGGGCCCGATACGCTGATGATCGGGAGGGTGCTCTGGGATGAGTTCTTCTCCTCGCGCGACTGGCCGGTGGCCTCGGCTGTGGCCATCGTGATGCTGTTTCTGGTCGTGGCCCCCATCATGTGGCTGCAATCGATCCAGAACCGACGGGAGATAGACTGATGCGCGGCTGGTTCCTGCCGTTGGCCGTGCTGTTCGGCTTCATTTTCCTCTATGCGCCGATCGTCTCGCTGGTCGTTTTCTCCTTCAATGAAAGTCGTCTCGTCACCGTCTGGGGTGGGTTCTCGACCCGGTGGTATGGTGAGTTGCTGCGCGACCGTCAAATCCTGAGTTCGGCCTGGGTCAGCTTGCAGGTGGCCTTCTGGTCGGCGAATCTGGCGGTCATTGTCGGCACGCTGGGCGCTTTTGTGCTCACCCGTTTCGGCAAGTTTTTCGGGCGGCTGTTACTGACCGGCATGATCACCGCGCCACTGGTCATGCCCGAGGTGATCACCGGTCTGTCGCTTTTGCTTCTGTTTGTTTCGATGGAACTGACGCTCGGCTGGCCCGCCGGGCGGGGGCTGACCACGATCATTATCGCGCATACGACCTTCTGTGCGGCTTTCGTCGCCGTCATCGCGCAATCTCGCCTGCGTTCGATGGACGAATCGCTCGAAGAAGCAGCGCGCGACCTTGGTGCGGGGCCTGTCCGGGTGTTCTTCGATGTCACCCTGCCTGTGATTGCCCCGGCTCTTGTTGCAGGCTGGCTACTGGCCTTTACGCTGTCGCTGGATGATCTGGTGATCGCGAGCTTCGTCTCTGGCCCCGGTGCCTCGACCCTGCCCATGGTGATCTTCTCCAAGGTGCGGCTGGGGGTGAGCCCGGATGTGAACGCACTTGCAACGATCATCATCGGCTTTGTCCTGGTCGCAGTCATTATCGCTGGGTGGCTGATGCGGCGTGCGGCGAAAAGAGATATTGGATAGATAAGTTTTTCTGACCAGATCAATCAGAAGAAACAGTTTTTCCTGATAAAGATCTCCTGTTAGAACGATTCCAGAAATCAACTCATGGAGGGAATCATGGATGGTTCTGACAATGCCGGCAAATGCCCGGTAATGCATGGTGGGCAGACGACAAAAAGCATGGATGTGATGGATTGGTGGCCCAAGGCGCTCAATCTTGACATTCTGCACCAGCATGACACCAAGTCGAATCCGCTCGGGGACTTCAACTATCGTGAAGAGGTCAAATCGCTCGATTTCGAAGCCCTGAAGAAAGACCTGCACGACCTCATGACCGATTCGCAGGAATGGTGGCCTGCTGACTGGGGCCATTATGGCGGGTTGATGATCCGCATGTCATGGCACGCGGCGGGCACCTACCGGGTGCAGGATGGCCGCGGTGGCGCAGGCACCGGCAACCATCGGTTTGCGCCGCTGAACTCCTGGCCCGACAACACCAATCTCGACAAGGCGCGCCGCCTGCTTTGGCCGATCAAGAAGAAATACGGCAACAAACTGAGCTGGGCCGATCTGATGGTGCTGGCCGGAACTGTGGCTTATGAGAGCATGGGCCTCAAAACATTCGGCTTCGCCTTTGGTCGCGAGGATATCTATAGCCCCGAGAAGGATGTCTATTGGGGCTCCGAACGCGAATGGCTTGCTCCGTCCGACGAGCGCTACGACAATGTCAGTGACGCGGGCACCATGGAAAATCCGCTCGCGGCTGTGCAGATGGGGCTGATCTATGTGAACCCCGAAGGCGTGAACGGCCAGCCGGATCCGCTCAAAACCGCGGCCCATGTGCGTGAAACCTTTGCCCGGATGGCGATGAATGATGAAGAAACTGTCGCGCTGACAGCTGGTGGCCACACGGTCGGCAAGTCGCATGGCAATGGCCGCGCTGAGAACCTCGGCCCTGCCCCCGAAGGCGCACCGCTGGAAGAGGGTGGCCTTGGCTGGATGAACTACAAGACCCGCGGCATCGGGCGCGATACGGTTACTTCGGGGATCGAAGGGGCCTGGACGACGCACCCGACGAAATGGGACATGGGTTATTTCAAGCTGCTGTTCGGCTATGAGTGGGAGCTGAAGAAGTCGCCGGCCGGTGCATGGCAGTGGGAACCCATCGACATCAAGGAAGAAGACAAGCCTGTCGATGTCGAAGACCCGTCCATCCGCTACAATCCGATCATGACCGATGCCGACATGGCCATGAAGATGGATCCGGTCTATCGCGCCATCTGCGAGAAGTTCATGGCTGATCCGGCAGCCTTTGACGACGCTTTCGCCCGCGCGTGGTTCAAGCTGACGCACCGCGACATGGGCCCGAATACGCGTTACATCGGCCCGGATGCGCCGAAAGAGGTGCTGATCTGGCAAGACCCGGTTCCGGCAGGCAACACCGGCTACGATGTGGCTGCAGTCAAGGCGAAGATCGCCGATGCCGGGCTCTCGGTAGCCGATATGGTCGCGACGGCCTGGGACAGCGCGCGCACCTTCCGCCAGTCGGATTATCGCGGGGGCGCCAATGGCGCGCGCATCCGGCTTGCGCCGCAGAAGGACTGGGAAGGCAACGAGCCCGAGCGTCTGACCCGCGTGCTGGCCAAGCTGGAGCCAATTGCCGCCGAGACCGGCGCGAGCGTGGCCGATGTGATCGTGCTGGCGGGTAATCTGGGGGTCGAGCAGGCAGCGAAAGCGGCGGGCTTTGACATCGAGGTCCCCTTCGCGCCGGGTCGTGGCGACGCGACGGACGATATGACCGATGCCGACAGCTTCAAATGGCTGGAGCCGCTGGCTGACGGGTTCCGCAACTGGATAAAGAAAGACTATGTCGTCTCGGCCGAGGAGATGCTGCTCGACCGCGCGAGCCTGATGGGCCTGACCGCGCCGGAAATGACCGTGCTTCTGGGCGGCATGCGCGCCATGGGCACGAACCACGGCGGCACGGCGCATGGTGTGTTCACGGACCGTCCCGGTGCGCTGAGCAATGATTTCTTCGTCAATCTGACTGATATGGCGTGGAAATGGGAGCCCAAAGGCGCGAACCTGTATGAACTGCAGGACCGCGCGACCGGTGCGACCAAATGGACCGCCACGCGCGCCGATCTGGTCTTCGGGTCGAATTCGATCCTGCGGGCCTATGCCGAGGTCTATGCGCAGGATGATGCGGCAGAGAAGATGGTGCAGGATTTCGTCGCGGCCTGGGTCAAGGTGATGAACGCGGACCGCTACGATCTGGCCTGAACGCCTGTTTCGACATGAGCCACAGCGGCGCGCCCTTCGGGCGCGCCGCTTCGCTTTCGGGGTGCGGTGGCTGAACGGCCCGTTTAGTATGGGCACATGGAAGTGAGCCTGACAGAATTCGCATTGGTGATGCTCGGTGGCGGCCTTGGCAGCATGGCGCGCGCGGCGCTCTCGGGTGTGTTGATCCGGCAGATGCCTGCGGCTGCGGCAGTGTTCATCATCAATGCCAGTGGCAGCCTTATGATCGGCCTCGCACTGGGCGCAGCGCTCAGCGCGATCTCGTTCTTGAATTCTGCCGAGGTGCCATTGGGCTTCACCTTCTTTGCGGTTGGCCTGATGGGCGGCTTCACCACTGTCTCGACCTTCGCGCTGCAGGTTCAGGAGCTTTGGCAGGCGGGCAAGCGGGGCGGGGCTATTGCCACGGCACTGGGCTCGACGCTGATCTGTCCGGCCCTTGCTGCGCTGGGCGTGTTTCTGGTGATGCTTGTGTGGGGAGTGGTCTGATGTGGCCGGGCCTGCTCTGGGTCGGCTTGGGGGGCGCACTCGGGACCGGGCTGCGCTTCGGCCTCAGCCTGCTGGCGTTGCGGTTCATGGTCGATTACGCTTTTTTCGCCACATTGGCGGCGAATGTGCTGGGCGCGGCACTCATCGGTTATCTGGCGATACGGGACCTTGGGGCGCGGGCGCGCGCCCTGTGGATGACAGGGTTCTGCGGCGGATTCACCACGTTTTCGCTGTTCTCGCTGGAAGTGGTGATGTTGTTCGAACGCGGAATGGGCATCGCGCTGGGTTATGGGGCCGTGTCGCTGGTGCTCTGGCTGGGGGCTGTCTGGGCTGGCGTTGTGCTGGGCCGCGAAAGCGCCCCCTCGGGGTCCCCACCCACCCGCCCAT
>SLJW01000230.1 GCA_007134865.1 Paracoccaceae bacterium | reverse complement strand
CGCGCAGGCTCCATCAGTGCGCAGGATGGCACGGTGCTGCCCACGGGCGTGCAGGTGGGTCTCGGTGTGCGCCCGGCCTCGGTCAGCATGCAACTTCAGCAGGGGGCATCGAATTTCACGGGTGGTGATCTCGATGTCGCCATCGAAGGGCGCGGCTATCTGGAGGTGACGCTGCCCGACGGGCAGGCGGCTTATACCCGCGACGGGGGCCTCAAGCGTACAGGCGACGGGCTGATCGTCAATGCCGAAGGCTTCGAGGTGGTGCCAGGCATCACCATCCCCAATGACACGCGCTCGATCTCGATCAATGCGCAGGGCGAGGTCTATGGCTATTTTGCTGGCCAGATACAGCCGCAGCTTCTGGGCCAGCTTTCGCTGGCAAGTTTCGCCAATGAAAAGGGGCTGGAGGCCATCGGCTCCAACCTCTTTATCGAGACCGCGGCCTCGGGGCCGGCCACAGTTGGCGTGCCGGGCACGGACGGGCTGGGCACCTTGCGGCAGGGCTATCTGGAGGAAAGCTCGGTCGACCCGGTGCGCGAGATGACCGAATTGATCAAGGCGCAGCGCGGCTATGAGCTGAATTCCAAGGTCATCACTGCCGCCGACCAGATGCTCGGCGCCACCACACAGGTGCGCTGATGCGAGTGTTGATGGTCCTGCTCATGCTCTGGCCCGCCGCCGGGCTTGCCGACAGTCTGGTCGCGACCCGGCTGATCCGCGCGACCGAGATCATCGGGCCGGGCGATGTGGCCGTGCAACCGGGCGCGATCCCCGGTGTCGCAAACCTGCCCGATCAGGTGATCGGGCTGGAGGCGCGGGTCGCGATCTATCCCGGCCGCCCGGTGCGACTGGCCGATCTGGGCCCCGCCGCCGTGATCGAACGCAATGAACTCGTGCGCATGGTCTATCGGCGCGGTGGTCTGGTGATCCTCTCGGAGGGGCGCGCACTGGCGCGCGGCGCCCTCGGCGACACGGTCACAGTCATGAATCTGGGCTCGCGGCAATCGGTTCAGGGGGTCGTCACCACAGCCGGAATGGTCGAGGTCGCGGGCTCTGCCGGGTCACTGCCATGACGCTTGCAACTCCCCTCACACAATCCGAGGCCCTCATGCGCTATCTCTTCCCGATCCTCGCCGCGCTTGGTCTTGCCGCGTGCCAGCCGCTGAGCGAGGTCGGCCGCGCGCCGAGTTTCAGCCCGCCGGAAGAGACGGTCGAGCATGCCGCGCTCTACCGCATCCCGTTGCCGGAACGCACGGATCGGATGCATCTGGTTGACAACGCATCGCTCTGGTCCGCGGGCCAGCGCTCGCTTCTGGGCGACCGGCGCGCCTCCCGGCAGGGGGATATCCTGACAGTCGTTATCGAGATCAATGACAGCGCCGAGATATCCAACAACACCGCGCGCGGACGCAGCGGCTCCAACAGCCTTGAAGTGCCGGAATTTTTCGGTATTCCGCAGGCCATCGACCGCCGTCTGCCGGGCGGGTTGAGCACTGCGGCCGGGATCGAGACCGCCAATTCCAGCAGTTTTTCGGGCTCAGGCTCCGTGCGGCGCAATGAACAGCTCACTTTGCGTGTAGCTTCGACCGTCGTCGAGCGTCTGCCAAACGGTGTGATGCGGATCGAGGGCCGTCAGGAGGTCCGCGTCAACCACGAACTGCGCGAGTTGCTGGTTACAGGCTATATCCGCGCCGAAGACATCTCGCGCCAGAACGAGATCACCTATGACAAGATCGCAGGGGCCCGCATTTCTTATGGTGGGCGGGGTATCATCTCGACAGTGCAGCAACCCCGCTATGGCGAGCAGATCACCGAGATATTGGCACCGTTCTGAGAAGCGCGACAGGGCAAGGGCGCGGGCGCATGAGCAAATTGATTCCGGTCTTACTGATCGTGCTGGGCCTCGGGGCAGGGTTGGGCGCCGGGCTGATGCTGCGGCCTGGTGCCGAGCCGGCTGAGGTAGCCGAAGACCATCCACCCCCGCCCTTGCCCGACCAGGGAGCGATTGGCCTGTTCGAGTTTTCGAACCAATTCATGGTGCCGCTTGTGACGGATGAGCGCATCGTGTCGGTCATCGTGATCCGGCTGGGGCTCGAGATCCTGGAGGACAGCCGCCCGCTGGTCACGGCCCATGCCCCACGATTGCGCGACCGTCTGCTGCAGGTCATGTTCGATCACGCCAATATGGGGGGGTTTCACGGCAGTTTCACGGCGCATGACACGCTCGGGCTGCTGCGCAACAACCTGCTAGAGGCGGCGCAGGCGACCCTTGGCGCGGATGTGGTCTTCGGCGTGCTGATCACCGATCTGTTGCGCAGCGGGTCTTGACCCTCCCTTGCGTTCTGCCGCAGCCTGAGGGCCAAGGCTTCACTGCACAGGAGACCCAGATGCCCCATGACGCCGGATCGCCCGCCGCTGCCAGCCACGCGCCCGCATTGCCTCAGGATCTGCTCGACGGGTTGGCCGAGCTGGCGGTACGTGTCGGGCTCAATCTGCAGCCCGGGCAAGAGTTGGTCATGACCACGCCGCTTGCCGCCTTGCCGTTGGCCCGCGCCATCGCCCATGCCGCCTATCGCGCGGGTGCCGGGCAGGTGACGCCCCTGATCAGCGATGGCGAGATGGCGCTGGCGCGGTTTCGCGAGGGGCATGATGCGAGTTTCGATCAGGCGCCGGGCTGGCTCTATGAGGGCATGGCCAAGGCCTTCGGTGAGGGTGCGGCACGGCTGGCGCTGGTGGGCGAGGACCCGATGCTGATGGCGGGGCAGGATGCGGCGCAGGTTGCCCGCGCCAACCGGGCCAATGCGCAAGCCTACCGGCCTGCGCTGGCGGCGATTTCGGGTTTCGAGATCAACTGGTCGATCATCTCCTGCCCGACCCCTGACTGGGCCGCCCGCATCTTTCCCGACCTGCCCGCTGATGCCGCACTGGTCCGGCTGGCCGAGGCGATTGCGCGCACGGCGCGCTTGAACCATGCCGATCCGGTCGCGGCCTGGGCAGCACATAACGAAGCACTCGCCGCGCGTTGCAAGATGCTGAATGAAGCGCGTTTCGACGCGCTTCAGTTTCGCGGCCCCGGTACCGATCTGCGGGTCGGGCTGGCCGAGGGGCATCTGTGGCAAGGGGGCGCGGCAACGGCGCAAAACGGGGTGCGCTGCAACCCCAATATCCCGACCGAAGAGGTTTTCACCACGCCCCACGCCGCACGTGTCGAGGGGCATGTGCGTGCGACCAAGCCGCTTTCGCATCAGGGTAGCCTGATCGAGGAGATCGTGATGCGGTTTGAGGGAGGCCGGGCTGTCGCTGCGCGCGCGACCCGTGGTGAGGATGTGCTGCGCGAGATGCTCGCGACCGATGACGGCGCGGCGCGGCTGGGCGAGGTGGCGCTGGTTCCGCACAGCTCGCCCGTGTCGCAGAGCGGCTTGCTCTATTACAACACGCTTTTCGATGAGAACGCGGCCTCGCATATCGCGATGGGACAGTGTTATGCCTCTTGCCTTGAAGGGGGCGAGGGGTTGTCGAAAGACGAAATCGCCGCGCGTGGGGGCAATTCCAGCTTGATCCATGTTGATTGGATGATCGGCTCGGCCGAGGTCGATGTGGACGGGCTGAGCGCCTCGGGTGAGGCGGTGGCGCTGATGCGCGGTGGCGAGTGGGTCGGCTGAGCGCTCAGGCCCTGGGGGGGTGCGCGCGCAAGCGTTTGAGTGCCTCGAGACGGCCCAGACTGCGCGCGGTCTTGCGGCGTTGTTCGATCAGCCGCGCGGTCTCAAGCGCGAGGCGCTGATTCAGTATCATGCGCTGGCCCGCGGCCCATTGCAGATGCGCCTGCCGCGCGGCAAAGAGCGCCGGGTCATTGGCGAGGGGCACGGGCGCCGCCAGTTTGTCGAGCTTCTCGCGCGTTACGGCGCGTGCGCCGCTCAGGCGGCTGTTGCGGGCGAGCTCATGGTCATGCACCAACTGAGCAAGGCCCTGCAACCGGTTGAGATCGCGAGTTTTCATGCCCATGGCCCCTTCGTGGCCCTGGCCCGCATCTTTTCGGCAAAGCGGATCGCCGCAGCGACGGCGGCGAAATGTTCGGTCGCGATTTCCTGATCGATCTCGACAGTCGCATGGAGCGCACGCGCTGTCGCCGGGTCGGAATGGATCGGCACACCGGCTTCCTCGGCGCGTTCGCGGATGCGCGCGGCGATTTCGTCCACACCTTTCGCCACGCAGATCGGTGCGCCCAGATCACCGGGCGACCATCGCAGCGCTACCGCGTAATGGATCGGGTTCACGATCACCACGGCGGCGTCCTTGACCTGTTCGAGCATCCGGTTGGTGGCGATCTCGCGCCCGCGCCGCCGACGTTCGCCCTTGGCCTGCGGGTCGCCTTCGGATTGTTTCATTTCGTCGCGCAACTCCTTGTGAGTCATGCGGTTTTTGCGCAGATGCTCGGCGCGTTGCCAGAAGAAATCGACCGCACCGATGGCCAGCTTGACGACAAAGACCAGCGCGAGGAAGCGCAGCACGAGATACATCAGCTCACGCGCCGCCAGCGCCGGTGTTAGATGCAGTGTCGAGAGGATCAGCGGCAGGTTGTGCAGCAGGAACAGCCAGAGCACCACCGAGATGATCACCAGCTTGACTGCCGATTTGGCGAATTCGAACAGACCGTTGCGGCCATATTTATTCTTGGCGTTCGAGATGGGCGAGATGCGCGAGAGCTTCGGCTGCAGCTTCTCGGGCGCGAAGATGACGACGCGTTGCGCAAACAGCCCCGCCCAGACCATGAGGAAGGGCACGGCCAGCAGCGGCAAAAGCGCCTGCGCCACTTGCAGGATCAGCCCGCCCACGACAGGAGTGGCGCGTTGGCTGAGTTGGGCCGAGACCGGCTCGGCCTGATCCAGCAGCACAGCCCCGCTTGTGCCCAGCCCGACCAGCGTGTTTTGCCCGAAGACCAGCGCACCGACCAGCAGGCCGAAAAAGGCGGCGGCGGTGTTCAGGTCGGTCGAGCGCGGCACCTCACCCTTGCGGCGGCTCTCCTCGAGCTTGCGCGGGGTGGCCTCGAATTCCTTTTCGCCGCTGCCCGACTCCTCGCTCATCGCGGCAGCCCTGTCGGGTCGAAGAGGAAGCCGTCGAGCACCTCATGCCAGAGTGGCAGGATCATCGGCGCGGTCAGCAGCAGCACGGCGAGCCCGGCGAAGGTGATCGCCGGTGCGCCGACAAAGGCGACCATCAGTTGCGGCATGGCCTTGTTGATGGCGCCGAGGGCGACGTAATAGAGCAGTGACAGGATCACGAAGGGCATGGCCAGCGAAAAGGCCAGCGTAAAACTGCGCGCGACCTGCGCCACGCCCCAGGTGCCGAGGCTGTCGGCATCGGGGAAACGGCCGGGCGGGAACAGGCTGTAGGAGTGCAGGATCAGTTCGGCAAGCTTGATATGCAGCCCGAGGATCAGCGCCAGCGCCAGCCCGCCGACAACGAGGATTTGTGACATGGCGGGCTGCGGGTCCACACCGGCGCCGCCGAAGAATTGCGACAGCGAGGTGGCCTGTGCGGCCATCGTCCCCGCTGTTTGCAGCACGATGATCAGCAGGCGCAGGCCGATGCCGAGGATCAGCCCGGCGATGACCTCGGTTGCGATCAGGTGCAGGAGCGGGCCGGGGGCAAGGCTGGCGGGTGGCATCTGGGGCGCGATGATTGGGGCCGTTATCGCCGTGAAGGCGAGGGTCAGGCCAAGGCGCACCCGCACCGGGATGACCTGTTCGCCAAAGGCCGGGACCAGCGCCATCAGCGCGCCCACGCGGATGAAGACACCAAAACTGCCCGCGAATAACCCCTCGAGTTCGGGGCCGAGCCGGTCGATCAGGTCGAAAAGTTCCATCGTCATGCAGTGATCGTCCCGACCAGGGCAGGGCGGGCGTCGAGCCCGATCTCCTCGTAGGAGAGGACCGAGGCCGCCAGCCCCTTGGCGGTCAGCACCGTGCGCAGGAAGCGTCGACGGCGCGAAGAGGTCACGAGTGCCGGGCTGATCCCGTCCTGCGCGAGCTTGCCGAGGCTCTGCGCGATGCGTTCGCCGAGGCGCGCGAAATCTTCGGGGGGCAGGGCGACATCGCTCGCACCCGCCTCGCCTGAGAGCTGATAGGTGGCGAAAATCTCTTCCCAGTCGGGGGCCAGTTGCACCAGCGGCAAGGTGCCATCATCGCGTTTGAGCGGTGCCACCAGTTGAAAGCCGAGCCGCTGGCGGACATGCTCGCAGACCGCTTCGGGGCCCTGCAGCAGGCTGCGCACTTCGGACATCGCCTCGAGGATCAGCGGCAGGTTGCGGATCGAGACCCGCTCTTCGAGCAGGAGCCGCAGCACCCCCAGCAGCAGATCGACCGGGACCTTGTCGGGGATCATCTCGCCCAAGAGCCGACGGTTGGCCTCGGCGCGTTTCTGGTCTGAGAGGCTGGTCATCTCGTCCAGAATGCGGTGCAGCGATTTGTGCGTCATGAGGCGGGCAAAGTTGGATTTCAGCACTTCGAGCAGATGCGTTGCCAGAACCTCGATCGGGCTGACGACAGTCGTGCCCGAGAGCGCGGCCTCTTCCTGCAATTGCGCATCGATCCAGCGCGCGGGGCTGCGATAGACCGGTTCGCGCACATCCTCGCCCGCAATCTCGAACCCGTCCGGATCCTGCACCAGTGCCAGCATCCGGTCGGGGCGCAGGCAGTCGCGCGCCTGTTCGACGCCATGGATCATGATCGCGTAATGCCCATTGGGCAGGGTGGCGTCGTCGGTCAGGCGGATTTCGGGCAGGATCAGCCCGTATTCGCGCGCGACATGAGAGCGGATATTCGAGATCCGCCCATCCAGCCCCATCCGCGGGTCAAGCACCATGGGCACCAGATCCGAGGCAAACTGGACGTGGATTTCATCGAGGTCGAGCGTATCGCCCAGCGAGGCGCGCGGGGGCTCGGGCATCTGTTCCAGCGGTGCCGCCTCCGCCGCTGCGGCCCTGGCCTGCACGCTGCGGGCAAGCCAGGCGAGGCCCAGCAGCACACTGGCCCCGATCACGAAGGGCACGAAGGGCAGCCCGGGGACAAAAGCGAAGAGCGCCATCAGGAACCCCACTGTCGCAATCGCCGAGGGGTAGCGGCCCAGTTGTTCGAAAAGCTGGCTGTCGGTCGCGCCATTGGCGCCACCGCGTGCGAGCAGGAGTGCGGCGGCAATCGAGATGATGACAGCCGGGATCTGGCTCACCAGCCCGTCGCCCACGGTCAGGATGGCATAGGTCTCGAAGGCTGCGCCGAGGCTCATGCCATGCATCATGGTGCCGTTGATCAGGCCCATCACGATATTCAGCAGCGTAATCAGAAGGCCCGCAATCGCGTCGCCCTTGACGAATTTCGACGCCCCGTCGAGCGAGCCGTAGAAATTGGTTTCGGCCTGTTCAGTCTCGCGCCGTCGTTTGGCTTCCTGGTGGTCGATGGCGCCAGCGGACATGTCGCTGTCGATGGCCAACTGCTTGCCCGGCATCCCGTCCAGCGCGAAGCGCGCGCCGACTTCGGCCATGCGGCCCGCACCCTTGGTGATGACGATGAAATTGACGATCAGGAGAACAAGGAAGATTACCACGCCAAGGAAGATCGAGCCGCTCATGACGAAGCTGGCAAAGCCCTGAATCACACCGCCTGCGGCATGGGTGCCAGTGTGCCCTTCACCGATGATCAGCTTCGTCGAGGAGACATTGAGCGACAGGCGTAACATCAAGGATGCCAGTAAAACTGTTGGAAAAATGGAGAAATCCAGTGGTCTCTGGATGAAGAGCGTGACGGTGAACATCAGGATTGCGAGGGCGAAAGAGGCCGCGAGGCCGAGATCGAGCATCCAGGCCGGGATCGGCAGGATCATCATCACGATCACCGCCATCAGCGCGAGGGCGAGCAGGATCGTCGGCTTGAATATGGTCTGCATCGACAGGGTCATGCGCTCACTGCCCCGCGTCCAGATCGATCAGCCGCATCCGCGCGCCCGAGAGGGTTGTCGGGTGCAGCGCGCCCAACCGCGCAGGGCTGTTGGGCTGCAGCGCGGCGAGATGGGGCGCGGGCTCGGATTTGGTTCGATATTGCGCCACACGCGCGCGGTAGCGCGCGGCCAGGTCAGGGGTTGCGGAGTGATAGGCGCCGATCGCGGCCTCCCATGATCCGAGTCGCGCCTTGTGCTGTCTGAGCAGGCGGGCTGCGAAATCGGCGTTGCGGTCGGGGTCGATCATGTCCTTGAGCGAGGCGAAGCGGATGCCATGCCAGTGCAGGTTGATCTGGAAGCAACCGAGGTCGATATTGCGCACCCCGCGCGCCTGCGCGGCGCGGACGAGGGCCAGCGCCTCGGCGCGCGTGGCGGGCCAGTGCCCGCGCCCTTCGGCATGCACGGCCCAGGGCCATGGGGTGATCTGCCCGCCCCGTCGCAGCCCGGTTTCGGCCAGTGCGATAGCGCGCAGCAGGTCGAGCGGCACGTCATGGCGTTGGGCGGCCAACTGAGCCGCAGCCTCGCACAGCCGGGCAGGCGAGGCGGCACGGGCAAGAAGCGGCCAGAGCAGGATGCTGGTGATCAGCAGCAGACCAAGGCCGATACAGCCCCATTGCAGCGCCTTGCGGCTGCCGGGCCGGGAGTGATCAGACATCCGCACCTCACATTCTGTCGAGACAGGTGCAGAAAGCCTGATTCTGATTGAGATTTGGTAAGCGGTTGTGTCGAGCCGCTCCGCAGGGGCGGCCCCCTCTAAGCTAACCTGTTGAAAAAACGGGGTATCAGGTCACTTTCGCGCGTGCATGAAATTCGGGCTTGTCCCAGCGACGCTCGGCCATGATCGCACACAGGATCTGCGCCGCGCGCTCGACATCCTCGGGCGAGAGATAAAGCGGCGTGAAGCCGAAGCGCAGGATGTCGGGGGCGCGGAAATCGCCGATGACACCTTCGGCGATGAGCGCCTGAATGATGGCATAGCCGTGTTCGTGGCGGCAACTGACCTGACTGCCGCGGATTTCGGGATCGCGTGGCGAGGCGAGGGTCAGATCGGGGCATCCTTCCTCGACCAGCGCGATAAACTGCGCCTGCAACTCCAGCGAGCGGGCGCGCAGGTCCTGCATGTCCACACCCTCCCAGACATCGAGCGCGGCATCGAGCGCGGCGAGTTGCAGGATCGGCGGTGTGCCGACGCGCATCCGCTCGACCCCGCGACCGGGGCGATAGTCAAGGTCAAAGGCAAAGGGCGCCTCGTGCCCCAGCCAGCCCGAAAGGGCAGGGCGGGCGGCCTCGGCCAGTCGCGGAGCGACATAGATGAAGGCCGGGCCGCCGGGGCCGGAATTGAGGTATTTGTAGCTGCAGCCGACGGCGAAATCGGTATCCGCGCCGGTCACATCGACCGGGATTGCGCCGGCCGAATGCGCCAGATCCCAGACCACCAGCGCGCCGGCCGTATGCGCCTTGGCGATCAGGCGGGCCATGTCGTGCTTGCGGCCGGTACGGTAATCGACTTCGGTGATCATCAGCACGGCAACGCTCGCGTCAATCGCACCCTCGACCTCTTCCGGGGCCACGGTTTTCAGTGCGTAATCCGGCCCCAGCGTGCGGCAGAGGCCGTCGGCCATGTAGAGATCAGACGGGAAATTCCCCGTGTCCGACAGGATCACGCGCCGATCAGGGCGCAATTCCAGCGCCGAGGCCAGCGCCTGATAGACCTTGATCGAGAGCGTGTCGCCCATGGTCACTGTGCCGGGCGTGGCTCCGATCAGCCGACCGACGCGGTCGCCCACCCGCGCGGGCAGGTCCATCCACCCGGCCTTGTTCCAGCCGGTGATCAGCATCTGGCCCCACTCGTCGGTGATGGCCAAGGCGACCCGTTCGGCAACGCCGCGCGGCAGGGGGCCTAACGAATTGCCGTCCAGATAGATCACGCCCTCGGGCAGGTCGAACATGGCGCGGGTGGCGGCGAAATCGGTCATCGGGTCCTCCTGTCGGTTATGCCATCGGTGGCCTGCGCGTGATGAAAGGTCAAGACATCAGAATGCGCGTGCATATCATATGCAAACAGTTGAATATAATTCTGGTGACGGGACACGTGCTGTGGCTTTGCGGAGCGTCACGCGTGGTCTGTTCATTGCGCTGCGCTGGAGCGTGGTCTATTGCAGCACATGGGCGCTTCTCAGGCAGGCCGCGCGGATCGCGCGGGCTGGGCCGGGGTGCTTGGACGTGTCGGTTTTGCAGGGAGGGCTGGTCGCCTGGAACGCGCCTCGGGAGTGATGAGCTGGCTCGATTATCCACCGGTCTGGCTGTTGACTGCGCTGGCCGTCGCCAGGGCCGAGACCAGCGCCTTGGGGTCGTTTCACGACATGGCGTGGCTGCGGCTGACAGGCGATACGCTGTTCTGGGCGGGGCTTGCGATACTGGGGGTGTCGGCGCTGTCCTTCCTGCGCGCGCGCTCGACCATCGTACCGCATCAGGTGCCGTCGCGGCTGATCACGACGGGGCTTTATCGTTTCTCGCGCAATCCGATCTATCTGGCCGACCTGCTGATCCTTGGCGGGCTCGCGCTGAGCTGGGGCGCGCTGTCGGGGTTGGTGCTGGTGCCCGTGCTGGCATGGGTGCTGACGCGGCGGTTCATCCTGCCCGAAGAGGCCCGCCTGCGCGCCGCGTTCGGGCGAGAGGCCGAAGCCTATTTCGCCCGAACGCGGCGTTGGCTCTGAGCGCGACCTGCCTCCGTCCCGGCTTTATGCCTGTCAGGTGCGCAAAGCGCTCATGCCCCGGGATCAATGTCAATTCGCCGCGCTTCTCGCCCTTTTGGCGACTTGTGAAACAATCTTGCGCGAGGTAAGGAGACGCGCGATCAAAAACTCCGTGCCCGCGCATGGGCCGAATGCAACCTGAACCAGAGGGGGACCGCACTTGAAAGTCGGGGCGTTGAAGGAGATCAAGCCGGGCGAGGCGCGGGTGGCGCTGACACCGGACAGTGCGCAGCAAATCCAGAAGCTGGGTCATGAGTGTTTTGTCGAGGCCGGGGCCGGACTGGCCGCCGGGTTCAGCGATGCGCTTTACGAGGCTGCAGGCGTGTCGGTCCTGCCCGATGCCAAGGCACTGAGCGAGGCCGTGGACATTGTCATCAAGGTGCGTGAGCCCGAGATGGACGAAATTGCCCGCCTGCGCGAGGGGCAGACGCTTATTTCCTTCTTCTGGCCGGCCCAGAATGCCGATATGCTGGAGGCCGCGAAGGAGCGCAGCGCCACAGTGATCGCGATGGACATGGTGCCACGGATCAGCCGCGCACAGAAAATGGACGCGCTGTCCTCCATGGCCAATATCGCCGGTTATCGCGCGGTGATCGAAGCGGGCAACAATTTCGGCCGTTTCTTCACCGGGCAGGTGACGGCAGCGGGCAAGATCCCGCCCGCGCGTGTGCTGGTGGTGGGGGCCGGGGTCGCGGGTCTGGCGGCGATTGGGACAAGCGTCAGCCTTGGCGCGATCACCATGGCTTTCGATGTGCGCCCCGAGGTTTCGGAGCAGATCGAGTCGATGGGAGCGGAATTCGTCTTCCTCGAATTCGAAGAGGCCGCGACGGATGGCGCCGAGACCGGCGGGTATGCGGCTCCCTCCAGCCCCGAATTCCGCGAGAAGCAGCTCGAGAAGTTCCGCGAACTGGCCCCCGATGTCGATATCGTCATCACGACCGCGCTGATCCCCGGCCGCCCCGCGCCCAAGCTCTGGACTGAGGATATGGTGCGGATGATGAAGCCGGGCTCGGTGATCGTGGATCTGGCCGCCGAGAAGGGTGGCAACTGCGACCTGACGGTAGCCGATGAACGCCTTGTCACGGAAAACGGTGTAATCATAGTAGGTTACACGGACTTTCCCAGCCGGATGGCGGCGCAATCCTCCTCGCTCTATTCGACCAATATCCGGCATATGCTCCATGACCTGACGCCAGAGAAGGACGGCGTCATCAACCACAACATGGAAGATGACGTGATCCGCGGCGCGACGGTCACGCATGCGGGCGAGATCACCTTCCCACCACCGCCGCCCAAGGTGAAGGCGATTGCCGCCAAGCCCAAGGAAAAGGTCAAGGAACTCACCGCCGAGGAAAAGCGGGCGCAGGAAATCGCGGCCTTCCGCAAGCAGACGATGACGCAGGTTGGGTTGCTGGGCATCGGCGCGGCCTTCGTGCTCTCCGTGGGGCTTGTCGCCCCCGAAAGCTTCATGCGCAATTTCATCATCTTCGTGCTGGCCGTCTTCGTGGGCTTCCAGGTGATCTGGAAAGTCTCACACTCGCTGCACACTCCGCTGATGGCTGTCACCAACGCCATCTCGTCGATCATCATCGTCGGCGCGCTGCTCCAGATCGGTTCGACCTCGATCATGATCACCGTGCTTGCCGCGCTGGCGCTTCTGATGGCGGCCATCAATATTTTCGGTGGATTCCTCGTGACACGGCGCATGCTCGCCATGTTCCAGAAATCCTGACCGGCTGGAGGTAGAGAAACATGGATTTCGGTTTCACAGTCGCGGCCTATGCGGTCGTCACGGTTCTCTTCGTCCTCTCGCTGGGTGGGCTTTCGGGGCAGGAAAGCGCCAAGCGCGCGATCTGGTACGGCATTGTGGGCATGGCCGTTGCCGTGCTCGCGATGCTGGTCGGCCCGGGCTCGGGGCTCTGGGGGCTTACGCTGATCCTCATCGCCATCGGTGCTGTCATCGGCTGGCAACTGGCCACCCGCGTGCAGATGACGCAGATGCCCGAGCTGGTGGCTTTCATGCACAGCCTCGTGGGTCTTGCCGCCGTGCTGGTGGGTTTCAACGCGCATTTCGAGATCGGGCGCGTGGCCGAGGCCTTCACTGCCGAGGGGCTGCCCTTCCCGCAGCCCGAGGGGCTGATGTCGGTGGCGGCCTATGACCTCTGGCTGGGGCTCACCAATTTCGCGGCCATCATCGGCAAGAAAACCGCCGTCGAGATCACCATCCTGCGGGTGGAGCTGATGATCGGCATCTGGATCGGCGCTGTCACCTTTACCGGCTCGATCATCGCCTATGGAAAGCTCGCGGGCCGGGTCGACACGGCGGCCAAGAAACTGCCGGGCGGGCATATGCTCAATGCCGGTGCGGCGATTGCCTCGGTGGTCTTTGCCGGGCTCTATCTGGCCTATGCCGATAGCGCTGGTGCGTCGATCTTCATGCTACTTGTGCTGACGGCGCTGGCGCTGTTTATCGGCTATCACCTGATCATGGGCATTGGCGGGGCCGATATGCCGGTGGTGGTGTCGATGCTCAACTCCTATTCGGGCTGGGCGGCGGCGGCCATCGGCTTCTCGCTGGGTAATGAGTTGCTGATCGTGGTCGGGGCGCTGGTCGGTGCTTCGGGGGCGATCCTGTCCTACATCATGTGCAAGGCCATGAACCGCAGCTTCATCAGCGTTATTCTGGGTGGCTTCGGCGGCACGTCCGGCCCGGCGATGGAGGTCGAGGGCGAGCAGGTGGCGATCAATGCCGATGGTGTGGCCACAGCGCTGAACGAGGCTGACAGCGTGATCATCGTGCCGGGTTACGGGATGGCGGTGGCGCAGGCGCAGCAAAGTGTCAGCGAACTCACCCGCAAGCTGCGCGCCAAGGGCAAGACTGTCCGCTTCGCCATTCACCCCGTGGCGGGGCGTCTGCCGGGGCATATGAACGTGCTCTTGGCCGAGGCCAAGGTGCCCTATGACATCGTGCTGGAGATGGACGAGATCAACGAGGATTTCCCCGACACGGATGTGGTGATCGTCATCGGCTCGAATGACATCGTGAACCCGGCGGCGCAGGATGACCCCAACTCCCCCATCGCCGGGATGCCGGTGCTGGAGGTCTGGAAGGCGAAACAGGTCTTCGTGTCCAAACGCGGGCAGGGGACCGGGTATTCCGGCATCGAGAACCCGCTCTTCTACAAGGAGAACACGCGGATGTTCTATGGCGACGCGAAAGCCTCGGTGGACAGCCTGCTGCCGATGATCGATTGAGACTTACGCATAACACAAAGCAAAGCCCCGGCCGCAAGGCCGGGGCTTTTCCGTTGAACGCGGCGTAGGAGGCGATCCTGGCAGGTTGCTCAATCCGCGATGATACAGAAGGTGTCCGGCGTCACATGGAGTCCCTACACAGGCGCAGCTTCTGCACGCGGGCCTTGTCCAGCCGTGTCGGAGCACCGCTGAGGTCAAACGGCGACTTGAAGGTGAAGGCATGCGGCGTGGGGCCGTGATCATGGAGATATTCGTGATGCCTGACGCCCTCGGCCCATGTCGGATGACCCTCCCCCTGATGCCACCACAGCACAAGGGGCGGCCAGTCCGGTTTTTGGAACCACTCACGACCACGCCGGAGCGCGCTTGCATGCAACCCGGAATAGGTGAAGGCGAAGAGCGCTTCCAGATCGGTCCAGAGCGACAAGGTGGCCGGTGACCAACCGTCGCCGCGCTCGATATAAAAGCGTGGATGGACTTCCTGGCCCCATGAACTGCCATCGGCGTCAGATTCATACCCAGACCGCGCAATCAGCCCCTCTGCGCAATCGACCTCCTGCAGGACCGGGTCATTGAGCGCGTGAAAGCCAGCATTTGCAGGGTCTTCCGCCGGTCTCACGAACATGCCGAATGTGTAGAGGGCCAGAGGCATATCGCTCCTAACCAGCCGCCTTCACCGCCAGCCGCCGCGCGTGCAGCACTGGCTCGGTATAGCCCGAGGGCTGTTCGCGGCCCTTGAACACCAGATCGCAGGCGGCAAGGAACGCCTCGCCGTCGAAAGCCGGCGCCATGGGCCGATAGGCCGGGTCGTCTGCGTTCTGGCGGTCCACCACTTCGGCCATGCGGCGCATGGCATCCATCACCTCTGCCTCTGACACCACGCCATGATGCAGCCAGTTGGCGATATGCTGGCTGGAGATGCGGCAGGTGGCGCGGTCCTCCATCAGGCCGACATCATTGATGTCGGGCACCTTGGAACAGCCCACCCCCTGATCGACCCAGCGCACGACATAGCCGAGAATGCCCTGGGCATTGTTCTCGACCTCGCGGATGATCTGGTCCTTGGTCCATTTGCGGAAACTCGCCAGCGGGATTTCCAGCAGCGCTTCGACATGCGCGCGGCGTCCCCCATTCGCGAGCCTATCCTGCACGGCGCGGACATTGACCTGATGGTAATGCAGCGCGTGCAGCGTGGCGGCGGTGGGCGAGGGGACCCAGGCGGTATTCGCGCCCGCTTTCGGGTGTTCGATCTTGGCTTCCAGCATCGCGGCCATCTGGTCGGGCATGGCCCACATGCCCTTGCCGATCTGCGCCCGCCCCATCAGCCCGCATTCCAGCCCGATATCGACATTGCGATCCTCATAGGCTTTGATCCAGCCCTTGCGCTTGATGAAATCCTTGCGCGAGAAGGGGCCGGCTTCCATGCTCGTGTGGATCTCATCGCCGGTGCGGTCGAGAAAGCCCGTGTTGATGAAGGCGATCCGGTGGCGGGCGGCGTGGATGCATTGCTGCAGGTTGACCGAGGTGCGGCGCTCTTCGTCCATCACGCCCATCTTGATCGTGCCCGGCGTCAGGCCGAACAGCGCCTCGACCCGCGCGAAAACCATGTCCGCAAAGGCCACTTCCTCGGGGCCATGCATCTTGGGTTTGACGATATAGACCGAGCCATGTTCCGAGTTGCGCGGGCCGTCCGTCTTGCGCAGATCGTGCAGCGCGCAGGCGGTGGTGATGACCGCATCCATAAGCCCCTCGAAGACCTCATTGCCCTGCGCATCAAGGATCGCGGGGTTGGTCATCAGGTGGCCCACATTGCGCACCCATAACAGCGCGCGGCCCTTGAGACTCTTCGTGCTGCCATCGGGGGCGGTGATCTCGATATCGGGGTTGAGACGGCGGGTCAGGGTCTTGCCGCCCTTTTCCAGCTCCGCGCTCAGATCGCCTTTCATCAGACCCAGCCAGTTGGCATAGGCCTGCACCTTGTCCTCGGCATCGACGCAGGCGACCGAATCCTCGCAATCCATGATCGCTGAAAGCGCGGACTCGATCCGGACATCGGCAAGACAGGCCTGATCGCGCCCTCCGATCAGATGCGCGCGGTTGAAGACAAGCTCCACATGCAACCCGTTATTGACCAGATAGACCGCATCGGGCGCGCGCGGATCGCCGCGGTAGCCTGCGAACTTGCCGGGTTCCTCCAGTGGTTTGCCATCGACCAGCAGGGCGCCGCCCTTGACGTGATAGAGCCGCGCATCAGCGTGGGAATGCCCGGCCAGCGGAAAGGCTGCGTCCAGAAACACCCGCACCCGCGCGATCACCCGCGCGCCGTGCCCCTGCTCATAGCCGCCCGAGGGTGGTGGCGTGCCCATCGCATCGGTGCCGTAGAGCGCATCATAGAGGCTACCCCAGCGCGCATTGGCGGCATTCAGCGCATAGCGGGCATTGGTGACCGGCACGACAAGCTGCGGGCCTGCTACCTCGGCAATCTCGGGGTCCACGCCTGTGGTGTCGATCTGAAAGGGCGCAACCTCGGGCAGCAGATAGCCGATCTTTTCCAGAAAACCCTTGTAGCCGTCGCGGTCATGCACCTGATTGCGCCGCGCCAGATGCCAGGCGTCGATATTGGCCTGCAATTCGGCGCGCTTTTCCAGCAGGGCGCGGTTCCTGGGGGTCAGGTCGGCAATCAGCGCGGCGAACCGGTCCCAGAATTGCGGCGCATCCAAACCCGTTCCGGGCAGCACCCGATCTTCGACAAAACTGCAAAGTTGGCTTGAGACCTGTAGTCCGCTGCGCGCCACCATCTCCTGCATCTGCTCTCCCTCCCTCGATTGTCGCATCATTGGCTGTGTACCGTTGCGCACAATATTGGTTCGCACACGAGCGACAAGAGCGAATGCCCGCTTGCGAATCGGAATGTCACCTTGTGGTTGAAAATCGCTCAAATTGCCGTAAGGTAAACTTAGCACTCAGTCACGACATGGATTATGGTCAGTGCGACTGTGTCAGCGAGAATTCTTTCCTACATGCACGACGGAAACAACTGATCTTTGGGACGACTATAGCCATCGGAGGAAATGCGGCTGCTCAGACACACCACGTTGCCCGGCACCAAAACAGGAAGAGCACCATGAAACCGCTTGATCTGGGCGAAGAACCAGACGACGGATCCGGACCCCTTGCGGATGTGCTGAACCGTATCTGCGCGCGGTTCGGGCTGGATTATGCTGCCTATGCCGGCGTCAATACGGTCGATGACTCAATGCATGGCGTGGTCAACTATCCGGACGAGTGGAAAGCCCACTATGTCGAGCACGGGTATCAGATGATCGATCCGACGCTGCTCGCAGCCTCGCGCAGTGTCGGCGTGGTGGACTGGAACCGCTTGCGAGATTTCGACAGCTTCCAGAAAGTGTTTCGCGATGCGGCAGAGTTCGGCATTCCGACGACAGGTCTGACGATTCCGGTGCGCGGTCCGTTTGGCGACAAGGGCATGTTCAGTGTTGTCAGCAGCCGTCCCGATGAGGAATGGCAACGTTTGCGCAGCGAGATCCTCGTCGCGATACAAACCGAGGCCACTTTGCTTCATGACCGGGTGATGCGCGAGGGGCGGAGCATGAAGATCATGCTGCAGCCGAACCTGTCGGAGCGTGAACGCGAGATCCTGCAATGGATCGCTGCCGGAAAATCGCAATTCGATGTTGGTGTCATTCTCTCGATCTCGACTCGGACCGTCGAGGTGCATCTGCGCTCGGCGCGCGAGAAACTCGGCGCGCTCACCACACCCCAGGCCGTGGCGCGTGCAATCGGCATGCGTCTGATCTATCCGATCTGACGCTGGCTTCAGGCGAGAGACCTGAAAACGCGGCTTTTTCCCATATTACGGGTTTTCCACAATAGGCGGTCTTGCTGCCTTGCGGCATGTTCTGCACTCAGGGGTGAAATGCTGAATGAAGGGAACTCCAATGATACTGATAATAGATGCACTGAACCGGCACCGTCACCAATCTGTCCTCGACGAGATGTTCCAGCTGCGCGCGCGTGTGTTCGGCGAGCGGTTGGGATGGGACGTCCGGATCGAGAATGGGCGCGAAATCGATGAATTCGATGCGCTGGATCCAGCCTATGTCATCGGGCTTGATGATGACTACAATGTGGTCTCCTGCGTGCGCGCCCTGCAGACCACCGGACCACATATGCTGGCAGATGTGTTTGCAGATATCCTGCAGGGCGAGCCGCCCCTGCGTTCGGCGACGCTGTGGGAGTCGACGCGTTTCTGTGTCGATACCGAACGGCTGACCCTGTCCGGTCGTGGGCCTGGGTCAGTTTCGCGAGCAACATGCGAGCTGATGGTCGGGTCGCTGGAATATGCCCGCAACAACGGGATCGAGGATATCGTCACCGTGATCGACCCGGTGATGAACCGCGTGTTGAAACGTTCGGACAACGCGCCCTATGATTATGTCGGGGAAACGGTGCAGATGGGCAAGACCAAGGCCATGGCGGCATTGCTGGACTGCTCCGAAGAGCGCATCGCCCGCGTACGAGCCTTTGCCGGGATAGAGGGGTCGGTCTTTGTCGACGAAGCCGCCCTTGTGAAAGCCCGCCTGCGCAAGGCTGCGCGTGCCGAAGGCCTGACGGAATACTTCATCGACCAGATCGATATGGCATCAAGCCCCGAGGAACTGGCGGCGGCACTTGCGCTTATCGATGCGGTGCTTGGGCCACAGAAAGGCATTGCGACTGAGCCGCCCCTGACCGAGCATGTGCCAGACAGCGCAAGGTGATATGAGCCAGAAAGCCGTTCGCTCGGATCACGCAGGAACAATCTGACCTGAATCCAGCCGCACGATCCGGTCCATGCGCCGGGCCAGCTCAATATTGTGCGTGGCAATCAGGGCTGACAGCCCGGTTTCGCGCACGAGGCTCATGAGCGTGGCGAAGACCTGATCCGAGGTCTCGGGATCGAGGTTGCCTGTCGGCTCGTCGGCCAGCAGCAGGCTGGGGTTGTTGGCAAGCGCTCGGCAGAAGGCTACGCGCTGCTGCTCGCCCCCAGACAGGGCCGCGGGGCGATGCGATGCCCGCGCCGCGATCCCGACCCGGTCCAGAAGCTCGAGCGCGCGCGTTTCGGCCGTGCGCGCTGCTACGGCATTGGCCAGTTGCGGCAGCACGATGTTTTCCAGCGCCGAGAATTCGGGCAGCAGGTGGTGAAACTGGTAGATGAACCCTACCTGACCGCGCCGCGTCGCCGTGCGTTTGCGGTCCCCCAGCCGTGTCATGTCGGCCCCGTCGATCAGCACCGCGCCGGAATCGGGCGTATCCAGCAGTCCGGCAATATGCAGAAGCGTTGATTTGCCCGCCCCCGATGGTGCGACCAGCGCCACGACTTCGCCGCGGTCGAGCGTCAGTGAGGCGCCGCGCAGGACCTGCACTTCGTTAGGTTTGCCCTGATTGTAGGTCTTGGTGATCGCGTCGAGCGCAAGGGCCTGCTCATTCATAGCGCAAGGCCTCGACCGGGTTCATGCGCGCTGCGCGTCGCGCCGGGAAGATCGTCACCACAAAGGACAGCGACAGCGAGAGCGCCACCGACTTGACCACATCCTCGAGCCGCAATTCTGCTGGCAGGTTGTAGATACCCCGGATCGACGGGTCCCAGACACCCCCGCCCGAGACATAATTTACCAGGCTGAAGATCGGGTCGATATAAATCGCGAACAGGCAGCCGAGGATCACCCCGGCAATCGTGCCCAGCACGCCCACGCTCGCCCCGCAGATGAAGAACACCCGCAGCACCGATCCCTCGCTGAGCCCCATCGTACGAAGGATGCCGATATCGCGGCCTTTGTTCTTGACCAGCATGATCAGCCCCGAGATGATATTCATCGCCGCGATCAGAACGAGGATCGAGAGGATCACGAACATCACGTTATCCTCGACATCGAGCGCGCGCAGAAACGCCCCCGCGCTGTCGCGCCATGTCCAGAGCATTGCGCGTTCGCCGCCCGCGCGCAGCAGGTCCGTGCGCATTGCGTCGATCTGGTCGGGGTTTGCGACCATGACCTCCATCTCATCCGCGACGCCATCGCGGTTGAAGAAGAGTTGCGCCTCGTCAAACGGCATATAGATGCGCGTTCGGTCTATGTCGTAGCGCCCGGCCGTGAAGATGTAGACCACCTCATAGGCCGAGATGCGCGGAGACGTGCCAAAGGCGGTCTGTGCCCCATCGGGTGAGATGATGCGGATCGTATCGCCAAGGCTGACATTCAATTCGCGCGCAACGCCCGAGCCTATGGCGATGCCTTCGGTGAAGCGGTCGATATCGCCGAGCGCATGCTCGGGATCGGCCACGCGCGGGATGGTGAGCAGATTATCCTGACTGATCCCGAAAACCTCGACCCCGGAATTGCGTCCATGCGCCGAGGCCATGACCTGACCGCGCACCAGCGGCGCGACCCGCGTCACACCGCGCACAGCCGCAAGCCGCTCGGCCATCTCCTCATAATCCTCGATCACGCGACTGGTGCGCCCGGCCTCATCGACATGGACCGAAGAATAGACGGTCACATGCGCATTCGCGCCGAGAATTGTGTCCACAAATTCGGCCCGAAAACCCGAACGCACCGAGAGCGTGGCGATCAGCGCAAAGACTGCCAGCATGATGCCGACAAATGAAATCACCGTCATCACGCTCACGCCGCCTTCGGCGCGGCGGGCGCGCAGATAGCGCCAGGCGATCATCCATTCGAACGCCGCAAAAGGGGGGGTGTGGCCAGTCATGGGCGATCCTGCTCGGGCTTTTGCTGCAACCTCATCGGATTGCCATGCAAGGTCAAGCGCAAAGCCCCTCGCGCGCCCTCACGCACCCGCGAGGGCATGTCACAACATCCCGGGCAGCACCTGATCGGGCGGACGGTGGCCATCGGCGAAGGTCTTGATGTTCAGGATCACCTTCTCGCCCATCTCGACCCGGCCTTCGAGCGTGGCCGAGCCCATATGCGGCAAGAGCACGACATTGGGCAATTCGCGCAGGCGCGGGTTGATGTGATGGCCGCGCTCGAACACGTCGAGCCCGGCCCCGGCAATCTCGCCTGCCCGCAGGCCCCGCGTCAGCGCGTTCTCGTCGATCACCTCACCGCGCGAGGTGTTGATGATCACGGCCGAGGGTTTCATCAGCTTCAACCGGCGCGCGTTCATCAGATGAAAAGTCGAGGGCGTGTGCGGACAGTTGATCGAGATCACATCCATCCGCGCGACCATCTGATCGAGGCTCTCCCAGTAGCTGGCCTCAAGCGCCTCTTCGACCTCGGGGCGCAGGCGGCGGCGGTTATGATAATGCACCTGCATGCCGAAGGCGCTCGCGCGCCGCGCCACGGCCTGCCCGATCCGACCCATCCCGAGGATGCCCAGCCGCTTGCCGCCGATCCGCGTGCCCGGATGGCCGAGCGGCGACCAGCCATGCCACGCGTCGGCCTGCATCTCGGCCAGCCCCTGCGGGATCTTGCGCGTCACCGCCAGCATCAGCGCCATGACCATATCCGCGGTGTCTTCGGTGACCACACCCGGCGTGTTCGACACCAGAATGCCGCGCTGGCGTGCCGATTGCACATCGATATGGTCCACGCCCGCGCCGTAATTGGCGATCAGCTTCAGCCGCGGCCCGGCCTGCGCCATCATGCTGGCGTCGATATCATCGGTGATCGTGGGCACCAGCACATCGGCGCTGCGCATCGCCTCGGACAGCTCCTCGCGCGTCAGCGGCGTGTCCTCGTCGCGCAGGGTGACATCGAACAGCTCTTTGAGACGGGTTTCGACTACATCGGGCAGGCGTCGCGTAACGACAACACTCAGGCGGGTATTTGGCATCGGCGCGTCTCACCTCTTGGCTATGCATTCGCTTTGAGGCAAACTGCCAGCACTCGCCATGATCTACAAGCGCTCTTGTGGGCTCATGTGCGGGAGAGGCAAATCAGAGCAGTCAGGGATCCCGGAGATAACCGGGACAGGGACGAACATGAAATTTACGCGAATCTGGGGCGCGGCTCTTGCAGCGTGCCTTGCCGCCGGGCCCGTTGCGGCCCAGGTCGCCGAGCGTGGTCCGGTAACAAATCTGCCGATGCCGCGCTTCGTCTCACTCAAGGCAAATGAGGGCAACGCCCGCCGGGGGCCGGACCAATCTCATCGCATCGATTATGTCTATACACGGCGCGACATTCCGCTGCGCGTGACCGCCGAGTATGAGCATTGGCGCCGGGTCGAGGACAGCGACGGCAAGGGCGGCTGGATGCATTATGCGCTGCTCTCCGGTGTGCGCACGGCGCTGGTGCAATCCGACATGGTCCAGCTTCACCAGCGCGGAGACTCACAAAGCGCTGTGACTGCGCTCCTGGAGCGTGGTGTGATTGCGCGGTTGCGGCAATGTGGGGCCGAGTGGTGCCGGATCGAGCTTGATGGCGCGCGCGGCTGGGTCGAGAAGCGCCATCTCTGGGGTGTTGTTGACAACGAAATCTTCGATTGAGAAAGTCTGGACGGGGCCGCACGCCTTGTCCACGACGGCGCCCGATTGGCATGCATCCCCATCAAAACGAGCATGTCAGTCGGGCGCAAGTCCAGTCACCTCTCTCTTACGAGCGCAGTCTCTACTCGATCCGATAGGGCAGCAGAGCGCGGTGGTCATGGTCGACCCGCAATCGACGCTCCAGCGGTGGCACCGCGCGTTGATGGCAATTGTCGCGCTCGCAGATGCGGCAGGAAATGCCAATCGGGTCGAAACTTGCGCCGCGGCTGATATCCATGCCATCGGCATAGACCAGCCGCTGCGCATGGTCGATCTCGCAACCCAGCCCGATGGCATAGCGGCGCACCGGCGCGTGGTAGGCTCCGCCGGCCTTGGTCACAGCCAGCGCAAGGCAGAAATAACGCATCCCGTCCGGGGTCTCGGCCAGTTGGCGCAGAAACCGGCCTGGCGTCTCGAAGGCGCGATGCACGTTCCAGAGCGGACAGGCACCCCCGAAACGCGCGAATTGCAGTCGCGTGGCCGAATGGCGTTTCGTGATCGTGCCCGCCTGATCGACCCGCACGAAGAAGAACGGCACCCCCTTGGCGCCGGGGCGCTGCAAGGTCGATAGCCGGTGCGCCACCTGCTCGATGGACGCGCCGAATTGCTCTGCCAGCGCTTCGAGGTCGTGGCGAGTGGTCTCGGCGGCCTCCAGAAACCGCCGGTAAGGCATGAGCGCGGCCCCGGCGAAATAATTTGCCAGCCCGATCTTGGCGATGGCGCGGGACTCCTCCGACTGGAAGCGGGCCAGATCCAGCGTGGCCTCGAGCAGGTCGTGCTGCGTCAGCAGTGCGACCTGATGCAGCAGTTGAAACGCCTGTGTCGGGCGCGAGGCCTTGGCCGAGATTTCCAGAATGCCGCTCTCGCGGTCGAAATCGCGCAGGCCCCCCTGACCCATGCGCAGGGTCACGCGGCAGCGGGCGAGCGCCTCGCTCGCCAGTGTGAACGGGTCGCGCTCTGCATTGGCGAAGCGTTCGGCGGCGCGGTCCACGGCGTCGATGTAATTGTCGCAATAATGGAAAAAATCGCGCACTTCTTCCCATGGGCTGAGCCGCAGCGTGGTATCCTCGCGTCCCAGCGCCTCGTCGAGCGAGGCCAGTTGTTCCTGCCCCTGCCGATAGGCGCGGTGCAGGTCGAGAAAGGCGCGGGCGAAACCGGGGGCATTGGCGCCGACAAGACGCAGATCGGGTAGGGCAGGGGCGGCATTGCCGAAGAGCGGGTCGGCAAAGGCCTCGCGCAGGTCCGAAACCAGCCGCTCGCTGTCACCGGCCGACAGCTCGGTCACATCCATGCCGAACTCGCGCGCCAGGGCCAGCACGACCGAGGTCGAGAACGGGCGGTTGTTGTTCTCCATCTGGTTGAGATAGGGCAGCGAGACACCGAGCCGCGCCGCGAAATCTTTTTGTGTCAGCCCAAGCTGGTTGCGGGTCTCGCGCAGCTTGGCCCCGGCATAGAGTTTCTGCGGTGGCATGCGGGCCTCAGGGGGTTTGCTAAGCTTTCAGTCGAGTTTGCAAAGCCAGCCGATTGCGTCAAGCCGAAATCTGGCGCTCGCGCCGGATGACATAGAACATGGGCAGGAAGGCCAGCGCAGTGGTGGTGAACAAAAGCCAGATCAGCGGCATGGCCCCGCTCTCGGGGGTCAGCAGCGCCCCGGCGAGGGCCGAGAGCGCCGCGCCGCCGCCGATCAGGATCGCCCCACCGATGCCGCTGGCGGTTCCGGCCAGATGCGGACGCACCGACATCATCCCCGATGTGGCCGAGGGCAGCAGCATGCCGTTGCCGACCCCGGTAAAGACGAAACAGCCGAAGAATATAAGCGCGGTCAGAGGGAAACTGAGCGACAGAAGGAGCAGCAGCGCCATGCCAGCGAAGCCGATGATGCAGCCAAGCAGGATCATGCGGTTGATGCCCAGGCGCCCGGTATAGCGCCCCGACAGGAAATTACCCGCTGCATAGCCGATGGCAGGCGCGCCGAAGAAGAGCCCGAGGGTGGAGGGTGAGAGCCCGAGCACTTCCGAGCCCACGAAAGGCGCACCGCCGAGATAGGCAAAGAACGCCCCTGACGACAGCATGGCAGTGATGCAATAGCCCCAGAAACGCCGCGCGCGCATCAGTTCCGGCACTTCGGCGAAGACCGCGCGCATCGAACCGCCCCGGTCGAGCTTGGTCTCGCCCATGTCGCGCCAGCCGAGGAACAGCACGCCGATCCCGGCCAGCAGCATCAGCCCGAAGGCGCCACGCCAGCCGAACACCTCATCCAGCAGCCCGCCGATGGCGGGCGCGATCATCGGCACCAGTGCCATGCCCATGGTGACATAGCCTATGCGCGAGGCGGATTGGGCCTCGTCCATCACATCGCGGATCGAGGCGCGCGAGAGCACGATACATGCGACCACGCTGGCCTGCATCATGCGGAAGAAGAGAAACACAAATGCCGAGGTCGCGAGCAATGTGCCGATTGTCGCGATGATGAAGATCCATAGCGAAGCCAGCATGACGGGCCTGCGCCCGAACCGGTCCGAAATCGCGCCGACAAAAACCTGAAGCACCGCATTCACGGCGAGATAGAGCGAGACCGAGAGCTGCATTACCGCATAATCGGTCCCGAAATAAGCCGTCATCGAGGGCAGTGAGGGCAGAAACACATTCATCGCCAGCGCTGCGATGGACGAGAGCGCGACCAGCGTTGCGACATGGGGCGGTGTCGTCGCGTCGAGGAAGCGGGCAGAGGGGGCTGCGACGCTCATGCCATGCGCCCTGTTGTCGCCGATGTCACGCTACCAGAGTTGGGCAAGCATGAAATGGCATGGGCAAGGGGGCAGGGGGCAGGCATGTCTGACTCGCAGGCGGGAATAATGAACATGTGCACAAGATAAGCTTTCGCGCCGAAAGGCAAGCGCGAAGTCGTTATGCAAATTAGCCGCCTAAGGCTTACTGGTATTTGCAAATTTTCTGGTTTCTGCTTTTCCGCGCGGGCCAGTGCAAGTATGGTCGCGCACAAACGGGCTGCTTTGCTTGGGGAGGGCGCATGAAGGACATCCTGCAACAACTCGAAATCCGTCGCGAGACGGCACGCCTCGGCGGTGGACAGCGCCGGATCGACGCGCAGCATGCCAAGGGAAAGCTCACCGCGCGCGAGCGGATCGAGCTGTTGCTCGACGAGGGCAGTTTCGAGGAATTCGACATGTTCGTCGCCCATCGCTGCACCGATTTCGGCATGCAGGCTGAGCGCCCGGCGGGTGACGGCGTGGTGACCGGCTGGGGCACGATCAATGGTCGTCTGGTCTATGTCTTCAGCCAGGATTTCACGGTCATGGGCGGGTCGGTCTCGGAGACGCATGGCGCCAAGATCTGCAAGATCATGGATATGGCCGTCCAGAATGGTGCCCCGGTCATCGGGCTTGACGACTCGGGCGGCGCACGGATTCAGGAGGGTGTTGCCAGCCTAGCTGCCTATGGCGAGGTGTTTCAGCGCAATATCATGGCCTCGGGCGTGGTGCCGCAGATTTCGGTGATCATGGGCCCCTGTGCGGGCGGTGCCGTCTATTCTCCGGCGATGACCGATTTCATCTTCATGGTGAAGGATTCAAGCTACATGTTCGTCACGGGCCCAGATGTGGTGAAGACCGTGACGAATGAGGTCGTGACTGCCGAGGAGTTGGGTGGTGCGCTCACCCATACGCGCAAATCCTCGGTCGCCGATGCTGCGTTCGAGAATGATGTCGAAGCCCTGATAGAGGTGCGGCGGCTGGTCGATCTTCTTCCGCTCAATAATCGCGAGGGCGTGCCGCGACGGCCGTTCTTCGATGACCCGGCGCGCCTAGAGGCGAGCCTTGACACGCTGATCCCCGACAATCCCAACACCCCCTATGACATGAAGGAACTGATCCTCAAGGTTGCGGATGAGGGTGACTTCTATGAACTTCAGGCCGAATTTGCCAAGAATATCATTACCGGATTTATCCGGCTGGAGGGGCGTACGGTGGGCGTGGTGGCCAATCAGCCGCTGGTGCTGGCAGGCTGTCTCGATATCGACTCGAGCCGAAAGGCTGCGCGTTTCGTGCGTTTCTGTGACGCGTTCGAGATCCCGATCCTGACCTTTGTCGATGTGCCCGGCTTCCTGCCCGGCACCGGGCAGGAATATGGCGGCGTCATCAAGCATGGCGCGAAGCTCCTCTTCGCCTATGGCGAGGCGACCGTGCCGAAAGTGACCGTCATCACCCGCAAGGCCTATGGTGGCGCCTATGTCGTGATGGCGTCGAAGCATATGGGCGCGGATTTCAACTATGCCTGGCCCACGGCCGAGATTGCGGTCATGGGCTCGAAAGGGGCAGTCGAGATTCTCTACCGCTCGGAGCTTGGCGATGCGGAAAAGACCGGCGCGCGGATCAACGAATACGAGGAGCGCTTCGCCAACCCGTTTGTGGCCGCGGAGAAAGGCTTCATCGATGAAGTGATCATGCCGCAGTCGACGCGCAAGCGTGTGGCGCGGGCCTTTGCCTCTCTGCGCAAGAAGAAACTTACCAAACCATGGAAGAAACACGACAACATTCCGCTGTAACGCCTCCCGGGCACCCGGATGCGCGTGGTTTTGCTGCCGATCGCCTGCTGGAAAGCGAGCGGCTGGCGCTGGCCGCCGCAGGGGCGCCACTGGCACTCCTGCTGACCCAGATCGGCACTGTTTCGGGGGCCGGGCAGGTTGTGCAGGCGATGGCGACCGTTGCGATATTGTGTTTCACCTATTGCTGTCTCTGGCAGGTTCAGATCGTGAATTATGCAACCTACTGGCTGGCCGTCGAGCGAATGGAGGGGGATAACCCTACCATCGTCGGACGCGGTCTGATCAATGCATTCGGACTGCGCGAGGCACATAGCGAAGAGGGGCTCATTCGCCTGATCCGTCGGTCGCGCTGGCATTACTCACTGGCCTATTGGGTCGGCGGGCTGTGCGGCCTCGGCGCCGCGCTGTCGGTGATCTGGACATGAGGGTAGGGTGGCAGACACCTTCGCTGGCAGGCATGCTCGCTCTGGGCTTCGCCTCGGGGGCGCTGTCCGCTACTCAGATACTCATGCCGTCGGGTGTAAGCGCTGTTGCGCTGGAGCCAGTCTGGGATGAAGACCTCTCGGTCATTCGTCTGCGCTTCGTGGTGGAGCGCCTGCGCGAACCAGCAAGCCTCTATGCGGCGAATATGGAGTTGGTTTTTGAAGACATGCTGTGGCTCTGCGAGACCCAGATCCGCGCGCTGCTCGGCACTGACATCCACCCGCAAGACCAGGGCTGGGAGGGGGCAGTGATCACGCTGATGGACAGAGACGTGGAATTCGGCGTGATGGACAGCGACTCGTTGCAACTCTTCGAGTGGTTCAGTTTCACCATGGATGGCTGTGAACTGGATATGGACGACTACCATGATTAACCGCAACCCGGCCTGCGCGAATGATGCAACTGCGCCACAACTCCTGCGCCTGCGTAGTTTTTCGTGGTCAGGATTCTACAAACGCGGTATTGTCGGCCCGTATGCGCCAATTCTGGCCCATGCAGACCAAAACCAATGGGTGCGGGCAATCTGGAATCTGCACCCCGGCAATACGAGCAGGAGATTACAATGGCGAAACTCGCATTGGTCGCAGCGTTCCTGGTGTCCTTCATCCCGGCAACCTGCGCCAAACAGACCCCCGAACCTGTGCAGCACTTTGAGCCCGTCTCGGCGCCGATCTATGTCGAGCCGACGACGACCAAAGGCAAATACCGTTGATCATCGCTCGGGGCAGGGCGCTGGTCCTGCCCCGGCTTTCCCATCGCGCATAGCGATCTGCCGTCGCGCTGCTGTTCGCGCGCGGCTGAATATTCTTCTGTGGCCAAGCCAGCGCGCTTTCGTTAGGCTTGCACTGCTGCGTTCGTGGAGGCACGTCGCATGTGTCGTTCCGGGTGGGGGTGCTTCAGCACAAGACCCGGTACCCTGCTGCTACAGGAGAGAGCCATGTCCAAACTCACCATCGCTGCCATCTTCGGTGCAACCCTTGTTATCGCGTCCTGTGCCCGCAAGGCGCCAGAACCAGAACCAGAGCCGGTCATGTTGGAGCCCGTCATGGCTGAACCCGTCGCCACCAAGAGCAAGTAACTCAAGACTGATCCCGGCTCTGGCGCTCGCTGCTGACCGGGGCCGGCCCAGCCGCGCCCCCTCGCGCAGGGGGTGGGCATGCTGAAGCATCGCGGCTTTCCGGGGCGTCTTCCCGGCACGGATTTCCAGTTCACCATCCGCCGCGCCAATCCCAAGGGCGTGACTGCATTGGTCGCGCGCAAACGTTATGCTGATCGTCGCCTGATGGACCGGCGCGCCGATGAGGCCTTCCTCGGTGCGCTGATCGCACATTTCGGCGACGCGCCGTTCAAGCGCGGCAATCTTGACGCGGGTCGCCTGTCGTGGCTGCTGGGGCGTGAGGTCGTCCCGGCCGAGGACCCCTTTGACCCTGCCAGCTATGACGCGCTCTTGCGCGTTGATATGCGCGCCGCCGAGGCCGGTTTTCCGCAGCTTTTCGACGGTTCGTCCGAATTCGCCTTTGATACATGGGAAGAGTGAGATGTCACCTCCCCAACGCCCTCTAACGCCTGCCAAGGAGCCCGCATGTTCTCGAAAATCCTGATTGCCAACCGTGGCGAGATCGCCTGCCGCGTCATCAAGTCCGCCCGCAAGATGGGGATCAAGACAGTTGCGGTCTATTCCGATGCTGACCGCAATGCGCTGCATGTGGAAATGGCCGATGAGGCCGTCCATATCGGCCCGGCGCCCGCGATCCAGTCCTATATCGTGATCGACAAGATCATGGACGCGATCCGCCAGACCGGCGCCGAGGCCGTGCACCCTGGCTATGGCTTCCTCTCCGAGAATATGAAATTCGCCGAGGCCTTGGCCGCCGAGGGCGTGGCCTTCATCGGCCCGCCCGCATCGGCCATCGAGGCGATGGGCGACAAGATCACTTCCAAGAAACTCGCCGCCGAGGCCAGTGTGAGCACAGTGCCCGGTTACATGGGGCTGATCGCGGATGCTGATGAAGCGGTGAAAATCTCGAATGAGATCGGCTATCCGGTCATGATCAAGGCGTCCGCCGGGGGCGGCGGAAAGGGCATGCGGATCGCTTGGAATGATGACGAGGCGCGCGAGGGGTTCCAGTCCTCCAAGAACGAGGCGGCGTCGAGTTTCGGCGACGACCGCATCTTCATCGAGAAATTCGTGACCCAACCCCGCCATATCGAGATTCAGGTCCTCGCCGATCAGCACGGCAATTGCGTCTATCTGCATGAGCGCGAATGCTCGATCCAGCGCCGCAACCAGAAGGTCATCGAAGAAGCGCCCTCGCCCTTCCTTGACGAGGCCACACGCGAGGCCATGGGCGAACAGGCCGTGGCGCTGGCGCAGGCCGTGGGCTACACCTCGGCGGGTACGGTTGAATTCATCGTCGATGGCGACCGCAATTTCTATTTCCTCGAGATGAATACCCGGCTGCAGGTGGAGCACCCTGTCACCGAGCTGATTACCGGCGTTGACCTGGTCGAACAGATGATCCGCGTTGCGGCGGGTGAAAAACTGCCGTTCGCACAAGGTGACCTCAATATCAACGGCTGGGCCATCGAGAGCCGCCTCTATGCCGAGGACCCTTATCGCAACTTCCTGCCCTCCATCGGTCGCCTGACGCGATACCGCCCGCCTGCGGAAGTGGCAGAGTCGGCGCGCGCCGTGCGCAATGACACCGGCGTCTTTGAGGGTGGCGAGATCTCGATGTATTACGACCCGATGATCGCCAAGCTCTGCACATGGGCCCCCACCCGTGGCGAGGCGATCAATGAGATGCGCCTCGCGCTCGACGAGTTCGAAGTCGAGGGCATCGGTCATAATCTGCCGTTCCTCTCGGCAGTGATGGACCATCCGCGCTTCGTCTCGGGCGAGATCACCACTGCCTTCATCGTCGAGGAATACCCGGATGGATTCGAAGGCGCGAAATTGCCGGCCGATTTGCTGCACCGTGTTGCCGCTTGTGCCTGCGCGATGCACCGCGTGGCCGAGATCCGGCGCGCGCGGATTTCGGGGCGGATGGACAATCACGAGCGCGTGGTGGGCAGCGACTGGGTGGTCAATATCGCTGATGAACGCCTGCAGGCCAGCATCCGCGCCGACCGTGAGGGAGCGACAGTCGCGCTCCTGGGGCAGGAGTACCGGATCACCTCGGACTGGCTGCCGGGCCAACCGCTGGCGCGTCTGACAGTCAATGGCGCGCCGCTTGTGATGAAGGTCGCCAAGATACCCGGTGGTTACCGGGTGCGTCTGCGCGGTGCAGACATGAAGGTCCATGTGTTCTCACCGCGTCAGGCAGAACTCGCGCGTCTGATGCCCGAGAAACTGCCGCCCGATACCTCGAAACTGCTGCTCTGCCCGATGCCGGGCATGGTGGTCTCGATTGCGGTGGCCGAAGGCGACGAGGTCTATGAGGGGCAGCCGCTCGCCACCATCGAGGCGATGAAGATGGAGAATATCCTGCGCGCCGAGCGCAAGGGTAAGGTGGCGAAAATCAACGCTGAACCCGGCGCCTCGCTGGCCGTTGACGAGGTCATAATGGAGTTCGAGGCATGAAGCGCACGCCCATGCGCCTGTTTATCGTCTATCTGATCAGCTTCATGGCGGGGCTGGCGCTGGCCGTGCTGGTGCTGACCCAGATCGCCGACGGCGTGCGCGAGGGCCAGACCGTCCTGCTGCTGGTGCCGCCGCTTGCCGGGATGGCGCTGTTCCACGGGCTCTTCCCGATCCTTAGCAAACTGCGCCTCGGGCTCGAATTCGTGGCCGTGGGTGGCGGGCTGGTCTATGGGCTCGGCGCGCTGATGGTCGGGGCTGTCTGGGCAGGCTTTCTCGACCCCGGCACAGCCGTTGTCTTCTGGCTCATCGGCACCTTCGGGCCGGGCTGGTGGCTGATGTCACAATGGGCCGAGAAACAGGGGTATTTCCAATGACCCCATTTTCTTGCCCAAAACACTCGCGGGGGACTTCGCCAAGAGCGCAGGTGGGCGGCAGCCCCCTCAAGGAAGATCTTGGCGCAAGCCACCTTTTGAAACGCCTTCAGCGTCCCGAGGGCAACCGCTCGAGAACCTCCTGCCGCCGTGTCGGGAATCGGTCGATCACCGCCATCAGTTCGCGCCCGGTGCGCACGGCGGGTCGCCGCGCCTTGACCTCGCCATCCTTGTCGATGATCGCCGTCATGAAGGCGCGCGGGCGCATCACCTGCCGCAAGGGGCTGCTATCCTCTGGATGGGCATCAAAGATCACCACGGCATCGCGGTCGACAAATTCGTCTTCGCGATCACGCAGCGCCTCAAGCTGGCGGGTGAATTGCGGGTCATCCGGCGTGTTGGCCATCACCACGATGATCCTATGCGTCCATATGAAGTCGCGAACATCGACCTCGCGCGCATCCATGAACAACAATCCCTCGGCCTCGGCCAGCATCTCTTCTGCGGCGCTGGCTTCTTGCACCAGTTCCGAGGCGGGTGTGCCCGCCAGCAATTCTTCCGCCTCCGACGCGATGGCCCCGGCGGGAAAAACCATTGCGAGAACAAGCGCTGTAATCCGTGTCATGACGCCTCCTGCTTGTCGTGAATATAGGCGGTTTCGCGCGGAATACACCAGAGGGTGCGAGAAATTCTGCACACCCAATCAAGGAAAGGACCTGTCATGAGCGATGCCAAACGCCGCTGGTCGGAGATCGCTGCGCGCGAGTTGAAATCGCGCCCCATCGAAAGCCTGACCTGGGATACGCTCGAGGGTATCCCGGTCCAGCCGCTTTACGTGCCTGACGATATCGCGGGACTGCCGCATCTGGACAGCATCCCCGGCGAGGCGCCCTATACACGCGGCGTGCGCGCGACCATGTATACGGGCCGCCCCTGGACGATCCGCCAATATGCGGGCTTTTCCACCGCCGAAGAGAGCAACGCTTTCTATCGCAAGGCGCTGGCCGCGGGGCAGCAGGGCGTCTCGGTCGCCTTCGATCTGGCCACGCACAGGGGCTATGACAGCGACCATCCGCGCGTCACCGGCGATGTCGGCAAGGCGGGTGTGGCCATCGATTCGGTCGAGGACATGAAGATCCTCTTCGACGGCATCCCGCTCGAGAAGGTCTCGGTGTCGATGACCATGAATGGCGCGGTGATCCCGATTCTGGCGAATTTCATCGTCACTGGCGAGGAGCAAGGGGTGGATCGCAAGCTCCTGTCGGGCACGATCCAGAATGACATCCTCAAGGAGTTCATGGTCCGCAACACCTATGTCTACCCGCCGGAGCCCTCGATGCGGATCATCGCGGATATCATCGAATACACCTCGAACGAGATGCCGCGCTTTAACTCGATCTCGATCTCCGGCTATCACATGCAGGAGGCGGGCGCGAACCTTGTGCAGGAGCTGGGTTTCACGCTGGCCGATGGGCGCGAATATGTCCGCGCGGCGATTGCGCGCGGGATGGATGTGGACCGTTTCGCCGGGCGGCTGTCGTTCTTTTTCGCCATCGGCATGAATTTCTTCATGGAGATTGCGAAACTCCGCGCGGCGCGGCTGTTGTGGTCGCGGGTCATGGATGAGTTCGAGCCCAATGACCCCAAATCGAAAATGCTGCGGACCCATTGCCAGACCTCGGGCGTGTCGTTGCAGGAGCAGGACCCCTATAACAACGTCATCCGCACGGCCTATGAGGCGATGAGCGCGGTGCTGGGCGGCACGCAAAGCCTGCACACCAACGCGCTGGATGAGGCGATTGCCCTGCCAACAGAGTTCAGCGCCCGGATTGCCCGGAATACCCAGCTTGTGCTGCAGGAGGAGACGGGCGTCACCAAGGTCGTCGATCCGTTGGCGGGCAGCTATTACATCGAGAAGCTCACCCATGATCTGGCCGAGGCCGCATGGGCACTGATGGAAGAGGTCGAGGAGATGGGCGGCATGACCAAGGCCGTTGCCTCGGGCATGCCCAAGCTCAGGATCGAGGAGACCGCCGCGCGGCGTCAGGCGATGATCGACCGTGGCGAAGAGGTGATCGTCGGGGTCAACAAGTATCGCAAGGAGAAAGAAGACCCGATCGACATTCTCGATATCGACAACGTAAAAGTGCGCGACAGCCAGATCGCACGGCTGGAGCGCATCCGCGCCAGCCGCGACGAGGCTGCCTGCGAGGCGGCGCTTGCAGAGCTGACGCGCCGCGCGTCGGAGGGCGGCAATCTTCTGGAAGCCGCGGTCGAAGCCGCCCGTGCGCGGGCCTCAGTCGGAGAGATCAGCATGGCCATGGAAAAGATTTTCGGCCGCCATCGGGCAGAAGTGAAAACCCTCGCCGGGGTCTATGGTGCCGCCTATGAGGGGGATGACGGTTTCGCCGCCATCCAGCGCGATGTCGAGGCCTTCGCCGAGGCCGAGGGACGGCGCCCGCGCATGCTGGTGGTCAAGATGGGGCAGGACGGGCATGACCGCGGCGCCAAGGTGATTGCCACGGCCTTTGCCGATATCGGCTTCGATGTCGATGTCGGCCCGCTGTTCCAGACCCCCGCCGAAGCGGCGCAGGACGCGATCGACAATGATGTGCATATCATCGGTATCTCGTCGCAGGCCGCTGGTCACAAGACGTTGGCACCGGAACTGGTCAAGGAGCTTCAGGCCGCTGGGGCGGGGGATATTCTCGTGATCTGTGGCGGTGTGATCCCGCAGCAGGATTACGAATTTCTCTATAATGCCGGGGTGAAGGCCATTTTCGGCCCCGGCACGAATATTCCGGAGGCCGCGAAGAAGATCCTCGATCTGGTGCGCGAGGCGCGGGGGCTGAAAGCAGCCGAGTGATCTGCGAGGGCAGGGCGCCGAAGGCGCCCTGCT
>SLJW01000238.1 GCA_007134865.1 Paracoccaceae bacterium | reverse complement strand
TGCGTATTTCTGGCAAGATGAAGCCGATATTCAGAATTGATGTGCCAGCCTCGGAGTGTGCAAGTGCTGATCTTGCGGCGACAGCATCGCGGCACCTTGCGCCGTCCGCCTGTGCCGCATAGAAGAAGCGCGCAATTCGACGGGGAAGGGTCGGACCATGCCGCTTCTGGTGATGAAATTCGGTGGCACCTCGGTCGCTGATCTGGACCGCATTCGCCATGCTGCGCAAAAGGTGCGCGCCGAGGTCGCGCGCGGCTATGATGTGATCGTCATCGTCTCGGCCATGGCGGGCAAGACCAATGAACTGGTCGGTTGGGTGGGCGAGACCTCGCCGCTTTATGATGCGCGTGAGTATGACGCCGTGGTCAGTTCGGGCGAGAACGTCACCGCCGGGCTGATGGCCTTGACCTTGCAGGAGATGGATGTGCCTGCGCGGTCATGGCAGGGTTGGCAGGTGCCGATCCAAACCACCAGCGCGCATGGGGCCGCGCGCTTTGTCGATATCCCGCGGGCCAATATCGACGCGAAATTCGCAGAAGGCTTCAAGGTCGCCGTGATCGCGGGCTTTCAGGGGGTCAGCCCGGAAGGGCGCATCACGACGCTGGGCCGGGGCGGGTCGGACACGACGGCGGTGGCCTTCGCCGCGGCCTTCGGGGCCGAGCGCTGCGATATCTACACTGATGTCGATGGCATCTATACCACCGACCCGCGCATCACCTCGAAGGCGCGCAAGCTTGACAAGATCAGTTTCGAGGAGATGCTGGAACTGGCCTCGCTGGGTGCGAAGGTGCTGCAGACGCGCTCGGTGGAGCTGGCGATGCGCTACAAGGTGCGTTTGCGTGTGCTGTCATCTTTCGATGATACGGATGAGAGTTCGGGAACCCTGGTCTGCGATGAGGAAGAAATCATGGAATCGAAAGTCGTCTCGGGCCTGGCCTTCAGCCGCGAGGAAGCGAAACTTACGCTGGTTACGGTCGAGGACCGCCCCGGTATTGCCGCTGCCATCTTCGGCCCATTGGCAGAGGCCGGGGTTAATGTGGACATGATCGTGCAGAATATCTCGGAGAAAGATTATCGGGGCCATGAAAAGCCCGTCACCGATATGACGTTTTCCTGTCCGGTCGATCAGGTTGCCCGTGCCCAAAAGGCACTGGAGGAGGCCCGCGCGACAGACTCGATCAAATATGAGAAGCTGGAGGTTGATACGGATGCCGCGAAAGTCTCGGTTGTCGGCATCGGCATGCGCAGCCATGCGGGTGTTGCGGCGCGCATGTTCCGCGCACTTGCCGAAGAAGGCATCAATATCAAGGTGATTGCGACTTCCGAGATCAAGATCTCAGTATTGATTGACAGAAAATACATGGAACTTGCTGTGCAGTCACTCCATGATGCATTCGAGCTGGAAAAGGCAGGCTGAGGCCAGCGCCGGGGATTACATCTGGAGGGGCCATGCCCCATAGAACCGAAACCGACTCTCGCAAACTCCTGCGCCGGTTGCGCGATGAGATGTCGCTGGCAAGTCCGGGGCAGGAGCGGCTGGACCGCATAACCACCATCATCGCTGAATCGATGGGGGTGGAGGTTTGTTCGGTCTATCTGTTCCGCGATCCCGAGACTCTCGAACTGTGTGCAACCGAAGGGCTGAAGCCAGAGGCCGTGCACCAGACGCGATTGCGTTTGGGTGAGGGACTTGTGGGGCGGGTCGCAAAACTCGCCAAGCCCATCAACTCGGCCAACGCCCCTTCTGAGCCGGGCTTTCGCTACATGTCAGAGACTGGCGAGGAGGCATATTCTTCCTTCCTTGGCGTGCCGATCCAGCGGCTTGGTGAACGGCTGGGGGTGCTGGTCGTGCAGGCGAAGGAGCCGCGGCTCTATTCGGATGACGAGCTTTACGGGCTGGAAGTGGTGGCTATGGTCATCGCCGAGATGACCGAGCTGGGCGCTTTCGTGGGTGAGGAAACGGCCTTTGCCTCGCTGCACAAGAACCCGGTCATGCTGCATGGGGTGACAGCGCAGGAGGGTGAAGCTGAAGGCAATGTCTGGTTGCATCAACCGCGCGTGGTCATCACCAATCTGGTCAATGATGACAGCCGGGCAGAGCTTGAGCGGCTGAATGATGCGGTCGGCAAGCTGCGGGTCTCGATTGACGAATTGATGGCAGCGGCGGGCAGCCGCGACAAGGAGCATCAGGAGGTGTTGCAGACCTACCGGATGTTCGCGCATTCGCGCGGCTGGCTGAAGCGGATGGAAGAGGATATCCGGCTGGGCCTCTCGGCCGAGGCAGCGGTGGAAAAGGAACAATCGGCGGCCCGCGCGCGGCTGGAGCGGGTGCCCGACGCCTATCTGCGCGACCGGCTGCATGACCTCGATGACCTGTCCAACCGCCTGCTGCGTATTCTGACCGGGCAGGGGAACGAGACCGGCGCCGAGATGCCCGAGCGCCCGATACTGGTGGCGCGCAATATCGGGCCCGGCGAGTTGCTGGACTATGGCCGCAAGCTGCGCGGTGTGGTGCTGGAGGAAGGCGCGGTCGGCAGCCATGCCACGATCGTGGCGCGCGCGCTGGCGATCCCGCTGGTGATCAATGTGCCGCGCATCACCACCGAGGCGCTCAATGGTGACCATATCCTTGTCGATGGCACCGAGGGTGTGGTGCATCTGCGTCCCGATGACAGCGTGAGTGCGGCCTTTCGTGACAAGATGGCCATGCAGGCCAAAGCGCAGGAACGCTATGCCAGTCTGCGTGACAAACCCGCTGTGGGGCGCTGCGGCACGCGGGTGACGCTCAAGATGAATGCCGGGTTGATGGCCGATCTACCTTCCTTGCCTTCGTCCGGGGCCGAGGCGGTGGGGTTGTTCCGCACCGAATTGCAGTTTCTTGCCCGCGAGAAGATGCCACGGCGGTCGGAGCTCGTGGCGAATTATGCCCGCGTGATTGATGCGGCCCATGGCAAGGATGTGCATTTCCGCACGCTCGATATCGGCTCGGACAAGGTGATGCCCTATATGAACCGCCCCGACGAGCCCAACCCCGCGATGGGCTGGCGCGCGTTGCGGGTGGGGCTCGACAAGCCCGGTGTCTTGCGGATGCAGTTTCAAGCGCTGATCCGCGCCGCGAATGGCCGCCCGCTCAGCGTTATGTTCCCGCTGGTGGCTGCGCCGAGCGAGTTCAGCCGTGCCCGCGACATGCTGATGCGCGAGATTGAGCGCGAGCGGCGACTTGGGCATGTGTTGCCCGAACGCCTGCAAGTCGGCGCGATGCTGGAATGTTGTGCGCTGGCCTATGCGCCCAAGAGCTTCTTTCAGGAAGTCGATTTCATCTCGATCGGCGGCAATGACCTCAAGCAGTTCTTCTTCGCTGCGGATCGTGAGAACGAGTTGGTGCGGCGGCGGTATGATACGCTGAGCACCTCTTTTCTGACCTTCCTGCAACTGGTGGTCGACCGCTGTTACGAGGCCGAGGCACGCTTGTCCTTCTGCGGTGAGGATGCGGGCCGCCCAGTCGATGCGCTGGCGCTGGCCGGGATCGGGATCCCGGCGCTGTCGATGCGCCCGGCCTCGATAGGGCCGGTGAAGTCGCTGATTCGGCGCGCGAATATCAACGAGGTCTCGGAAATCATCGCGCGGGTGCAGGCGCGCGGGCTTGAGTCAGCGCGTCCTGCCTTGCTGGATTATGTCTCGACACTGGTGGAGTGAGTCGCGCTTTTCTCGACTGCGCCGGTGATGCCCTCCCATGCCCCTTCAAGAAGCGCGAGCCCCAGCACGCGCGCGGGGTTCGTGGGTGGCGGCATGATCACATTGTCGGTTCGGGCAAAGCCGAAGCGGCTGTAATAGGGCTCATCTCCCACCAGTAACACTCGCGTCCAGCCTTCGTCCCGTGCCCGCGACAGGCTTTCCTGCATCAGCCAGCCGCCCAGACCCTCGCCCTGATGCGTGGGGTGCACGGCAATCGGGCCAAGCAGCAGGACCGCTGCGCCCGCGACTTGAACCGGCCAGAACCGGATCGCGGCAGCCAGCCCGTTTTCATCGCGCAGTGTGAGGCAGAGCGATGCTACCGGTGGTACTCCGTCACGCAGTCGGTAGGACGAGAGCGCCTCGCGTCCGGGCGCAAAACAGAGGTCAAAAAGCGCCTCGACCTCCCACCAGTCGGCGGGTGTTTCCTGCTCAAGCTGCATGTCCTGTCCCCCGCCGCAATGGGCGCTGGCAGGCGCCCTAGCATGGCGCTAGGGTGCGCGCAAACAGATCGGAGCAAGCCCATGTTCTACGAGCCCCGGCAGGGTCATGGCCTGCCACACAACCCGTTCAATGCCATCGTGACTCCGCGCCCGATTGGCTGGATTTCGACGCGCGGCGCAGACGGGCAGGACAATCTCGCGCCCTATTCCTTCTTCAATGCTGTCGCCTATGTTCCGCCGCAGGTGATGTTCGCCTCGACCAGCGCCAAACCCGACCGCGATGGCACCAAGGATTCGGTCGCCAATATCCACGAGACGGGCGTGTTCTGCGTCAATGTCGTGGAATATGCTGCCCGTGACGCGATGAATGCGAGTTCAGGGCCATGGCCGCGCGAGGTGGATGAGTTCGACCACGCTGGACTGGCGCGCGAAGAGTGCCGGATGATCCCGGCCGCGCGCGTAGCAGGGGCCCCCGCGGCGCTGGAATGCCGCATGACGCAGATCATCACACTGGCGGGTGCCGCGAATTTCCTCGTGCTGGGCGAGGTGGTCGGGGTGCATCTGCGCGAAGATTGTCTGGTCGAAGGTATTTTCGACATCACACGGTTTCAGCCTCTCGCGCGTTGCGGGTATCGCGATTACGCGGTCGTGCGCGATGTGTTCAGTCTGAAGCGCCCTGGCGAGTGATTGTTTGCCGTCAGGGCGTGTCGATCTGCGCCAGCCGGTCGCGCAGAAGGGCGATGAATTCATCCCGGTACTCGGCATCGGCAAGGGCAAAATCGACAAGCGCCGTCAGATAGCCGAATTTCGCCCCGCAATCATAGCGCCGTGATGGGTTGGTAATCGCCGCAACCTTGCCTTCGCGGGCAAGATTGTCGATGGCGTCGGCAAGCTGGATCTCACCGCCGGCCCCCGGCGCCAGTTCGCGCAGGATGTCGAAAACTTCGGGCGTGAAGACATAGCGCCCGAAGGAGGCCAGGCGCGACGGCGCGTCCGCAGCATCGGGTTTCTCGATTATGCCCTCGACCGAGATCAGGCCGTGCTCATCGACAGCGCCGGGTTTCAGGATGCCGTATTTCGACACGTCTTCGGCTGCCACTTCCGATACTGACAAGATGGTCTGCGGTTTGCGTGCAAAGGCGCTGATGAGTGCCGATGTGGGCAGGATTTCGCCTTGCATCAGATCATCGGCCAGCAGCACAACAAAAGGGTTGTCACCAACGGCGGGTGCGGCGCAGAGCACTGCATGACCCAGCCCAAGCGGCTCGGGCTGACGCACGAAGATGCAGGCAACCCCCTCGGGCACAATATTGCGCACCATGTCGCGGATTTCGGTCTTGCCCTTGGCCAGAAGCTGCGCCTCCAGTTCCAGATTGGCGTCGAAATGGTCCCCGACAGCGCGTTTGTTGCGCCCGGTGACAAAGATCAGTTCAGTGACACCGGCCGCGACGGCCTCTTCAACGGCATATTGGACGATGGGTTTGTCGATGATCGGCAGGAGCTCTTTCGGCATGGCCTTGGTCGCGGGCAGGAAGCGCGTTCCAAGCCCGGCAACTGGAAAGACAGCCTTTGTGATACGTGCCATCGACAGATTCCCTTCATTCTTTCTCCGGGCCGGATATGGCCACCTTCTCAGACAGATAGAACGATCGGGCTTCGGTCACAAGGGAAGCGCCTTCTCTCTTGCTGTGCAGCGCGTTGGGCTGCGCATTCGTCGCGCGCGGTCTGCAATGCTTGGCATGTTGCTCAAAAACCGCCCTTTTCTGCGATACCTGCAAGCGCGACCTTGATGCAGGGCAGGCTTCCCGATTAGATGGCGTCGACGTTGTCGACGTTGTCGACGCTGCGGGCAGAGGGACAACAATGACGATAGGGCTGCCGAGTTTATCGGTCGATCGCGACGCGTGATTTAACAAAGGGTCGGATCCGGTTCGCGGGCGACATGGCTGGGCCGGAACGAAGCAGAGCATGACCGTCGGCACAAGCACAGGATGTCTTCATGACGCATGAGATTTGCCCGCTTCTTCTCTGTGGCGGCTCCGGGACGCGCCTCTGGCCTCTGTCTCGCAAATCCTACCCCAAGCAATTCGCCCCCCTGATCGGCGAGGAAAGCCTGTTTCAGGCCTCGGCGCGACGCCTGTCGGGGCCGGGTTTTGCAGCACCGATGGTGATTACCGGGTCGGATTTCCGCTTCATCGTGATCGAACAACTGGCCGCGCTGGAGATCATGCCCTCGACGATCCTGATCGAGCCTGCCGCGCGCAATACTGCACCGGCTATTTGCGCGGCGGCCCTCGCGCTCGATGCGCGCGCGCCCGGCGCGCTGATGCTGGTTGCGCCAGCAGATCACGTCATTCCAGATGATGTGCGTTTCCGCGCGGCTGTGCAGGCGGCGGCGCCGGCGGCAGCCTCGGGGCAATTGGTGACTTTCGGCATCTGCCCCGACCGCGCCGAGACTGGCTACGGCTGGCTTGAACTGACGCAGCCGGCGGATCCAGAGTTCACCCCGACACCGCAACCCTTGGGCGGCTTTGTCGAAAAGCCCGATGCCCGAACCGCGGCAGCCCTGCTCGCAGGAGGAAGGCATCTTTGGAACGCGGGCATTTTCCTGTTCTCGACGACCACCATTCTCGAGGCCTTTCGCACCCATGCGCCCGATATCCTCGCCGGGGCCGAAGCGTCGTTTCAGGCCAGCACACTTGATCTGGGCTTCACCCGACTGGCACAGGAGCCATGGCAGGCGCTGGAGGATATATCGATCGACTACGCAGTGATGGAGCGCGCTCAGAACCTGGCGGTCGTGCCTTATGGGGGTGTCTGGTCGGACCTCGGCGGGTGGGAAGCTGTCTGGCGCGAGAGTGGGCCGGATGACAAGGGTCTGGTCACGACTGGTCCCGCAACTGCGATCGATTGCACCAACAGCCTGCTGCGCGCCGAATCGCCCGATCAGCATCTGGTCGGCATCGGATTGGAGGACATCATCGCTGTGGCCATGCCAGATGCTGTGCTGGTGGCGCATCGCGACCGTGCGCAGGATGTCAAACTTGCCGTGCAGACACTCAAATCCGTTGGTGTCGCGCAGGCTGAGACGCTGCCGCGCGACTATCGCCCATGGGGCTGGTATGAAAGCCTCGTGCTGGGACCGCGGTTTCAGGTCAAGCGCATCGTCGTCAACCCCGGTGGCGCGCTCAGCCTGCAAAGCCACCACCATCGCGCCGAGCATTGGATCGTGGTCGAGGGCACCGCGCGTGTGACCATCGATGACAAAGTGCAATTGGTGAGCGAGAACCAGTCGGTCTATATCCCCCTGGGTGCGGTGCACCGGATGGAGAACCCCGGCAAGGTGCCGATGGTGCTGATCGAGGTGCAGACGGGGGCCTATCTGGGCGAGGATGACATCACCCGCTACGATGACGTCTATGCGCGCGGGCAGGGGGCCAAGGGCTGACGGCTCAGGCCACCTGGTCGCAGATATGCGCGGCAATCGGCAAGGCGCTTGTGGCAGCGGGTGAGGGCGCGTTGAGCACTGCGGTCAGGCCGGGCGCTGTCAGGATCAGGAAATCATCGACCAGCGTGCCATCGCGGCGCATCAGTTGTGCGCGGTTGCCAGCATGGTGTTGCGTCAGGTCGGCAAGCCGCAGCGACGGGCAATAGCGTTGCACCAGCCGCAGATAGCGCCGCTTGGAGAGCGCACTGGCCAGTTCGCCCGCCACAGCGCGCGGATAGCGCGCCAGAACCCGCCACAGCCCCGGATAGCCCAGCGCCTCACGTGCATCGCGCAGGTTGACCGCTGCCTTGCCATAGCCCTCGCGCGCCAGTGACAGCACGGCATTCGGGCCGAGCGTGATACTGCCGTCGATCATTGGTGTCAGATGCACGCCCAGAAAGGGCAGGGCGGGGTCGGGCACCGGATAGATCATGTGATGCACGATCCCGGCGCGCGATGCAGGCAGTGTGTAATAATCGCCCCGAAACGGCAGGATGCGCAGGTCGTTTTCCAGCCCCGCCATTCGCGCCAGCCGATCGGATTGCAACCCGCCGCAGAGGATCACCCGCCCGCTTGTCGCCTCACCCCCCGACCAGCGCAACCGCCATGCCTCCCCGCGTGGCTCCAGCGCGCTCAACTCCGTCCCGAAACGGATCTCGCCACCGGCGCCCTCGACCTCGGCCAAGAGCGCGCGGGTCATGCCGACATAATCGACAATCCCGGTCGCCGGGATGCGCAAGGCCCCCAGCCCGGTGACATGCGGCTCATGCGCCTTTAGCCCGGCCTCGTCCAGCCGTTCCGCGATGACTTCATTCTCGGCGGCCCGTGTCTCAAGCGCATCCAGCCGCGCCAGATCCGCCGCATCCGTCGCGACCAGCAGCTTGCCGCGCTTCTCTGCCGCCACGCCCTTGGCGTGGCAATAGGCATAGGTTCTCTCCAGCCCCTCGCGGCAGAGCTTCGCCTTCAGGCTGCCCGGCGTATAATAGACGCCCGAATGAATGACCCCGCTGTTGCGTCCGGTCTGGTGGCGCGCGGGGTCGCTTTCCTTTTCCAGCACCAGCAGGCGCCAGCCGGGGTGGCGGCGGGCAAGCTCCGCCGCCACGGCGGCACCGACAATGCCCGCGCCTATGATCGCCGCGTCAAAGACCGGCGCAGAGCCCGGTGCCTTAGCCAATGATCGCGTTCAGCGTGGCCGAGGGGCGCATGGCCTTGGCGGTTTTCGCCGGGTCCATGTGGTAATACCCGCCCGTGTCCAACTTCTGGCCCCGATCCGCGCGCAACTCTTCGATGATCTGTGCCTCTTTCTCGGCCAGATTCTTGGCGATGGGTGCGAAATGCGCGGCCAATGCGGTATCCTCGCTCTGTTTGGACAGTGCCTCGGCCCAGTAGCGCGCGAACCAGTAATGGCTGTCGCGGTTGTCGGGCTGGCCCGGCTTGCGCTGGGGCGAGTTGTCATTGTCGAGATAACCCTGTGTCGCCACATCCACGGCATCACCCAGCAGGCGAGCTTTCTCGTTGCCCTTGGCATCGGCGAGGAAGCGGAAGCTCTCACCCAGCGCGCAGAACTCGCCAAGGGAATCCCAGCGCAGGTGGTTTTCCTCAAGGAACTGCTGCACATGCTTGGGGGCCGAACCGCCCGCACCGGTCTCAAAGAGCCCGCCGCCATTCATCAGCTTGACGATGGAGAGCATCTTGGCCGAGGTCGCCAGTTCGAGGATCGGGAACAGGTCAGTCAGATAGTCGCGCAGCACATTGCCGGTGATGGCAATCGTATTCTCGCCCTTGGTGATCGTCTCCAGCGAAGCACGCGTCGCTTCGCGGGGCGCCATGATCTCGAACTTGTCGGCCACGCCCTTCGCCTCGAGGATCGGCTTCACACAGGCGATCAGCTCGGCATCGTGGGCGCGGTTTTCATCCAGCCAGAAAATCGCGCGATACCCGGTCGCGGCCTGGCGGTCGATGGCCAGTTGCACCCAGTCCTCGATCGGGGCCTTCCGGGTCGAGGCAGAGCGCCAGATATCGCCCGCCTCGACCTTGTGCTCATGCAGCACCGTGCCATCATCGAGCACCATCTGGACCGTGCCCGCCTGCGGCATCTCGAAAGTCGTCGGGTGGCTGCCATATTCCTCGGCCTTCTGCGCCATCAGCCCGATATTCTGCACTGTCCCAGCGGTCGCCGGGTTAAGAGCACCATTCGCCTTGAAGAACTTGATGGTCTCGTCATAGACCGGCGCATAGGAATTGTCGGGAATGACGCAATTCGCGTCATGTTCCTGACCATCCGGTCCCCAGCCTTTGCCGCCGCCGCGAATGAGCGCGGGCATCGAGGCGTCGATGATCACGTCCGAGGGCACATGCAGGTTGGTGATGCCACGGTCGCTGTCGACCATATACATCGGCGGGCGTTCGGCCCGGACTTTCTCGATGACCGCCATGATCTCGGGCTTGTCCTTGACCCGCGCCAGCAGGTCGCCCAACCCCGAATTGGGGTCCACGCCAAGGGCGGCCATCTCGTCGCCGAATTCCTCGAATACGGGCTTGAGCCAGACGCGCACGGCATGGCCGAAAATGATCGGGTCCGAGACCTTCATCATCGTGGCCTTCATATGCAGCGAGAACAGCGTGCCGTCTTGCTTGGTCGACTCAATCTCGGCTTCAAGAAACTCCGACAGCGCCTTGGCCGACATATAGGTGGCATCGACGACCGTACCCTCGGGGTAGGAGACACCCTCTTTCAGCACGGTCTCGGACCCATCCGCGCCTTTCAGCACAATCTTCGCCTTGGCCGCTCTGGTCAGCGTGGCCGAAGCCTCATTCGAGAAGAAATCCCCGCCCGACATGGACGAGACCCGCGTCTTGCTCTCGGGCACCCATTTGCCCATGCGATGCGGGTTGGACTGGGCGAAATTCTTGACCGCGGTTGCCGCCCGCCGGTCCGAGTTGCCCTCGCGTAGCACCGGGTTCACAGCCGAGCCCTTGATCGCGTCATAGCGGGCGCGAGCGTCTTTTTCGGCATCGGTTTGCGGGTTCTCCGGGTAATCGGGCAGGGCATAGCCCTGCGCCTGCAATTCGCGAATGGCCGCGACAAGCTGCGGCACCGAGGCCGAGATATTGGGCAGCTTGATGACATTGGCGTTGGGCGTCTTCACCAATTCGCCCAGTGCGGCAAGATCATCACTGATGCGTTGCTCTTCGGTCAGGTTCTCGGGGAAAGCGGCGATGATCCGGCCTGCCAGTGAGATGTCGCGGGTGCCAACGCTGATTCCCGCGGCGCTCGCGAAGGACTGGATGATCGGCAGAAGCGAGGCCGAGGCAAGCTCGGGTGCTTCGTCAACCTTGGTATAGATGATGTCGGGAATGCTCTGGTCGGTCATGGATCGCCCCTCTACTGAATCTGCGCGCACCATAGGGGGTTTTTGCGGTCGCGTAAACAGTGTACCATCGTATACAATCAAAATTTATCGCGTCATTTTGGGCTACGATCACGAGATGCGTCTGGCCGGAATAAAACAGGGCGGGGTGACCCGCCCGATCTTTAGCCAAGTGAAAAAGATGTCAGAGGCTCGCGTCCAGCGCTGAAACAATCGCATCACCCATGCCCGAGGTCGAGACCGGTGTGCCGCCCTTCGGCCCCATCAGGTCAGCAGTGCGCAGCCCATCCGCAAGCACGGTTTCAATCGCGCCTTCCAGCCTTGCGGCCTCCTCGCCCTGATCGAAACTGTATCGCAGCGCCATGGCGAAGCTGAGGATACAGGCAATCGGGTTGGCCTTGCCTTGCCCGGCAATATCGGGGGCCGAGCCATGGACAGGCTCATAGAGCGCCTTCGGGCGGCCATTGGCCATCGGCGCCCCGAGGCTGGCCGAGGGCAACATGCCAAGCGAGCCGGTCAGCATCGCCGCTAGATCCGACAGCAGGTCGCCGAACAGGTTGTCGGTCACGATGACATCGAACTGCTTGGGCCAGCGGGTCAACTGCATCGCCCCGGCATCGGCATACATGTGGCTCAACTCGACCTCGGGGTAATCCTCGCCTACTTCGGTCACCACCTCGCGCCACAGAATCCCCGACTCCATGACATTGGCCTTCTCCATCGAGCACAGCCTCTTGTCGCGCTTCATCGCCAGATCAAAGGCCGAGCGTGCCACGCGCGCGATCTCCGACTCGGTATAGCGCTGGGTGTTGATGCCCACGCGCTCATTGCCTTCCTCGAATATCCCGCGCGGTTCGCCGAAATAGACGCCCGAGGTCAGTTCGCGCACGATCATGATATCGAGCCCCGCGACCACATCCTTTTTCAGCGAGGAAAAATCGGCCAGCGCGTCGAAGCATTGCGCAGGGCGCAGGTTCGAAAACAGGTCCATTTCCTTACGCAGACGAAGCAGGCCGCGCTCGGGCTTCACCGAGAAATCGAGAGTGTCATATTGCGGGCCACCCACGGCCCCCAACAGCACGGCGTCCACCTCCTGCGCCTTGGCCATCGTGTCGTCATGCAGCGGCGTGCCATGCTTGTCGTAGGCGCAACCGCCGACCAGATCCTCGCTGACATCAAAGGCAAGACCGCGTTTCGCGCCGAACCAGTCGATGATCTTGCGCACTTCGGTCATCACTTCGGGGCCGATCCCGTCACCGGGCAGGATAAGCAGGGAGGGGTTGGTCATGGGTCATCCTCTTGTCAGGTCGCGCATTCGCTAACGGCTGTGTGAAGGAGCGTCAAGCTGGCGGGCTTTGGGCCTGCACCTATTTCGTGTTATG
>SLJW01000133.1 GCA_007134865.1 Paracoccaceae bacterium | reverse complement strand
GCCGAGGCGCGGGCCGAGGTCCTGCGCGAAGAGATCGACCGGCTGGAACAGGCGCTCGGCCAACTGGCCGAGGCGGGCTGAGACGCATCTGTCGCGGGCCCTGCCGCGTCAAAGGGCAGGGCCAGCGAACCTCAGATCACGGCGCTCACAGGGCGAAAATTGACGCAAATCGCGGCCATCTCGTCCGGGCTCAGGAACCCCTGTGCCTGGTGGCAGAATGAGCGGTCTTTCTCGATCTCGCAATGTTGACAATCCACGCAGGTGCCAAAGACCGGTGCCTCCCGCGCTTCGGCGAGAGACATGGCGACCTGTCCGAGGCTGGCAGACAGGGCGCGCTGCTCCTGTTCGTTGAGCCGTGCGAGTGCCTTGCGCATGTCTTCGAGCGGGTCGCGTTCCAGCATCGCGTGGCCAGCGTCGGTCACGTCCAATAGCGTGCTGCGCCCGTCGCTGTCGTTGTGGCGGCGTTCCAGCAAACCAAGTTCCACCAGCGATTTAACCGTCTGCGAAGCAGTCCCGCGCGTTGTCGCGTGAAAGCCGGAAAAGGCCGAAGGCGTGCGTGACAGCCGGTTGGCGCGGGCGAAATAACGCAGCGCTGTCCATTGCGCCGCTGTCAGGGGGGTGGCCGCCGTACTCAGCCCGAGCCGCGCAAGATGCACGATCAGATCTGCCAGATCGGCCTGGACGGTTGGGGTCTGGGCTGTCTCGTTCATGGCGGGGACATAGTCCTGCCTGGAGTCGTTGACAAGTCAGGCGCAGAAATGATAGCGATTCGAAACTATATCGACTCGCTGCTATCTGGATACATGCTCATGGAACCTCGCGATCCCCGCACCAGCCGCTTCATTCAAAACGCCATGGCGCGCGAGATGCTCGACGCGCAGACCGAGATGGCGCTTGCCGTGGCGTGGCGCGACAATCGCGACGAAGCGGCGCTGCATCGGTTGATCACGGCCTATGGACGGCTTGCCGTGTCGGTGGCCACGCGGTTCCGCCGCTATGGCATGCCGCTCGATGATCTGATCCAGCAGGGCAATCTGGGGCTGATGCGCGCCGCCGAGAAGTTCGACCCGGAGAATGGCGCGCGGTTTTCAACCTATGCCGCCTGGTGGATCCGCGCCTCGATGCAGGAATATGTCATGCGCAACTGGTCGGTGGTGCGCACGGCGACCAATGCCAATCAGAAGAAGCTCTTCTTCCATCTGCGCAAGACCTTGGCCAAGCTGGACGATGGCGAGGTTCGGCGCGAGGCGCTGTCCGCCTCGGTCGCGCGCGAACTGGATGTGCCCGAAGAGCAGGTCGAGATCATGCTCGGGCGCATGTCGGGGCAGGATCTGTCGCTGAATACACCGCAATCGGACGGCGAGGACGGGCGCGACTGGATGGACACGATCGAGGATGACAGTGTCGAGACCGAGGCTGAAGTGCTGGATGTGCTCGAGACAAGACGGCGGCGCAAGCTGCTCTATCGGGCGGTGATGTCGCTGCCCGAGCGTGAGCAGCGCATCATCACCGAGCGTCATCTGCAGGACACGCCGCGCACATTGGCCGAGATCGGGGCCGAGATGGGGATCTCGAAAGAGCGCGTGCGCCAGCTTGAAGAGCGTGCCATGAGCCGGATCACGAACGAATTGCGCAACCGCGAGGCGATGGCGCTCTCGGCCTGAGCTCACTTGCCGGTATGCGCGCCAATCTGCGCACATGGGCTGTTCGCTGCCAGTGATCTCGCGTAGACACGGCTGCGGAAAGGACAGCTCTGATGGATGGCAAGGACACTCTTTGGGTTTTTGGTTATGGGTCCCTGATCTGGGAACCCGGCTTCGCCTATGGTGCGCGCCAGATCGCGCTGCTGGAGGGCTATGAGCGCTCTTTCTGCATGCGCTCGATCCATCATCGCGGCACCCCCGAATGCCCCGGTCTTGTCCTCGCGCTGGACGAGGGGTCGGGGCAATGTCAGGGCGTGGCTTTTGAGATCCCGGCGCGGATTGCCGAAGAGAGCCTCGAGTATTTGCGTGCCCGCGAATTGATCTCGGCCGCCTATCTCGAAGAGCGCTGCGCGGTGCAGTTGCAGGACGGTCGGTCGGTCGAGGCTGTGACCTATGTGATCGACCGCGCGCATGGACAGTATTGCGGCGGGCTGGCCCTGGAGGAGCAGGCACGGATCATCGCGCAGGCCAGCGGCAGGCGCGGGCCGAACGCGGCCTATCTGTGGAATACGGCGGCGCATCTGGCCGAACTGGGGTTGCGCGATCCGCAGCTTGACTGGCTGGCCGGGCGCGTGCGCGAGCTTCTCGACCCACAAACCCTGAGCGTAAGCCGCTGAGGAAGGGCTGACCGCGCGCGCAGCGCGCGGCCTTCGGCTTTACGCGATGGCAGGAACTGGACTAGGCTCTCGGCACCCTTCGCATGGAGCCCCCCGATGTATGCCAAAGGCACAGTCCGTTACCAGCCCTTGCCTTTGCCCGACCGCGTGCAGAAACCCGATGCCGAGGCCCTCGCCAGCGCCACAGCATTTCGCGACTACATGCGCAAGCGCCATTCCGTCCGCGATTTCGACCCCCGTCCGGTGCCCGAGGCGATCATCGCGGCCTGTATCGCGGCGGCGGCGAGCGCGCCCTCGGGGGCCAATCATCAGCCATGGCATTTCGCCGCGATTGCCGATCCGCAGATGAAGGCCCGAATTCGCGAAGCCGCTGAAGAGGAAGAACGCGCCTTCTATGCCGGTGGGGCCGGGGATGAATGGCTGGCGGCGCTGGAGCCCATCGGCACCGGGGTCGAGAAACCGCATCTGACGATTGCGCCTTGGCTGATCGTGGTTTTCGCGCAGCGCTATGGGCTGACCGAGGAGGGACGGCGCTACAAGAATTACTATGTTCCCGAGAGCGTCGGCATCGCGACTGGCATGCTGATCACGGCGCTGCATCATGCCGGGCTGGTCTGCCTGCCCCATACGCCCAACCCGATGAAATTCCTCGGGCCCCTGTGCGGCAGGCCGGATCACGAAAAGCCGGTGATGATCCTGCCCGTCGGCTGGCCAGCCGACAGCGCCACAGTGCCGGAAGTGGCCAAACGCAAGAAGCCGCTTGCCGAGATCATGAGCGTCTTTGGTGCGTGATGCGACCCGGGTTTCCCAAGGGGGCGGGCCCCCTTGGGGCGGGTTTGGGCGGCAGCCCAAGCCTGTGCAGGGGGCTCGATGCCCCCTGCGCAGGCCCATTCTCCCAAGCTCTCAGCTCTTTTCCGGCCGCACGCGCGCGGCGGTCTTGTCGGC
>SLJW01000064.1 GCA_007134865.1 Paracoccaceae bacterium | reverse complement strand
TCTGCCTTGATTTGCCTCAAGATGGCCCTGCTGGCTCGACCGGTTGCAGGGAAACGCTTACTCTGCGCTCATGAAGCGGACAAACGACACAAAGCCGAGGTTTGTTGGAAACCCGACGGAACCTGAGACTCTGTCGGGAAAAACCGAAGGCATCCCCATCGATCCGCGCGTGCAACGCACCCGCAGCGCCATATGGGATGCGCTACTGGCGTTATCGGTGGAGAAGGGCTTCGATTCTGTCACCGTGGCGCAGATCGCGCGGCGGGCATGCATTAACCGCTCGACCTTCTATGCCCATTTCCCGGACAAACAGGCCGTCGTTCGCGAGGAACTGGCGCGCCTGCTGCGTGATCTGCGCGCGCGACAGGAGACACCGACGCCAGAGAGTATTGCGCGGTTTGAGCCCGCGAAACCGCATCCGAACGCGCTGCGCTGGTTTGCCCATGTCACCGCGCATGAGGATTTCTACGCAGCCGTGCTGGTAACAGGCGAACTTGCAGCCTTCGAGGGCGAGGTCGCGGCGCTGGTCACTGGCTGGGCAGAGCGACGCCTGCGCGAATGGCCCGGCCCCCTGCGGCCGGAATTGCCGCTCTCGGCCCTGATCGCGGCCTCGACAGCGCAGAATCTCGGCCTTGTGCGCTGGTGGCTCTCGCAAGACCCGCGCCCCGGACTGGACGAGATGGCCGTGATGCAACAGCGGTTGCAGACAGAAGGGATTCTTCCGCTGCTCGGCTTGGGACATGACGCGCCAATGCCGAAAGGCGGATGATTCCGCGAGTTTCATGTTTGATCGGAAAGCGCATCAACGTTGCTGTGCTGGGAAGCCATGGGCAACAAGGTCCGTTGTCAAAGCCAGAGATCCCAACCGGAGACCGGCATTGCATCGCCGCAGCCCCACCATAGCCTTGCTGCAATGCAGCGTTTTGCGCTTGACATGATCTTGCGTCTTGCGCAGTGTCTGGCGCAACATTATTTCGCGGCGTCATGCAAGTTGATACCGCCCCCTTGTGCTCGGAGGCCCTCATGACCGAAACGACTCCCGCCCCAGATGCGCCCCGCAAAGACAAGCCCTGGCTGTTCCGCACCTATGCCGGGCATTCGACGGCCAAGGCATCGAATGAACTCTACCGCACCAACCTGTCGAAAGGGCAGACCGGGCTGTCCGTGGCCTTCGACCTGCCGACCCAGACGGGCTATGACAGCGACCATGAGTTGTCGCGCGGGGAGGTCGGCAAGGTGGGCGTGCCGATCTGCCATCTGGGCGACATGCGGATGCTGTTCGACCAGATTCCGCTTGAGCAGATGAACACCTCGATGACCATCAACGCGACCGCGCCCTGGTTGCTGTCGCTCTATATCGCGGTGGCCGAAGAGCAGGGGGCCGATGTCTCGAAGCTGAGCGGGACCGTTCAGAATGACCTGATCAAGGAATACCTTTCGCGCGGGACCTATATCTGCCCGCCCGAGCCCTCCTTGCGCATGATCACCGATGTCGCGGCCTATACCCGCGAGCATCTGCCGAAATGGAACCCGATGAATGTCTGCTCCTACCATTTGCAGGAAGCAGGCGCGACACCGCAGCAGGAACTGGCCTTTGCGCTGGCCACGGCCTGCGCCGTTCTGGACGATCTGAAGGGCAAGGTGCCGCAGGAGCATTTCCCGCAGATGGTCGGGCGGATCTCGTTCTTCGTGAATGCGGGTATCCGGTTTGTCACCGAGATGTGCAAGATGCGTGCCTTTGTCGATCTCTGGGACGAGATCTGCCGCGAGCGGTATGGCATCGAGGACGCGAAGTATCGCCGCTTCCGCTATGGGGTGCAGGTGAACTCGCTGGGCCTGACCGAACAGCAGCCCGAGAACAATGTCTACCGCATCCTGATCGAGGCGCTGGCGGTCACACTGTCGAAAAAGGCGCGCTGCCGGGCGTTGCAATTGCCCGCGTGGAACGAGGCGCTAGGCCTGCCGCGCCCCTGGGATCAGCAATGGTCGCTGCGCCTGCAACAGGTGCTGGCCTATGAGACCGATCTCCTGGAATTCGAGGACCTGTTCGACAACAACCCGGCGGTGGATCGCAAGGTGGCCGAGTTGATGGACGGCGCACGCGAGGAGCTGGCGCGGATCGATGATATGGGCGGCGCCGTGAAGGCCATCGAGTATATGAAATCGCGGCTGGTCGAGGCCAATGCCGAGCGCATCACCGGCATCGAGTCGGGTGATACCGTGGTGGTGGGGGTGAATAAATACACCACAACCGAGCCCTCGCCGCTGACCACGGGCGAAGACACGATCATGGTCTGTGACCCCGAGGCCGAGGCCGACCAGATCGCGCGGCTGGACGCCTGGCGCGCCTCGCGCGACGAGGCCGCAGTCAAGGCGGCGCTGGCTGATCTGCGCGAGGCTGCGCGCGCGGGCGTGAATGTGATGCCGGCCTCGATTGCTGCAGCAAAAGCGGGTGCGACGACGGGCGAATGGGGCGAGACCGTGCGCGCAGCCTTTGGCCAGTATCGCGGGCCGACCGGTGTCAACCGCGCGCCCTCCAACCGGACCGAGGGTCTGGAGCCGGTGCGCGAGGCTGTGGACGCTGTCAGCGCCAAGCTCGGGCGCCGGATCAAGTTCGTGGTCGGCAAGCCGGGGCTTGATGGGCATTCGAACGGCGCGGAGCAGATCGCCGCGCGCGCGCGTGATTGCGGCATGGATATCTCTTACGAGGGCATCCGGCTGACCCCGGCGGAAATTGTCGCGGCGGTGCGCGAGGATGATGCGCATGTGGTGGGGCTGTCGATCCTGTCGGGCTCGCATATTCCGCTGATGGAAGAACTCATGCGGCTGATGCGCGCCGAGGGGTTGGGGCATGTGCCGGTGATCGTGGGCGGGATCATTCCGGAAGAGGATGCAGAGCGGCTGCGCGCTATGGGGATCGCACAGGTCTACACGCCCAAGGATTTCCAGCTCAACCGGATCATGATGGATATCGTGGCACTGGTCGATCCGGCCTCGATGGCCGCCGAGTGAGGTTGGGCCGCCCTTGGGGGGATTGACCCCCCTGCGGGCGGCATTGCCATGGCGGTGTCGCGGCGGGTGAGCCTTGGAGGCGCGCCTGCAGAAATGCTTCGGGCGGGGTATTGAGTATTTCTGGCAAGATGAAGCCCTGAGCGCGGGGTTTTGACTGGCGGCGGCTGCGCCTTGGTCCGCGCTGTCTTGGGTGCGGGCGAAGTTTTCCTTGCCAACTGTCAAAATTGGTAATATTATTTTACCAATCTGACTGGGAGGAAAGATTTATGGAGATGCCTGCCCCCAATCCCGCGATTCTGGCCAAACGTGATCGCGTGCTGGCGCGGCTTGAGGAGTTTTTGCCGACGGAAGCCTTGATCAGCGACGAGGCCGAGCGCCGCGCCTATGAATGCGATGCGCTGACCGCCTATCGCTGCGTGCCGATGGCCGTGGTATTGCCATCGACGACCGAGGAGGTGGCGCGCATCTTGCGGATCTGTCATGACGAAAGGGTGCCGGTGGTGCCGCGCGGTTCGGGCACGTCGCTTGCTGGCGGCGCGCTGCCTACTGAGGATTCGATCATCCTCGGCGTCGCGCGGCTGCGCGACGTGCTGGAGGTCGATTATGCCGACCGGATCATCCGCGTGCAGACAGGGATGACGAATCTGGCGGTCACTGGTGAGGTGGAATCGGACGGTTTCTTCTACGCGCCGGACCCGTCGAGCCAGCTGGCCTGTGCCATCGCCGGAAATATCGCGATGAATTCCGGCGGCGCGCATTGCCTGAAATACGGGGTGACGACCAATAACCTGCTGGGCGTCACCATGGTGCAGATGGATGGCACGGTGGTGGAGCTTGGCGGCGCGCATCTGGACGCGGCCGGTTATGACCTGCTGGGGCTCATTTGCGGCTCGGAGGGGCAGCTTGGCGTCGTCACCGAGGCCACCCTGCGCATCCTGCCCAAGCCCGAGGGCGCGCGTCCCGTGCTGATGGGGTTCGACAGTTCCGAAGTGGCGGGCGCCTGCGTGTCGGATATCATCAAGGCAGGCGTGCTGCCCGTCGCGATCGAGTTCATGGACCGCCCCTGCATCCGCGCCTGCGAAGATTTCGCCAAGGCGGGCTATCCGGATTGCGAGGCGCTGCTGATTGTCGAGGTCGAAGGCTCGGAAGCCGAAATTGACGAACAACTCGGCCTGATCACGCAGATTGCGCGGCGGCACAACCCGGTTGAATTGCGCGAAAGCCAGTCGGAGGAGGAATCGAAGAAAATCTGGCTGGGGCGCAAATCGGCCTTTGGCGCGATGGGGCAGATCAATGACTATATGTGCCTTGATGGCACGATCCCGGTCTCCTCGCTGCCTTTCGTGCTGCGCCGGATCGGCGAGATGTCGAAGGAATTCGGGCTGGATGTGGCGAATGTCTTCCATGCTGGCGACGGCAACATGCACCCGCTGATCCTGTTCGATGCCAACAAACCTGGCGATCTGGAGCGTTGCGAGGCCTTCGGGGCCGAGATCCTGAAGCTCTGTGTGGAGGCCGGCGGGTGCCTGACCGGCGAGCATGGGGTGGGGATCGAAAAGCGCGATCTGATGGCGGTGCAATTCGCGCCCGAGGATCTGGAAGCGCAGATGCGGGTGAAGGATGTGTTCGACCCGCAATGGTTGCTCAATCCGGCGAAGGTGTTTCCGCTGGATGTGAGTGCGGCGCGGCGGGCAGCGTGAGCTTATTCGACAGCAAGGATTGAGTATTTCTGGCAAGAAAATGAGGCGGGTCGGGCTGAGCCGTCAAGTAGTGATGTGCCCGAACGCAGTGTTTTCTTGAGTATTTTTGGCAAGATGACGCCCCGTTTCGGGGTGCGAGATGGGGAGCCAGTGCCATGCGGCCTTTGAGCGAAGAAGAGCTGTCCGAGATGGTGCGATCCGCGCAGGGGCCCATGGTGGTGCGTGGCGGTGGCACGCGGGCTGTGGGACGACCTGTGGCGGGTGAGGTGCTGGAGACCAGGGGGCTGTCGGGCATCACGCTCTATGAACCCGGCGCGCTGACGCTGGTGGTGCAGGCGGGCACGCCCCTGGCCGAGGTGGAGGCGGTGTTGGCGAAAGAGGGGCAACGCTTGCCCTTCGAGCCGATGGATATGCGTGCGCTGCTGGGGCGCGAGGGCGCGCCGACTGTGGGGGGCATGGTCGCGGCCAATGCCTCGGGGCCGCGGCGCGTGCAGGCTGGGGCCTGTCGCGATTCGCTGATCGGGGTGCGTTTCGTCGATGGCAGCGGGGTGATCGTGAAGAATGGCGGGCGGGTGATGAAGAATGTCACCGGCTATGATCTGGTGAAGCTGATGGCAGGCTCATGGGGGACGTTGGGGGTGCTGAGTGAATGCTCCTTCAAGCTGTTGCCTGTGCCCGCGGCGGAGGCGACGCTGGTAAGCGCGGAGGTTTCGCCTGCGGAGGCCGTACGGCTGATGTCGCAGGCGCTGGGCACGCCCTTTGAGGTGAATGGCGCGGCGCGGGGGGCGGATGGGCGCGTCGCGCTCAGGATCGAGGGGTTTGCGGAACAGGTGAGCTACAGGGGCGCCGCGCTGCGCGCGGCGCTTGGCGGCGACTGGGAGGTTCTGGAGCGGGACGCGAGCGCGGATCTGTGGCGGGATATCCGCGATGTGCGCGGTTTTGCCGATCAGCCGGGCGATGTCTGGCGGCTCTCGGTGCGGCCCTCGGAGGCGCCGGATCTGGTGGCACGGGCGGAGTGCCCGGTGGTGATGGATTGGGGCGGCGGGCTTATCTGGGCGCTGGTGGCCGAGGGGCGCGACCTGCGCGCAAGCCTTGGCGCCTTCAAGGGCTATGCGACGCTGATCCGCGGCTCGGAGGCGACGCGCGCGGCGCTGCCCGTGTTCCAGCCCGAGGCCGCGCCCGTGGCGGCGCTGGCGCAGGGCCTGCGGGCGCGGTTCGATCCGCGCGGGGTGCTCAATCCGGGGCTTATGGGGTAAGGCGAGATGCAGACGAATTTCACAGCAGAGCAGTTGAAAGACCCGGCCATCCAGCGTTCGAACGAGGTGCTGCGGACCTGCGTGCATTGCGGGTTCTGCACGGCGACCTGCCCGACCTATGCCATTCTGGGCGATGAGTTGGACAGCCCGCGCGGGCGTATCTACCTGATCAAGGACATGCTCGAGAAGGGGCGTCCGGCGGATGAGAAGACGGTCAAGCATATCGATCGCTGCCTCTCCTGCCTCGCCTGCATGACGACGTGCCCTTCTGGCGTGCATTACATGCATCTGGTTGATCATGCCCGCGAGTATATCGAACAGACCTACAAGCGGCCCCTGTTCGAGCGCGTGCTGCGCTGGACGCTGGCGCAGATCCTGCCTTATCCGACGCGCTTCCGACTTGCGCTTCTGGGTGCGAAGATCGGGCGGCCTTTGAAGGGGCTGATGCCCGATGCGCGGCTGCGCGCGATGCTGGAGATGGCGCCCAAGCAGATCCCGCCCGTCAGCCGCAATGATGATCCGCAGGTCTTTCCGGCGATTGGCGCGCGCAAGATGCGCGTGGCGCTGATGACGGGCTGCGCGCAGCGGGCGCTGAATACCGATATCAATGACGCGACGATCCGGCTCTTGCGTCGGCTGGGATGCGAGGTGGTGATTGCCGAAGGGCAGGGCTGTTGCGGAGCACTTACGCACCATATGGGCAAGACAGCCGAGAGCCACGCGACGGCCGCGAAGAATATCCGGCCTTGGTGGCGCGAGATGCAGGGCGAGGGGCTCGATGCGGTCGTGATCAATACCAGTGGATGTGGCACGACGGTCAAGGATTACGGGCATATGTTCCGCAATGAGGAACTGGCCGAGGAAGCGAAGGCCGTAGCCGGAATTGCGATGGATGTGAGCGAAGTGCTGATGAAGCTCGACCTGCCGCAGGGCGCGCCCACGGGGCTGCGGGTGGCTTATCATGCGGCCTGTTCGCTCCAGCATGGCCAGCAGATCAAGACCTATCCCAAGGATCTGCTCAAGCGCGCGGGTTTCGAGGTGGTGGAGCCCAAGGACAGCCATCTCTGCTGCGGTTCGGCGGGCACCTATAACCTGATGCAGCCCAAGATTTCCGGCGAGTTGAAAGCGCGCAAGGTGGCGACGCTGGAGGCGAAATCGCCCGACATCATCGCGGCAGGCAATATCGGCTGCATGATGCAGATCGGCAGCGGAACGCAGGTGCCAGTGGTGCATACGGTCGAGTTGCTGGACTGGGCGACAGGCGGTCCGCTGCCGGCTGTGTTGGCCGAGGCGGAATTGCCTGCGCTGACCGAGCGCGCGTGAGACCCAGAGATAATCCGGGCGGCTGCATCGCATAGCGATGCAGCCCGGCTTTGTCGTCACGCGGACATGATGCTGCCATGATGCGCCGTTAATCCCGATTCCGAATTTGATCGGAGTCCGCCATGCGCCTGCCGCTTGTCTTTGCCTTCCTTGTCGCACTTGCTTCAGCAGCGCTGGGCCAGAGTTCGGACCGGCCCCTGCAATCGCTTGAGACTGGCTTGCAGGTGCAGGGATGGGAAGGCGTCGGGCGGATCGATATCGGTCGCAGGGGCTTTTGCACTGGCGCGCTGATCTCGGAGCGGCTGGTGCTCACAGCGGCGCATTGCCTTTTCGACAACGACACTGGCGCACGGTATGAGGATGCTGAGATCGTCTTCCGCGCGGGCTGGCGCAACGGGCGCGCGGCGGCCGAGGGGCGGGTGCTGCGTTCGGTCGTGCATCCGCGCTATGACCCCAATGGCGGCGTCGAGTCGGATAATGTCTCCCATGATCTGGCGCTTCTGGAGTTGACGCATCCGATCCGCAATCGCGGTGTGACGCCTTTTGCCGTCTATGCCGAGCCGCGCGGCGGCGATCAGGTGGGCGTTGTGTCCTATGGTCGCGGCCGGGCCGAGGCGCCCTCGCTGCAGGAACGTTGCCGGGTGCTCGAGCGTCAGCGCAACGGGGTGCTGGTGATGTCCTGTTCGGTCGATTTCGGCTCCAGCGGCGCGCCTGTCTTTGCGATCTCGGGCGGGCGGGCGCATATTGTCTCGGTGGTTTCGGCCATGGGGCGTGGTCAGGTCGATGGCGCGCTGCAGGATATTTCATTCGGAGTGTCGCTGGGGCCGCGGCTGGATGTGCTGCGCGCGGCGCTCGATGCCTCGGACCGGCGCTTCATCCAGGCGCCCACTGCGCAGGACAACACCCCGCGCGAGATGAGTGCTGGTGGCGGCGCGCGCTTTCTTCGGCCATAAACATATCAGCAAAACAGAAACTTACGCACGATATTTAAAGTGACTTATGGGTGCGCGCTCAGGTCTTGACAGCGCATTAGACAATCCCCACCTCTGCAGCGTGACCGGGGGCCGATTTACGGACCTGGCACCATCGAAACCGCGCCTGTCCATGATGGAAGGCGCCAAACCTGTATCGCTTCAAATGGAGGATGCTGATGCGTCGTTTTGATCCAACCCCGCTCTATCGTGCCACGATCGGTTTCGACCGCATGGCCGACATGCTTGACCGCGTGCTTGCAACCGACCTGCAGGCGCCGAGCTACCCGCCCTACAATATCGAAAAGACCGATGAGAACGCCTATCGGATCTCAATTGCGGTCGCAGGGTTTGCCCCTGAGGACTTGAGTGTCGAGGTCAAGGAGAATGCCCTGATCATTGCCGGGCGCAGCTCGGAAGATGAGACGGACCGCCAATTCCTGCATCGCGGTATCGCCACCCGCGCTTTTGAGCGTCGGTTCCATCTCGCGGACCATGTGCGCGTGACAGGTGCCCGGCATATCGATGGTATGCTGCATGTCGAACTGGCTCGCGAATTGCCCGAGGCGCTCAAGCCGCGCCAGATTGCCATCCATACCGAGGCCGGTTCCGGTCGGCTCGTCGAAGGCGAAAAAGCGTCTGAGGCGGCTTGAGCAAGTGGCGCCAGCAGCCCTTTAACCAAAGGTGCCGACCAGAAATGATGATAAGACAAGGGCGCTCTGGAAAGAGCGCCCTTTACCAAGTTGGAACTATAAAAAAGTCACTCGTTACAACAGCTTGGTTCTGAAATATTCTGAAAAGTCTTGTCTGTTTCTAGCCGCAGGCACGTTTTTCCTGCTCCTCGGCCAGCGTTTGACGGCGCTCTTGTTTAGCAGCGCGGCTCCAAGGCATGACCGGCATGTCGCGCTCTGACTCAGCAATGAGATTGGCGATCCAGCGCTGTGTTGCTTGTTTTTCCATAGTATTGTCCTTCCGCCTGAACAGGGCGTGGTTTCTTGCTCAATTGGACTATGCCGCCGGATTCGGGCGCGACTGGGGCAGTATGGCGAAGATTGCGCGGCGTTTTCGTGCCGCCGCCACGACTCTGCCGACGCCTTACAAGCGAATGACCGAAATCAGCCGCCCATAATCGGCCTGACCTTCATGCACCGAGCGGCGATAGGAGTAGAATCGCGCGGGGTCCTCGTAAGTGCAATGGCCGAGCCACTGGGCATCTGCCACGCCAGCGTCGCGCAGTTGTGCCAGACCGAAACCCACAAGATCGAACTGGTATTTCCCCTCGGCCCCATTGATGAAGAACCGCGCATGGGCCGGGTCAGCGTCAATGAATGTCTCGAGAAACTCCTGCCCGACCTCATAGGCCCGCTGGCTGATACAGGGGCCGATGACAGCACGGATGCGACCCCGCTCCGCGCCAAGGGTCACCATCGCCTCGAGCGTATTCTCCAGCACGCCATCCAGCGCGCCGCGCCAGCCGGCATGGGCCGCGCCAATGACCCCGGCTTCGGTATCGGCAAAGAGAACCGGTTGGCAGTCAGCGGTCAGAATGCCCAAGGCAAGCCCGGGGATGGCCGTGACCAGCGCATCGCCCTCGGGGTTGGGCGCGTCCGGGGCAGGGGGATCGTCCAGTGTAACAACATCGGGCGAATGGGTCTGGTGGATGGTGACAAGCGCCTCGGGCGCGACCTCCATCGCCTCGGCCACGCGGGCGCGGTTCATCCGCACGGTGGCGCTCTGATCGCTCGAGCCCGCGCCGCAATTCAGCCCGGCAAAGATCCCCGACGAGGCGCCACCACGCCGGGTAAAGAACCCGTGGCGCAGGGGGGCAAGCGTGTCGGCGGTCAGGATCTCGAGCGTCATGGGTCAAAACCGGGCGGGAGCGGGGCCGATGCGGGGAAAAGCCCCAGAGCTTTGAACAGGTGACCCATTTCCTCGGGGTGCGTCAAGCGTCGATGGGCCGCAATATGGCTTTGTAATGCGGGACCGCTCAAGCGGCGGGCAAGCGCCTCGGCGCGCTGGGTGATACCAAGCCGTTCGAGCAGATGACCCTGGGGAGTGAGTTGTGTCGCGCGCAGTGGTTGCGCGGCCTGCGCGAGCGCTTCGAAATCGACATGCGCGGTCAGATCGGCCATGCCTGGATGGGCGAGCGGGTCGTCGAAGCGATGCGCGCGCAGCGCCTGCAGTGTGTCGCCACGGCTTCGCCAGTCGCCATAATCGATGATCAGGGCAAAGCCGCCATGGGCAGTGATCCGGTCGCGCAGCGCCTCGATCACCGGGCGGGCAGGGGCGCAGGTCTCGACGATCTGGCCCTCCTCGGTATCATCCAGCCTGTGCGCGAGGGCCGCAAGGGGTGCAGGCGGTGCCAGCCCCATGACCAGCGCATCGCCCGAGGCCCCGACCATCCGCTCGGCCCAGGCATTGCCCTGACGCAGGAATTGCCGGATCGGCAGCGCGTCGAAAAATTCATTGGCGATGAGGAAGAGCGGCTGATCGGGCAGGCTGTCGATGGTGTCGTGCCATATGGGAGAGAATTCGCCAAGGCGCGCGGCTTGCGCCGCGCGTAAGGGTGTCGATGCCTCGACCAGATGCAGATCGAGGCTTTCGTGAAACCCCGGCACGCGCGCTGTGGCGCGCAGGGCATCGGCCATGAGCGTGCCGCGCCCGGGGCCAAGCTCGGCCAGTGTGAAGGGCGCAGGCGCGCCCTGATCCATCCAGACCTGCGCCAGCAAAAGCCCCAGCATCTCGCCGAAGATCTGGCTGACCTCGGGGGCCGTGGTGAAATCGCCCGCTTCGCCCAGCGGGTCGCGAGTGGCGTAATATCCGTGCTGCGGGTGCAGCAGGCATTGGGTCATGTATTCAGCGATGCTCAGCGGGCCATGCGCCCGGATCTGGCGAAGAAGCGCGGCCTTTAGCGGCGTCATGCCGTTGCGCGGCGCGGCCAGAGCAGCACCAGAAGTCCCGCAACAATCATCGGGGCCGAGAGAACCTGCCCCATGGTCATACCCAGCGGCCCGAGGGCGATGACATGGCCCAGCGGGTTTTCGGCCGTGATGAATTGCGCATCGGCCTGACGGAAAAACTCGACAATGAAGCGCCCCAACCCATAGCCCGCGACAAAGACGCCCGTGACGGCACCGGGCCGCTTCAGCCAACCCCCGCGCCAGACCATGAAGGCCAGCACGGCAAAGAGCAGCGCGCCCTCGAGCGCGGCCTCGTAAAGTTGCGTCGGGTGGCGCGCGCAGAGGTCCGCGCCCCAATCCGCTGGGCAGGTCTGCGCCTGTTGGCCCGGAAAGACCACGCCCCAGGGCTGGGTCGTGGGCCGCCCCCAAAGCTCGGCATTGATGAAATTCGCAACGCGCCCCAGCCCGATGCCGATCGGGGCTACCAGCGTGATGGAATCGGCGACCTGCAGCACTGGCACCGAATGCCGGCGACAAAACAGGATGGCCGCCAGAAGCACGCCCACGAACCCGCCATGAAAGGACATGCCACCTTCCCAGACGCGCAGGATTTCCATCGGATTGGCGAGGTAATAACCGGGCTGATAGAAGAACACGAAGCCCAGCCGCCCACCGAGGATGACGCCCAGCACGACATAAGTAAGCAGCGTCTCGACGCGTGCGGGCTCCATGGGGGCCTTGTCCGCGGGCCAGAGTTCGGGGCGCTTCATCAGCCGGTAGATGATCCACCACCCGGCCAGAAAGCCCACGACATAGGCCAGCGCATACCAGCGCAGCGCAAATGAGAAATTGCCGATATCGATGGTGAAGATTTCGGGGCTGATATCGGGAAAGAGGATCGCGAGAGGAGTCATCATGGCACTTCGCTTGAGATGTCGCGACTGTTTCGCGCGCCGATGCGGGGGAAGTCAACCTTGAGTTTTGGGCGCGCGCGTCACATATAGAGGATGAAGTTTTCGAAAGGCAGGGCCAATGCAGACGCGCAACCGATTTCTGGATGATGTCTCGCAACTGATGACCAACGCGATGGGTGTCGCGCAGGGCGCGCGGAGCGAGGCCGAGACCGCTGTCAAAAGCATGATGGACCGTTGGCTGGCTGACCGCGATTTCGTGACGCGCGAAGAGTTCGACGCGGTGCGCGCGATGGCGCAGAAGGCGCGCGAAGAGAATGAGGCGTTGAAGGCGCGTCTTGATGCGCTGGAAGCGGGCGCGAAGGACGGCTGATCCTTTGATGAAGAGTTATTGTGCTTTCAAAGGGCGCGCGCGAAGCG
>SLJW01000252.1 GCA_007134865.1 Paracoccaceae bacterium | reverse complement strand
GTTCGTCGTCTCCCGGCCCACCATAGAGCACATCCTCGCCCATGCCGCCGTATAGGGTGTTATTCCCGCCACCGCCATAGATCGTGTCATTGCCGCGCCCGCCGCCGATCCGGTCATCGCCTGAGCCGCCATAGATGATGTCGTCCCCATCCATTCCCCAGAGTGCATTGTCGCCCGCTGTACCATGGATCGTGTCATCGCCGATGCCACCATAGATCGTGTCATGCCCCGGCCCGCCGATCAACAGATCATTACCCGGCCCGCCGCCGATGCGGTTGTTGCCCATATCGCCGTAAATCGTGTCATTGCCCTCGCCGCCCCAGAGCCGGTCATTGCCAGGGCCGCCATGGATCAGGTCATCACCATCTCCGCCAAAGATGGTGTCGTGACCCGGTCCGCCCAGCAATGTGTCATTGCCCGGTCCACCATGGATAAGATCATTCCCGGCCCCGCCGTCGATGTAGTTGTCGCCGCGCCCGCCATGGATCGTGTCACGCCCGGCCGTGCCTGTGACCATGTTATCCCCGTCACCGAGATAGAGCCGGTGGAAGGGGGTCTGCAACTCGGCCAGATGCAGCCCGTCGATCTCAAGACCGCCTCCGATCGCGAGACTCAACTCGACATCGCCTGTGACTGCTGCAAGGTTCAGCCATTCGCCGGGCCCCTGCGCGGCAAGCCCGGCAACGGTGCCGGATGCAGAGACCATCCGCGCAAGCTCATCCGTGATATGATGCAGATCGACCGGATTTGTCGTGCCATGCAGGTTCAGTTCTGCCGTCGTCAAGCTGCCTGTGGCACCGGGGGTTTCGTCCTCGATCACAAGCTGCCAGACACCTTGGGCTTGTGTGCCCTTCACGCCGACAATTGTGAACAGCCAATCGAACCCGTTCGACATCAGCGTCTCGCCCCCTTCGCGGGACATCAGCATGAAGCGGTTGCCGTGGGGGTCCTCAATATAGATGCTCAGATCCTCGGCGCGGGCGTGGGTGAGGCTGATCGCGACCTGTAGCGTGTCGAGGCGCAAGCTCTCGCTGACCTCGAAGGAGATGGTGGTCGTGCCGGGACCTGTCGCGGTCGCATCAGCTATGGCAAGCACTGGTCCTGAATACTCGAGCGAGTGGCTGGTTTCATTGTCGCTGGTCTGAGCTTCGGGCATGAGCACGGCCCAGGCTTCGGCCATGCGGACAGTGGCATGGGCATCAATCATTCCGAAGCCATGCGAGAGATGATAGCTGAGCCCACCTCCGTTCCAGTTCTCGGCGCCGTTGCGCATCCATGTTCCTTGCTCATGCGCACCGGGCGCGGCGCCGAAGTCAGAGCCCGTTTGGCTGGCTGAGAGCGCGAGGATCTGATGCACATCGCGCCATCCCAGGTCAGGATTGGCCTCGAGCATCAGCGCGATGACACCGGAGGTGACGGGAGCCGCGGCCGAAGTTCCGCCAAAGCTGTTGGTATAGCCATTGCCCGTACCCGGCAGAATGGTGGTGACACTGCCAGCGGGCGCTGTGATCAGGATGTTCGAACCGAAATTGGAGTACCAGGCTGGCGCGCCGCTCGACCCTGCGGCGGCAATCGAGATGGTATGCCGCGCGACGTTGAGCGCATCGCCCTGCGCGTTGAGCGTATCATTTCCCGAAGCCTGAACAATCAGCGTACCAAGCCCATCACGCCCGGTGCCGGAGATTTCTTCAAACAGCTCTGCAATCAGGAACTGACTGTTGAAAGGCGAGACCGGGGACTGCCATATCTGATACTCCGGGCTCACACCCCAGCTATTGTTCATGATGTCAAAGCTGCCTGCATGCTGGATAGATGCCAGAAGCGTGGACAACCCTCGATGCTGGATATCCTCCAGAAAATTCACCCCGGTCAAGCTGACCTCCGGCGCAACGCCTGTGCCGCCTATGCCATTGCTGCCCAACATGCCGATCAGCCCGGAAACGGCTGTGCCGTGACTGTCGAGAGACGAGAGTGGGTAGGGGTCGTAGGTGGTGCCCCCCCAAGTGAAATGCAGGTCGCTGCGGTAATTCGCGGCTATGTCGGGATGGTCATAGGCGATGCCATCATCATAAACCCCGACTGTGACGCCCTTGCCTGTATAGTCTTCCCAGACAGCGGTGATGGCTCCGATCAGCCCGAAATGCCATTGTTGCGCGAAAAGAGGATCGTTCGGGTTGGTCACAACGAAAACTCCAGAGAAAGGCCGCAGCGGCTGGGCAAGGGTCAAAAAGACCTGCTCGCAAGGACTGCGCATTCTGCGGGAGCCGGGTACGCTACAGGCGCCGTTCAGCTTGCTACCCCACAGGATACATAGCGGCTGCCTTTGATAAAGTGAAATCTTTACAGATGGTTAGCGCGCGTAAACCGAGTTGTGCGTCTGGCAGGTGTTGCTCAGCCTGCCATTGCCTCAGCCAATATCTGGCGAAAGAGCGCGACGCCGGGCGCAATCAGCGCATCGGGGAAGTCATATGTTGGGTCATGCAGCGCTGGATGATCCTCTCCGGCGCCCAGAAAAAACAGAGCGCAGCGCGTGGTCGCGCTGAAGGCACCGAAATCTTCCGAGGCGCGCATCGGCAGCGCGAAGCTACCTTCGGTGACACCCAGCGTTTGCGCGGCCCGAGAGACAAGCGCACTGGCCTCGGGTGCGTTGATGGTGGCGTTGAAATGGTCGTGCTGGGTGAACTCGAGATGCAGCGCGCCCACATCGGTTTGAAGTTGTTGCACGATCTCACTTTCAAAAGCGGTGAGCTGCGCATCAGTTACAGCACGCAACGTGACGAAGGCCTCCGCCTGACCGGGTGCGATGCCGAAGGCGCGCGCACCCATCGACAGATGGCACAGCGTCGCGAGGAGAAACTTTTCGGTTATGGGCGCGGGAGTCGTGAAAGGCGCAAGCGTTGCCATCAGGGATACCAGCGCCGGGACAGGCGAAATGCCGCTTTCGGGGCTACCAGCATGGGCCTCACGCCCCTGCCAACGGAGATGTAACCCGACCGAGGCGCAACTGGCAGGTCCGGGAGCCACTGCGATCTGTCCCAACCCAAGCCCAGGCATGTTGTGCAGCGCGAAGGCCCAGTCTGGGCGCAGCGTTTCGAAACGCGGGTCAGCGAGCACCGCTCGGGCACCCGCACCGGTTTCTTCGGCCGGTTGGAACAGCAGGATGACGCGACCGTGCTTCGGGCGCTCCTGCCCCAGATACTGCGCCAGGCCTGACAGAATGGTCATATGCCCATCATGCCCACACAAATGGCCGATGCCCGGTCGGGTTGAGGCATGGGGCGCGTGGCTCTCGTCCGCAATCGGCAAAGCATCGAGTTCGGCGCGGAACATGACGCTGGGACCGGGGATGCCGCTGTCATAGACCAATGCCAATCCGTGGCCGCCGAGCCCTTCGACAATCCGATCCGGCGCGGTCGCTTGCAGCGTGTCGCGCAACATGCGCGCGGTATTCTCTTCGGTTCCGGACAATTCGGGGGCGGCATGCAGCCGGTGGCGCAGGCTGACGAGTTCGGTTTCTGATCTCAGGCGCATCCGCGCTCCGTGTTTGCTGGGCAAACAGCAGAGTGCCAGGCACCCTGCTGCTACAGGTTATCAAAAGTTGTGTCGTGAATCAGCGGCCACGAATGCGCGGGTCAAGGGCATCGCGCAGACCATCGCCGATATAATTCACGCTCAGTACAGTGAGCGAGATCATGACACCGGGCCAGACCACGCGCGCCGGATATTGTTCGATCCAGTCGCGGCCATCAAACAGGATGCGCCCCCAGGTCGGGAAATCGGGTGGAAAGCCAAGGCCGAGGAACGAGAGTGCGGATTCGGTGATGATTGCACTGGCGATCCCGAGTGTCGCCGAGACCATGATCGGTGACAGGACATTCGGCAGGATATGGCGCGTATTGATCCGCACCGAAGGCGTGCCGATTGAGCGGGCAGCGAGGACAAATTCGCGTTCCTTCAGCGCGAGCACATCGCCGCGCACGATGCGCGCAGTCTGCATCCAACTGGTGATGGCAATGGCAAAGCAGATCAGCAGGAACACACCCATCCCCTCACCAAAGGTTTTGGCCAATGTGTCACGGAACAGCGTCACGAGGATCAGCAACAGCGGCAGCAAGGGGAGCGCAAGGAACAAATCGGTCGTGCGCATCAACGGGGCGTCGAGCAGTTTGAAATAACCGGCCAGAACGCCGATCAGCGTGCCGATAACGAGGCCCAGAAACATCGCGGTTAACCCCACCGCCACCGAAATGCGCCCACCATACATCAGTCGCGCCAGCAGGTCGCGGCCAAGCTGGTCGGTGCCGAGCGGGTGCGCCCAGCTCGAACCCTGATTACGCATCCGGATATTGATCTGACCGGGGTCTACCTGCCAGATCCACGGCCCGACCACGACAAACAGAACGATGGTCACGAACACGGCCAGCCCGGCAAGCGCGCCGCGATGGGTCTTGAACTGGTCCCAGACGTCCCACCACTGATTCCGCGGAGGACGGAACGCTTCGTCGGGGGAGAAGGGTTTTGCGGCGTCAGTCATAACGGATCCTCGGGTCAAGGATGCCATACAGGACATCGGCGATCAGATTGAACAAGACGATCAGGATGGCAAAGATGAAGGTGATGGTCTGCACCATGGGCCAGTCACTGACATAAATCGCCCGGATCAGCGCATCGCCGAGGCCATTCACCCGGAAGATCTGCTCCGTGATGATGGCGCCCGTGAACACGGTTGGAATGCCAATGGCGATGACGGTCACCACCGGGATCATGGAGTTGCGCAGCACGTGGATCAGCACAACCGTTTGCTCTCCAAGTCCTTTGGCGCGGGCCGTGCGGACATAGTCCTGATTGAGATTATCCAGCATCGAGGCGCGCATGAAGCGGCTGATCTGGCTGGCATTGAACAGCGCCAGCACAGCCACCGGCATGGCAATCTGCCTGACTTGAAACCAGAAAGTCTCCCAGTCGCGCACGATATGGGTGGTGTCATACATCGAGGGGAACCAGCCCAGCCAGACGGAGAAAACGAGGATGAAGACGACGCCGGTGAAAAAGGTCGGCACCGAGAAACCGACCATCGACACGAAGGTACCGACCTGATCGAACCAGCTATACTGGCGATAGGCCGAGATGACACCAATGGGCAGCGCGATCAGGATGCCGAAGAGGTAGCCCATGCCGACGACCCAAAGTGTCTGCGGCACCCGCTGAACGATGATGTCTCCTACAGGAGAGCGGGTCTGCCATGACAGGATGCGCGGGCCGTCGGGCGCAATGTCCCAGCCTGTCAAACCCGCCAGAATATGCAGAGGCTCGGTCACCAGCGTCATCTGCAACCATTTGAAATACCGCACCAACACTGGCTCGCCCAGCCCCAGCGAGATGCGGATCTGTTCGCGCACCTCAAGCGGGATGGTCAGCGGCAGGCTCGCGGTGGGGTCTCCGGGTGCCATGTCGAGCATCAGGAAAACGAGCAGGCTGATGACAAGCACAGTCGGAACAGCGAAAGCCAGACGACGGAGCGTGTAGGAGAGCATGGGGTTTGCCTCTGGTCGGGAGGGCGCTTTGCCCCGCACTGGCGGGACAAAGCAATGTCAGCCGAGGATCACTCCTCGATGCGATACCATTCGGCCTGGTTCCAGTGCTCGGAATCCCAGACGTTCAGGATGATGCCGCCGACTGTATTCGCGGCTGCGGACACCCGACCACGGGCAACAAGCGGCAGATGTGCGAAGTCCTGAACGAACATGTCGTTCAGCGCGATCACCAGCTCATTGCGGCGCTCGGGGTCGGGCTCGCGGTTCAGCTCGGCCCAGAGTGCGTCATATTCTTCGTTGCAGTAGCGGTTGATGTTCTGACCCTGCCACTGGGTCGACGGCTGAGGCTCGCGACCGCAGCGACGCTGTTCCAGGTGCGGGGTCGGGTCAGTACCCTCGAAGAGCGAGGCGTACATTTGAACATCAGCATAGAACTTCAGATAGGTGTCCGGGCTGCCCGGATCCGAACCGAAGAACACACCCGCATCGACGTTGCGCAGGCGGGTGTCGATACCGATTTCACGCCACCACGACTGGATCAGTGCCTGGAAGTCCTGACGCACGGCATTGGTCGAGGTCTGGAACAGCAGTTCCAGACGACGGCCATCCTTGGTGCGGATACCATCGGCCCCGCGCTCCCAGCCGGCCTCGTCCAGCAGCTCGTTGGCGCGGTCGATATCCTGCACCAGGCAGTCATCGTTGTTCGTCGAGGCCACAGCAGGCGGTGCCACGATAAAGTTGCAGGTCGCGCGACCCATCGGGCCGAAGCCGATTTCGGTCAGCAACTCGCGGTCAATCGCGCGGCTCAGGGCCTCGCGCACGCGGATATCCGACAGGATCGGGTGCGGATGCTGCCGTGTCGCGCGCTCCCCTTCCGGCAGGTCAGGTGAGGGGTCGGTGAAGTTGATCTCGATCCGCTCCATCAGCGGGCCGAAATCCACCAGAAGCGTGCCCATGCCGCCGGCTTCCATCTGCTCGATCACTTCGGGGGCAAGTTGGAGGTTCCAGGCGTAATCCATCTCGCCGGTCTGGAACACGGCGCGGGCCGCGCCGGTGGCATCACCACCGCCAGCCCAGGTGATGGTCTGGAAGTAGGGCTGAGTCGGCACGCGGTAGTTCGGGTTGGCTTCGAACTGGATCACATCATTCGGCCGAAAGTCAGTGACGACATAGGGGCCAGTGCCGATAGGGGCGAAATTCGCATCCGTACATTCGGGCGCACGAGCACCCAAGCAGTCCTGAAACTGTGCTTGCTGGATGATTACCGAGCCTGCGCCGACGAAAGGCAGATAGGGGTTCGGAGTCACATCTTCAAAATGTACGGTCACCGTCAGGTCATCGACAGCTTCCACCCTTTCGATCCCGGCAAAGCGATCACGATAGGCGCAGCCGCCCTCTGGGTGCGTACAATATTCGTAGCTGAAGACAACATCTGCCGAAGTGACGGGTGTGCCGTCCGACCAGAGCAGGCCTTCGGTCAAACGCCAGGTTATGGACTTCAGGTCTTCCGCTACGCCGCCATTGTCCAATGTCGGAATCTCGTCCACCAGCCAGGGCGTCAGCTCCCCTTCGTTGTCAAAGCGCGCCAGCGGCTCCAGCACGATAGAGGCCGCGTTCATTTCCTTGGTGCCACCCGACAGAAAAACATTCATCGTCGAGACAGCCTGCCAATAGATGATGTTCAGGTGACCGGATGATCCGCGCTCACGCTCGGCCATCGCTGCGGCGGGCGCCAGCACGATGGCGGCGGCAGTGCCCAGCAGGGCTATTCTGGTATTCATGCGTCTTCTCCTTGTTGGTTATGCTCGTTCCTCGGGTCGCCGGTTGCCCCGGCTGTATTATGCAGGTGGCAGGCCACGAAATGGCCCGGCGCAAGTTCGCGATATTCGGGGTCGATCTCGCGGCAGATATCCATCACTTTCGGACAGCGCGTGCAGAAATTGCACCCTTTGGGTGGGTTCGCTGGCGAAGGCACATCGCCCTTCAGGATGATCCGCTCGACCCGCGCCTCTATCGCGGGGTCAGGGTCCGGCACGGCCGAGAGCAGCGCCTCAGTATAAGGGTGGCGCGGATTGTTATAAAGCGCGTCACGTGGAGCGAGTTCGATGATCTTGCCCAGATACATCACGGCGACCCGGTCGGCGATATGGCGCACCATCGACAGATCGTGGCTGATGAACATGTAAGTCAGGCCGAATTCGTCCTGCAATTCCTCTAGCAGGTTCACGACCTGTGCCTGAATCGAGACATCGAGCGCCGCGATCGGCTCGTCGCAGATGATGAACTTCGGATTCAGCGCCAGCGCCCGGGCTATCCCGATGCGCTGGCGCTGCCCGCCGGAAAAGGCATGAGGATACCGATTGGCGAAGCTGCGGTTGAGCCCCACGGCATCCATCAACTCGTAGATCCGATCGAGCTTCTTCTTCTTCGACCAGTTCGTGTGTTCGTCGAGAGGTTCACCGATGATGCCGGCAACTGTCATGCGCGGGTTGAGGCAGGCTTGCGGGTCCTGAAACACCATCTGCATGGTGGGGCGCATCTTGCGCAGCCCATGCTGGCTGCGTGTGCCGATCTCGACCCCGTCGATCTTGATGCTGCCCGAAGTGATATCATAGAGCCGCAGGACCGCACGCCCGCAGGTGGATTTGCCACACCCGGATTCACCGACGACGCCCAGCGTCTCGCCCTCGTAAATATCGAAGCTGACGCCGTCCACCGCCTTCACATCGCCCGTGTGGCGGCGCAAGATACCGGTATTTATCGGGAAATACATCTTGAGGTCGCGCACTTCGACCAGCTTCTTGCGCTCAGTCATTGCGGGGCGCTCCGGTTCGATGGTCCCAGAAACAGGCGGCATCATGGCCTTTTGCGACCGTGTAGCGTGGTGGGTTCGCGCGCGCGCAGCGGTCGAAAGCTTCGGGGCAGCGGGCCCGGAAGGGGCAGGCCGTCGGGTGCTGGGCGAGCATGGGCGGCTGACCCTCGATAACGTTGAGTTTTGGCGCGCGGTCGCCCCGCACAGTGGGCACTGTGGTCATCAAGGCACGCGTGTAAGGATGGGCCGGGTTCGCGAAGACCTCGCGCACGGGGCCGTATTCGACCACCTGCCCGCCATACATGACCATCACCTTGTCGGCGATGCCAGCGATCACGCCGAGATCATGGGTGATCCAGATGATTGCCATTCCCAGCTTCTGGCGCAACTCCTTGACCAATTCGAGGATTTGCGCCTGGATCGTCACGTCGAGTGCCGTGGTCGGCTCATCCGCAATGAGCACCTTGGGGTCGCAGGCCAGTGCGATCGCGATCATCACACGTTGCCGCATCCCGCCCGAGAACTGGTGTGGGAAATCGCGCAACCGCCGCTCGGCATCCGGGATACCGACAAGCTCAAGCAATTCCTTCGCGCGCTTGCGCGCGGCGGCCTTGTCCATACCCATGTGTCTGCGCAAGGGTTCCATGATCTGAAAGCCCACGGTAAAGACCGGGTTCAGCGAGGTCATCGGATCTTGGAATACGAAACCGATGTCACGTCCGCGCAGCGCCTGAAGGTCTTTCTTGCCAAGTTTCAGGATATCCCGCCCCCCGAACTCGACACTGCCCGCACGCACTTCTGCCGGGGGCGAGGGCAAGAGGCCGATAAGCGACATCATGGTCACCGATTTGCCAGAGCCGGATTCGCCAACAACTCCCAATAATTCGCCGGGCTCGAGGGCAAAACTCACCGAGTTGACAGCGTGAATATCTCCCGCGCGAGTGGAGAATACTGTCTTGAGGTCTTGCACACGCAAGACAGCTTGGCCGTTTGACGGCATGAACCCCCCCTGGGCTTATGTTATTGACCCGCTTCGAGGCGAATTTCTCAAGTGTTAGAGATTTTGTTTATTCGGGCAAGGGAAATGTGGACCGCTTGGGAAACTTGCATCTTTGCTGCACAAACGGTGCGACACCGCGCAGACGGGAATCGCGGATTTTGGCAGAATGCCGCGTCGTGTCACTCAGGCGTCAAGGTTTTCCACACTCAAGGCATTCCGCTGGATGAAGTCGCGCCGCGGCTCGACCACATCGCCCATCAGCTTGGTGAAGATATCATCGGCCTCGGCCAGATTATCGATCTTCACCTGCAGCAATGTCCGCGCTTCGGGATCAAGCGTCGTTTCCCAGAGCTGATCGGGGTTCATCTCGCCCAATCCCTTGTAGCGCTGCAAGTTCAGCCCCTTCTCGCCCTCGGCAAGAATCGCTTCCAGCAGGTCAACCGGACCGTAGATCTTCTGCTTGCGGTCACGACGGATAAGTTCCGCAGGCTGGCTATAGACATCCTGCAGGCTGTTTGTATGCGCAGCAAGCCTGCGCGCCTCGCCGGAACGTAGCACACCGCCATCCAGCCTGCGCACCTCCTCGACCCCGCGCAGCACACGGCTCAGCCGCAATCCGCCATCCTGTGTCGGTCGCCCCTGCCATCCACGCTCATATTCGACCGCAACGAGGTCCAGCCGCTGTGCAACGGAATCCGCCAGTTCCTGCGGATGTGCGGCCAGCGCCTCGGGCAGCAGCGCACCGGCGATGGCGGCCTGTTCGAGGATGTGCTGGGGGTAGTGCGTCGGAAAGGATTGCAGCGAACGCCGGACGGCGCGGGCCTCGGTGACCACGCGCGCCAGATCGGTCCCGACAATCTCCTCGCCTGTTGCCAGACGCAGCACGGCGCCCTCGACCCCCTGCGCGATGAGATAGTCCTCCAGCGCGGGCTTGTCCTTGAGGTAGACCTCGGACTTGCCGCGTGACACTTTGTAGAGGGGCGGTTCGGCAATGTAGAGATGTCCGGCCTCGATCAGCTCCGGCATCTGCCGGAAGAAGAAGGTCAACAAGAGCGTGCGGATATGCGCACCGTCCACATCGGCGTCGGTCATGATGATGATCTTGTGGTAGCGCAGTTTTGACATATCGAACTCGTCGCGCCCGATGCCGGTGCCCAGGGCCGTGATCAGCGTGCCGATCTCCTGACTGCTCAGCATCCGGTCAAAGCGCGCGCGTTCCACGTTCAGGATCTTGCCTTTCAGCGGCAGCACCGCCTGATTCTGCCGCGAGCGCCCCTGCTTGGCCGAACCACCGGCCGAGTCACCCTCGACAAGGAATAACTCGGATTTGGCCGGGTCGCGTTCCTGACAATCGGCCAGCTTGCCGGGCAGCGAGGCCACATCCAGCGCTGTCTTGCGCCGCGTGAGTTCGCGTGCCTTGCGCGCGGCCTCGCGCGCCAGCGCCGCCTCGATGATCTTGCCGACGATGCTTTTTGCGTGCGCTGGGTTCTCTTCGAACCACTCCGCAAGTTTGTCGTTGACCAGCGACTCGACGGCCGGACGCACTTCGGATGAGACCAGCTTGTCCTTGGTCTGACTGGAGAATTTCGGGTCCGGCACCTTGACCGAGAGCACACAGGTCAACCCCTCGCGCGCGTCATCGCCAGTGAAATTGACCTTTTCCTTCTTCGCGATCCCGCTGGACTGCGCATAGGCGTTGATCGTGCGCGTCAGCGCGCCGCGAAACCCGGCCATATGCGTGCCGCCGTCGCGCTGCGGGATGTTGTTGGTAAAGGGCAGCACTGTCTCGTGATAGCTGTCATTCCACCACATCGCGATTTCAACCCCGATCCCGTCGCGCTCGCCATTCATGTAAATCGGCTCGGGCATCACCGGGGACTTGGAGCGGTCCAGATGGCGCACGAATTCGCGCACACCGCCCTCGTAAAACAGCTCCGAGCGCAGCATTTCAGCGGGCCGGTGATCCTCCAGGATGATCCGCACGCCGGAATTCAGAAACGCCAGCTCGCGCAAACGGTTCTCGAGCGTCTTGAAGCTGTAGTCGAGATTCGAGAATGTGTCGGTCGAGGCGAGAAACCGGACCTCGGTGCCGGATTTACCCTGCGCATCGCCCACCACTTCCAGATGGCGCACGGTATCGCCCCGCTCGAAGCGGGCGATATGTTCCTTGCCGTTGCGCCATATTCGTAGCTCCAGCCAGTCCGACAGCGCGTTGACGACCGACACGCCCACACCATGCAGGCCACCCGAAACCTTGTAGCTGTTCTGGTCGAATTTGCCGCCCGCATGCAACTGGGTCATGATGACTTCGGCGGCCGAAACGCCCTCTTCAGCATGGATATCCGTCGGGATTCCGCGGCCGTTATCCATGACCGACACCGAATTATCGGCATGGATGATCACGCTAACGAAATCCGCGTGACCGGCCAGCGCCTCGTCGATGCCGTTATCGACCACCTCATAGACCATGTGATGCAGGCCGGAGCCGTCATCCGTGTCGCCGATATACATGCCGGGGCGCTTGCGAACAGCATCCAACCCCTTGAGAACCTTGATGGAATCGGCGCCATATTCTTCGCGCTTCGCAGCTTCGGCAGACATGCAGGAAATACCCTCGTTAGACTGCCGCACTTATAGGCATTTCCGGAAGGATTGTCACGTCCCGGACACAAGATTTAGGGGCGTGTGGAGCGCCTATCACTGCACTCTGGGTTTCGATGCGTGTTGTCGGCATCAGACGCCCATCGGGGCCTGTTTCGGTAATTCAGCCCTGCTCATTTTCCAGCACGATGCCCATCAGCGCATAGGTCAGTTGCGCAGCGGTGAAATCCCAGACCTCCCAGCCTTCGATCGGCGCGAGTTCGACCACATCGAGACCCACGCAGCGCCGCCCGCGCAAAGCGGAGCGCACGATGGAGAGCGCCTGATAATAGCCCAAGCCCCCCGGCACAGGCGTGCCGGTCGCGGGCATGATCGCGGCATCCAGCCCATCGACATCGAAGCTGATATAGACATCCTCGGGGAAATCTTCGGGCAGGCTGACCTCGGAAATGCCGCCGGTCACCATTTCCTCGGCGTCGATGAAGACGACATTGTTGCGCGTCCGGCACTCGGCTTCTTCGGTGCTGAGCGCGCGCACACCGTATTGCGCCAGCTTCGTGCCCTCTTCCTCGACCAGAAGCTGCATGACAGACGCGTGGCTGTGCCGAAACCCCTGATAGGCGCGGCGCAGATCGGCAT
>SLJW01000119.1 GCA_007134865.1 Paracoccaceae bacterium | reverse complement strand
ATTCCGACATCAACCGGATGGGCCGGGTGCTGGCATTGGGCCGGTCGATGGATGGCTTCGCTGCCGAACAGAATGCGCGCGCCTTCGAGCCCGGCACGCGCTGGCAATATGTCTCGATCGACACGCATGTGCTGGGCATGGCGATCCGTGAGGCCACCGGGCGCAGCATCGCAGAACTGGTCGAGGAACGGCTTTTCGTGCCGATGGGGCTGGAGCGCGCGCCCTTCTATCTGACCGATGGTTTCGGGGTGGCCTTTGTGCTGGGAGGGCTGAACATGACCACGCGCGATTATGCGCGGCTGGGTCTGCTGGTGGCGCAGGGTGGCGCATGGGAGGGCGCGCAGCTTGTGCCTGCCGACTGGGTGGCGGAGGCGATCCGCCCGCAGGCGCCGGGCGGTGCGCTTTATGGCTATCAGTTCTGGGTGCCGCCCGGTGCCGAAGAGGGTGAAGTCTTCATGCGCGGCATCTATGGGCAGTTTGTCTATATCGACACGCAGCGCGGCGTCGTGATCGCGGTTAATTCCGCTGACCGGCAATTCCGCGCACCGAGCGTGCAGGCGCAGATGCTTGCCATGTTCCGCGAGATTGCCGCTGGCCTATGAGCGGTGCGTGCCGCGCATGGCGTCGAGTGTCGCACTCAATCGGGTCAGATCGGCGGTCAGCCGCTCCAGCGCCTCAAGGCTCCAGCCGTCGAGCAGCTCGGCAAAGGCGGGGCCGAAGGCGCGCTGTACCTCGGTCAGCTTCGCCTGCCCCTGCGGGGTGATCTGTACCGGCTTGTTGCGCCCGTCATGGCCATCGCGCATCACCTCGACCAGCCCGAGGGCGGTGAATTTCTGCACCGCCTTGGTCACGGCGGATTGCGTCAGCTCGACCGCTTGGGCCATGTCCGAGACCCGCTGCGGCGCGCCGCGCCGCGCCAGGTGCAACAGCAGCGTGAATTGCGGATAGGTCAGGCCATGCGGCTCCAATAGCCGTGCGATCAGCGCCGAATAGAGCGTGCTGACAATCCCCAGTTGCTGGCCGAAACGCGCGGGCAGGGGTGGAGGCTTGTTTTCGGGCTTGCTTTGCATTCCGTGGAATGTAATAAATATTCCATGGAATGCAATTGGAGATTCGCATGCTGACCCGTCTGACACAGCTTCCTGTTCTGGTGCATGGCGCCGGTGTTCTCGTGGCCTTTGGTGCGCTTCGGGGCATTCAGCGCGTGCTCGATGCGAGCTATGCGGCGTCATTGCATCCGGTCGATTATGCGACAGGGCAGTTGGCCTTCGATGCCGCGACGATCGAGGGCTACTACGCCGTGATGATCGAAGCGGGCACGCTCGATATCTACTGGCGCACGCAGATGATCGATTTCGGCTTCATCGCGTCGATGATGGTGCTGTCGTTGCTGTTGGGCACCTTCCTCGCGCGGTTGGGCGGGGCGGGAAGCTGGGGCTGGCGTCTGGGCATGGGGGCGGCAGGCTTGGGCGTGGCCGGGGCGAGCATGGACGTGATCGAGAACCTCTTGTCCTTCGTCATGCTGGCCAATCCGCAGGATATCCCGCAGGCGCTGGCCTTCGCCTATTCCAGCTTTGCCGCCGCGAAATTCGGCTTGCTGACACTCGCGATGCTGGCCGCGCTGGGGTCGCTGCTGGTCGGCGCATTGGAGCGGGTCGCCGGGGCCTATCGGCCTCGGTAAGGCTCGACATATTGCAGGGCCATGTCCCAGGGAAAGAAGATCCATGTGTCCTGACTGACTTCGGTGATGAAACTGTCCACCATGTTGCGTCCCTTGGGCTTGGCATAGACGGTCGCGAAATGCGCCTTGGGGTAGGTCTGGCGCACCAGTTCCAGCGTTTTGCCAGTATCGACCAGATCGTCGATGATCAGAATGCCCTCGCCATCGGCGCCCATCAGATCGGCTTGTGGCGACTTCAGCACCACGGCGTCGGCCTGTTTCTGCCAGTCATAGGATTTCACGCTGATCGTATCGACGACGCGGATGTCGAGTTCGCGCGCGATGATCATCGCAGGCGCCAGCCCGCCGCGAGTAATGGCGACAATCGCGCGCCATTGCCCGTCATCGGGGCCCTGCTTGTCGAGCCGCCAGGCCAGCGCGCGGCTGTCGCGGTGGATCTGATCCCAACTGATATGGAACCCTTTTTCGTGGGGCAGGCGGTCGGTCATGGCAAGGCTCCCTCAGATGGTGGCGCGTATGATACCCAGCGCGGCCAATGCCCCGCCAAAGGCTCGGTTGATCAACGTCTTGCGGAGCTGAACGGTGCAGCGCAAAGCGGGCCGGTTCAGGCCGCACGCCGTGCCCCTGGTGCACATTGTCGAATGGGCAAAAGCAATCAACACCAGAGCCGCAACCCGGTGCGCGCGCCAGGTGGCGTTCCGCGCGGTCATTGTGCCCATCCCGTCATGGTGCCTCTGCGCCGCCCGGCAGCGCCAGTCGCGCGCCCAAGGCGCCCAGCACCAGTGCTGCAGCGCGGTCCAGCCAGCGCCGCGCGCCCAGATAGGCCGCGCGGGCTGTGGGACGCGATAAGGTCCATGCGATCAGACCGTAGCCCAGTATCTCGAGCAGAAGGTGATTGGTGACCACCAGCGCGATCTCAGTCGCGCTCAGCCCGGCGGGAAAGATCACCACCAGCACGGCGGCGGCAAAAAGCACCGATTTCGGATTGGCGAGATTGATCAGCATCCCCATCCCGAAAGCCCGCCAGAGCAAGCGGCCTGTGGGCCGGTCGGGGGCCTCGGCCAAGGGGGCGCCCGCATCGCGCCAGATATGCCAAGCGAGCCAGAGCAGATAGGCCGCGCCCGCAAGCTTGAGCGCGCCATAAGCCCAGGGCACCAGCGCGAAAATCGCTTGCAGCCCCAGAAACGCCGCCAGCGTCCAGCCTGCCGCGACCAGCGCCAGCCCGCAGCCTGTGGCAATGCCCAAGCCCAGCCCCCCGCGCAGCGTGTTGCGCAAGGCATAGAGCATCGCCGGGCCGGGGCTGAGGAAGGCTGCCAGAAGCGTGATGTTGAAGGCCAGAAGATGCGCGAGCGTCATGCCTTCAGTGATCCTTCTTGCCGGTCACCACATCGATATCTGGGGCATCCACGGCCTTCATGCCCACCACATGATATCCTGCGTCGACATGCAGGTTCTCGCCCGTGGTGCCCGAGCCGAGATCCGAGAGCAGGTAGAGCGCGGCCTTGCCGACCTCCTCCTGAGTCACATTCCGCCGAAGCGGCGAGTTCAACTCGTTCCACTTCATGATATAGCGGAAATCGCCAATGCCCGAGGCCGCCAGCGTCTTGATCGGACCGGCGCTGAT
>SLJW01000191.1 GCA_007134865.1 Paracoccaceae bacterium | reverse complement strand
GGCCCGTGGCTGTTCCTCGCCGGACTCGCGGGCGTTCTCTATGTGATGTTCGAGTGGTGGAAGGACATGGTCATCGAATCGCATTCGGGCGACCATACGCCGGTGGTGGTGATCGGGCTGCGCTACGGGTTCATCCTGTTCATTCTGTCCGAGGTGATGTTCTTCGCGGCATGGTTCTGGAGCTTCTTCAAGCACGCCATGTACCCGATGTATACCTATGTTGGTACCGAATACCTCGAGCCCGCGATCTATGCGGTCAATGCCTTTGATCTGCCGCTGATCAATACCATGGTGCTGCTCCTCTCGGGGGCCATGGTGACCTGGGCACACCACGAACTGGTGCATGATGGCGACCGCAAGACCGTCGAAATCACGCTGCTGATCGGCATTTTGCTCGGCATCGCCTTCACCTTCCTGCAGGGCTATGAGTATTTCTACCTGATCACGCAGCGCGGCTACGATTTTTCGGGTGATGTGTTCTACGCCAATTTCTTCATGGCGACCGGGTTTCATGGCGTGCACGTCATAATCGGCACGATCTTCCTGGCTGTGTGCTGGTTCCGATTGCGCGCCGGGCATTTCACCGCCGAGCGCCATGTCGGGTTCGAGGCCGCGGCGTGGTACTGGCACTTCGTCGATGTGGTCTGGCTGTTCCTCTTCTTCGCGGTCTATATCTGGGGCATGTAACCAACCCCATGGCCGAAGGATTCCAGGGGGCGCGGGCCGAAGGCCCGCGCCCCCTCGACATGAGACAGGAGGGCTTGCGATGATAGGCCGGATGATCGTGCCTGCACTCTTCGGTGTGGTGGGCTGCGCCATCCTGATCTCGCTCGGGGTCTGGCAACTCAATCGCGCCGAGGAAAAAGCCGAACTCATCCGCGAAATGGAGATGCGCATCTTCGATGCGCCGGTCGCTCTGCCGCGTGCTCTCTCACCCGAAGTAGACCGCTATCGCCCTGTCGAGGTCGCGGGTCGCTTCCTGCCGGAACACACATTCGTTCTTGCCGCACAGCGCGACCGCGGCCCCGGCTTTCATCTGGTCTCGGCGTTCGAAACCGATACCGGGCGGCGCGTCATGATCGAGCGGGGCTTCCTGCGCGAAGCCGACCGCGACGCACTCGACCTCGTGCCGCAGACCGAGGTCGCGCTGACCGGCAATCTGCATTGGCCCCGCGACGCTGACCGCTTCACCCCCGACCATGACGCCTCACGCAATCTGCATTTCGCGCGTGACGTGCCGAAACTCGCCCGCCAGCTTGACACCGAGCCGGTTCTGGTCGTGCTGCGCGACAGCACTATCACAGACCCGCTTATCACCCCGGTTCCGGTCAATGCCGTTTCGATTCCGGACAACCATATAGGTTATGCTGTGCAATGGTTTTTGATGGCGCTTGCATGGGCGGGGATGACACTGTTCTTTCTGTGGCGTATCAGGACGCAACGCGACTGAGGATCAGGCCTGTCATGAACTACATCTCCACACGGGGCGCGGCCCCGGTGCTCGATTTCGAAGCCACGATGCTGACCGGGCTGGCGCGCGATGGCGGGCTCTATCTGCCCGAGCATGTGCCGCCCATGACCACCGCCGAAATCGCCGGGCTGGCCGGGCAGAGCTACGAGGATCAGGCCTTTGCCATCATGCGCCCTTTCATTGGCGGGGCCTTTGGCGATGCAGAGCTTCAAGAGCTGATCGCGCGCGCCTATGCGGGCTTCGGCCATCCCGCCCGCGCAGCCCTGAAACAGCTTGCGCCCAACCATTTCCTGCTGGAGTTGTTCCACGGCCCGACGCTCGCCTTCAAGGATTTCGCGATGCAGCTTATTGGGCAGCTTTTTCAGGCGGCGCTCGCCCGTTCGGGCGAGCGGGTGACCATCGTCGGCGCGACCTCGGGCGACACTGGCTCGGCGGCCATCGAGGCGTTCCGGGGGCTCGCAAATGTCGATGTGTTCATCCTGTTCCCGCATGGCCGCGTCTCGGAAGTTCAGCGCCGCCAGATGACCACGCCGAGCGAGGATAACGTCCATGCTCTGGCCATCGATGGCGATTTCGACACCTGTCAGGCGCTGGTCAAGGACATGTTCAACGATTTCGCCTTTCGCGATTCGGTGAAACTGGCCGGGGTGAACTCGATCAACTGGGCGCGGGTGCTGGCGCAGGTGGTCTATTACTTCTCGGCAGGTGTCGGGCTGGGGGCACCGCACCGCCCAGTGAGTTTCACTGTCCCGACAGGCAATTTCGGCGATATTTTCGCCGGTTACATTGCCCGCGCCATGGGTCTGCCCATCGAAAAACTGGTCGTGGCCACCAACCAGAACGATATCCTGCACCGCGCGCTTTCGGCGGGTGACTATGTCACGGATGGGGTCAAACCATCGATCAGCCCCTCGATGGATATTCAGGTCAGCTCGAATTTCGAGCGCGCCCTGTTCGATGCTTACGGGCGCGACGGCGAAGCCGTCGCGCGTGTGATGGCGGAACTGAAGGAGAGCGGCGGTTTCCATATCAGCCAGGGCGCGCTCGAATTCCTGCGCGAGGCCTTCGCTTCGGGCCGCGCCTCGGAAGAAGAGACCAGTGCCACCATCACTCGCATCGCGCGCGAAACGGGCGAGGTGCTCTGCCCACATTCAGCCGTCGGCGTCCATGTGGCCGAAGCGCATTTGTCCTCGACCCCCATGATCACATTGGCCACCGCCCACCCCGCGAAATTCCCCGATGCGGTCGAGGCAGCGACTGGCGAACGCCCGTCGCTGCCCCCGCGCATGGCGGACCTGTTCGAGCGCCCCGAGCGCGTCAACCGCCTGCCGAATGAGCTTGCCGCCGTGCAGAGCGTCATCAACGAACGGATTTCCGCATGAGCGCGCAGATCACGACATTCGCCAATGGCTTCCGCGTCGTCACCGAGCATATGCCGGGGATCGAATCGGCTACAGTCGGGCTCTGGATCGAGGCGGGCGCGCGGCATGAGGGTGAGGCGCAGAACGGGGTCGCGCATTTTCTGGAACACATGGCCTTCAAGGGCACGGCGCGGCGCACGGCGCTGCAGATCGCCGAGGAAATCGAGGATGTCGGCGGCTATATCAACGCCTATACCTCGCGCGAGATGACCGCCTATTACGCCCGCGTGTTGCGCGCCGATGTGCCGCTCGCGCTCGATGTGCTGGCCGATATCGTGCTGAACCCGGCCTTCGACGCGCGCGAGATCGAGGTCGAACGCGGGGTGATCCTGCAGGAGATCGGGCAGGCGCTGGACACGCCCGATGACATCATCTTCGACTGGCTGCAGGAAACCGCCTATCCCGCCCAGCCCATCGGGCGGTCGATCCTCGGCCCCT
>SLJW01000207.1 GCA_007134865.1 Paracoccaceae bacterium | reverse complement strand
GGCGGCGCTTCTTCCGGGGCTGATCCTCATCCCCCGTGGCGGCAGCAACACCCTCATCGGTACTGGTCGGGCTCTGCTGTTCGGGTTCTTCCTCTTCAAGATCCGGCATCAGCGCCGCATTGATCGAGACCACCGAACTCTGCGGCGTTGCAACCCGCGTGGCGGTCTTGAATTTCTCGATCTCGAAATCCGGGCTGACCATGCGCGGATCGGCTTCCAGCCGCACCGCCATGCCGTAGCGCGCCTCGATCTGCGCCAGATGCTCACGCTTCTGGTTGAAGATGAAGTTCACCACTTCGGCCGGCGCGCGCAGCAACACCTCGCGCGTGCGTCCGCGCGTGCCTTCTTCCTCGATCTGGCGCAGGACCGTGAGGCCCATGCTGTCAGCCGAGCGGATGAGACCGGTGCCATGGCAATGCGGGCAAGGCTGGGTCGTGGCTTCGAGCATGCCGGGGCGCAGGCGCTGGCGCGACATTTCCATCAGCCCGAAGCCCGAGATGCGGCCTACCTGAATCCGCGCACGGTCGGATTTCAGCTTGTCTTTCAGCATCTTCTCGACAGCGGCGTTGTTCTTGCGCTCTTCCATGTCGATGAAGTCGATCACGATCAGCCCGGCCAGATCACGCAGCCGCAACTGGCGCGCAATCTCTGCGGCGGCCTCGAGATTGGTCTTGAGCGCGGTCTCCTCGATCGAGCCTTCGCGCGTTGCCCTCCCTGAGTTGATGTCGATCGCGACCAGCGCCTCGGTGATCCCGATGACGATATAACCGCCCGAGGGAAGCTGCACGGTCGGGTTGAACATGCTCGCGAGATAGCTCTCGGCCTGATAACGCGCGAAGAGCGGCAGCGGGTCACTATAGAGCTTCACGTTCTTGGCGTGGGACGGCATGATCATCTTCATGAAGTCCTTGGCCACCCGGTAGCCTGCCTCGCCCTCGACCAGCACCTCGTCGATATTCTTGTTGTAGAGGTCGCGGATCGAGCGCTTGATCAGGTCGCCTTCCTCGTAGATCGGGGTCGGGGCAATGGATTTCAGCGTCAGATCGCGGATCTGCTCCCACAGACGCAGCAGATATTCATAGTCACGCTTGATCTCGGCCTTGGTGCGGTTGGCGCCCGCGGTGCGGATGATCAGCCCGGCGCCTTCGGGCACCTTGATCTCATTCGCGATGGCCTTGAGCTTCTGGCGGTCGGATGCATTGGTGATCTTGCGGCTGATCCCGCCGCCGCGTGCGGTATTGGGCATAAGCACGCAGTAGCGGCCCGCGAGGCTGAGATAGGTCGTGAGCGCAGCGCCCTTGTTGCCGCGTTCTTCCTTGACCACCTGCACCAGCATGATCTGGCGCACCTTGATGACTTCCTGAATCTTGTAGCGGCGCATGCGCGGCTTGCGGCGCGGGCGCTCTTCCTCGACCGGGTCGCCCCCATCCGAGACCGCCTCGATCCGGTCATCGATCTCGGTGGCATGATCTGCGGCGCGATAGGGGGTTTCACTGCCCTCCTCGGCGTCCTGTTCAGCAGCCTCGTCACCAGCACTGCCGGTTGCGGGCTCTGTGTCAGCCTGCGCTTTGGTATCCGCCGGAGACTCTGCAACGGGAGCCTCGTCAGCGCTGCCGAACCCTGCGACGACCTTCGACTCCGTATCGTCTCCGTCGAGCTCGACAATCGCCATGCCCTCGATCTCGCGCGTCTCGACCTGGTCTTCTGCGTCGGATTTCGCCGCCTTGGCCGCAGGCTTGCGGCGCGAAGAACTGCGCCGGACGCGCTTGCCACCCTTGCCCGAGCGCCCCGCGCCCTCATCCTTCTTGTCGTCGCTGTCCTCCTCGGCCTCGGCCTCGGCGCTCAGCGCGCGCTCTTCGGCAAGCAGCTCGGCGCGGTCCGCAGCCGGGATCTGGTAGTAATCAGGGTGAATCTCGTTGAAAGCGAGAAAGCCATGCCGGTTGCCGCCGTAATCGACAAAAGCCGCCTGTAGCGAGGGTTCAACCCGCGTTACCTTGGCGAGATAGATGTTGCCGGCAAGCTGGCGGCGCGCGGCTGTCTCGAAATCGAATTCCTCGACCTTGGTTCCGTCCACCACCACGACGCGGGTTTCCTCCGCGTGGGTGGCATCAATAAGCATTTTCTGAGCCATGAATGTCCAATGCACGTTTGCACAGGCCATCCGCGCCCAGGGGGTGCGGACGGTTTGCAAACGTGGCTTGTCTGAGCATGTGAGCGGCTGAGGCGCAGCGCAGCGGCACTCACTGTCGCAAGGTCATTCCTTGGCAGAGTGCTGGGCATGTCACGACCTCGAGCCGTCATTGCAGTTCCTTTTCATCGCGCCATAAAGCGCGACATGAGTGTCTTGCCCGGCCGCCCATGGTCTGGGTGCGTGGGCGCTTGCAGCCTTGCGGCCGATCCATCTGCGCAGAGAGACGCGGGGCATATGCGCGCCAGTCAGCCTGTGCAGCGAAATTCGCTCGGGTGCTCCAGCTTGATCCGGAGACGCCTTTACATCGCTACAATGGGGATTTTGCGTCGAAAACACAATGATGATTTTTCGCTGTGCCATTCGGCAAGGGTCATTCCGGCCCGAAACGGTGATCCGCTCAGCAATCAGACGGGTCTTTTCGGGCATGACGCGCCATCACCTCGGCCATTTCCGCCACACCCGCGCCCCGCAGCCCGTCAATTGCGCCCGCAATATCGCGCGCGTCCTTGTTCTGGCTGAGCTTGGACTTGGCCAGAACCCGCGTGACCGTGATCCGGAAGGCCACGATGGCACGCAGCATCTGCACCATGAAATCCTCGGGCGCGTCCGACATGCGCCAGGCATCCGCGCCATTGCGGCGGCGCTCATGCACGCGGGTCAGCAGCGCAACCGCAGCGCGCTTGGAATGCGCGTCATGCTGAAAGCTGATCGTGCCATGGACATGGACCGCCTGATAATTCCAGGTCGGCACCTGTCGGTGGGTTTCGTGCTTGGAGGGGTAGTCATTGGGGGAGATATAGGCATCGGGGCCGCGAAACACGGCCAGAACCTCCTGTCCGTCCGGCACCAGCCGGTGCAGCTCATTGGCCTGCGCGACATGCCCGATCAACTGCCCGTCGCGCCCCGGCAGCAGCGGGATGTGATTCGCGACCAGCCCCTCCGGCGTCTGTGCGACAAGGCAGGCGAGCGGATGCGCCTCGATCACGGCGCGGATTTCCTGCTCGTCACTCTCGCGGAAATGCTGGGGCAGATACATGGGCAGGCGGGTCCATCGCTGGGGCACAAAAGGCCGGTTCTCGAGGGCGGGAGCGCGCGCGAAGCGCGCGCTCCCGGTCAGACGTAATCCGACCGCACCAGCCCGTATTTCGCC
>SLJW01000092.1 GCA_007134865.1 Paracoccaceae bacterium | reverse complement strand
GAAAGCAAAGCCCACAGACGAGCCTGCTATATGGGGGCCGCTCGCCTGTGGGCTTTGCTACCCCCAGGATGGGTCATTTTTAAATGATCACGATGGGTCAGTTTTGAATGCAGATTGACATCCTCACCGTTTTCTTGCTGATCATGGCGCGGGTGCCGGTCGGTGTTGCCATGCTGACTGTGGGTTTCGTCGGCTTCGCCAGCATCAGTGGGATGCGTCCGGCATCCTTCATGACGGCCCAAACTGTGTTCTCCACGGTTAACAGCTACAGCTTTTCGGTATTGCCGCTCTTTCTGCTAATGGGCAACCTGATCAATCGCTCGCGCATCTCGCACGAGCTCTATGATGCCGCCCATGCCTGTTTCGGGCATTTTCGCGGCGGGCTTGCGCAATCGACCATCGTGGCGTGCGGCGGGCTGGCTGCGATTTCGGGGTCGAGCATGGCGACCACGGCCTCGATGGGGCGGGTCGCCTATCCGTCGATGCGCCGCTACGGCTATGCCGATATTCTGTCCTCGGGCTCGATCGCCGCCGGTGGGACGCTCGGAATTCTGATCCCGCCCTCGGTGGTGTTGCTGGTCTATGCCATCCTGACCGATACCTCGATCTCGAAGCTGTTCGTCGCCGGCATCGTCCCGGGCCTGTTCGCGATCAGCTTCTACATGTTCACGATCTCTCTCATCTCCCGCCTCCGCCCCGACTGGGGCCCCCGGGCCGAGCGGGTGGGCTGGGCGGATCGCCGCAGGGCGTTGGCCAAGGTCTGGCCTGTGCTGGCGCTGTTCGTGCTGGTGATGGGCGGCATCTATCTTGGCGTCTTCACGCCGACCGAGGCAGCGGGTATCGGCGCCATGGGCGCACTGCTTTTCGCCCTCGCGCGTCGCGCGCTCAACTGGCGGAGCCTGTTCGACACGCTGGTCGAGACCGCCGTGACCTCGGCGATGATCTTCTTCGTCATCATCGGCGCCATGGTGCTTGGCAACTTCCTCAACATGGCCGGGCTGCCGCGCATGCTGCGCGGAGCGATCGAGGGCCTGGACATGTCGCCGATTCAGGTGCTGATCATCATCTGCCTGATGTATGTGGTGCTCGGTATGATCCTTGAGAGCATGTCGATGGTGCTGCTGACGATTCCGATTATCTTCCCGGTCGTGACCGCGCTCGGTTTTGATCCGATCTGGTTCGGCATTCTCATCGTCATGGTGGTCGAGCTCGGCCTGGTGACCCCGCCGATTGGGCTCAATATCTACGTGCTGCGCTCGGTATTGCCGCATATTTCGCTGCGCACGCTTTTTGGCGGCGTGCTGCTGTTCATCGTGCCCGACCTTCTGAAACTGGCCCTGATCATCGCCTTTCCCGGCCTGGTCCTATGGCTGCCATCATTGATGTAACCCACCCAAGTGCAACAGGGAGAAAATGACTGTCATGAAACACAACATCCTACTCGGCAGCGCGGCGACATTCATGCTTGCGGTAGCGGGTATTCCCGCTTCTGCACAGGAGGTGGTGCTGCGCTATTCCAACTGGGTGCCCTCAACGCACCCGATCATCACCGAGGTGATGGAGCCCTTTGCCCGCGACCTCGAGGAAGCGACAGAGGGCCGCGTCACCATCGACTTCATGCCGGCGCTTGGCCCGCCGCCAGGGCATTTCGACCTCGTCGCCAACGAGGTCGCCGATATGGCGTTCTCGGTCCACGCTTACACGCCGGGCCGCTTTCAGCTGACCGAACTTGGTGAGTTGCCTTTTACCCATGACAACACGGTGGTGAACTCGCTTGCATACTGGAACACCTATGAGCGCTACCTCACCGAGGCCAACGAGCATGAAGGTGTCCGGCTTCTGGGGCTATGGACAAACCCGCCCTACCACCTGGCCATGCGCGGTGATCTGTTCACCTCGCTCGACGCCGTCGATGGAAAGCGTATCAGGGTGCCGGGCACACTCGTCGAGAACGTGGCCGTCACGCTCGGCATGGTGCCGATCTCGTCCTCCGTGACCGAAGCCTATGAGCAGGTCTCGCGCGGGGTCATCAATGGCATGTTCCAGTCTCTCGAAACCCTGGTCAGCTTCAATCTCGATGAATACCTTACCCATATCTCGCTGGTCCCGGGCGGCTTTGCCCATTCCAGCCAGTTCGTCATGATCTCGGAGGCAGCCTATCAGCGCCTCTCCGAAGCAGATCGCGCCGCGCTAGATGAACTGAGCGGCGAGGCGTTGGTGCGCCGCTTTGCGGAGATGTGGCACAATCGTGAAGCACAGGCCCGGATCGCGCTGGAGGAAGGCGGCACCGTCTTCCACGAGGTGGACGAAACGGTGCTGGAGGAACTCCGCGCGGCCCTCGCCTTCATCGAGGAGGATTGGGTGAACACCGCGAACGAACGCGGCGTCGATGGCGAAGCCGCCCTCGCCTTCTATCGCGCCGAACTCGAACGTCTCGGCGCCGAATTCGCGAACTGATCCGTCAACCGGCATTGCCTGCTGTCCTTGCGGGCGATGCCGGAAACGCTGCGAAGCCTCGACATTTACCATGAGGCAACATGACTTACCGTTTTTCCGATGCTTGCCGTCGGATTATTGGTAACCGACATTCCCCAAGTGGCATGAGGCTTGGGGAATGTCGGTACACCAGCCTCGAGCCGCCGGAAGGAACCCGATGACCGACTTCGACGCCACGCGCGCCATGTTTCACATCCCCGAGGGGGTGATCTATCTCGACGGCAACTCGCTCGGCCCGCTGCCGCGCGGCGCCGAGGCGCGCGTCGCAAGGGCGATGCGCGAGGAGTGGGGCGAGATGCTGATCACGGCCTGGAACCGCGCCGGCTGGATGGATCAGCCGCGCCGCGTCGGCGACCGGATCGCGCGCCTCATCGGGGCCGAGCCGGGCAGCGTGGTGATGGGGGACACACTGTCGATCAAGGTCTTCCAGGCGCTCGCTGCTGCGCTCGACATGGCGCCGGATCGGCGCGTGATCCTGTCGGATACGGGTAACTTTCCGTCCGATCTCTACATGGCCGAGGGGCTCGCCGGGCTGCTCGGTGACGACTACGCGCTGCGCAAGGTGGCGCCCGAGGCGCTGGAGGACGCGATCGACGAGAGCGTCGCGGTCACCCTGATCACCGAGGTCGATTACGCCACCGGGCGCAAGCACGACATGAAACGACTCACCGAGGCCGCGCATGCGGCGGGCGCGGTCACGGTGTGGGATCTGGCGCATTCGGCCGGGGCGCTGCCCGTCGATTTGGCCGGGTGCAATGTCGATTTCGCGGCCGGGTGCACCTACAAGTTCCTCAATTCGGGGCCGGGCGGGCCGGCCTTCATCTATGTCGCCCCGCGCCACGCCGAGCATG
>SLJW01000108.1 GCA_007134865.1 Paracoccaceae bacterium | reverse complement strand
GCACCTGCGCCGATAACCGCGCCATGGCCGATGCTGATCTCCGGGCGGATGATCGCACCATGGCCGATCCAGACATCATGGCCAATGCTCACCTTGCGCGCCGCGCGCCGCTCGAAGAAAGCCTCATCCGCGCTTTCGTCCGGCCAGTACAATTCGGAGCGATAGAGGAAGTGATGCAGGCTGGCGCGGTCCATCGGGTGATCGGTCGGGCCAATGCGAACATTCGCGGCGATATTGACGAATTTGCCAATGGTCGCATTGGCGATATCGCACCCGCGCGAGCAGTAGCTGTAATCACCCATCGTGGTGTTCAAGAGCACAGAGCCTGCACCGACTTCCGTATAGGCCCCGAACTCGCAGTCCGTAATGCTGCAATTCGGATGGATCAACGCCCCCTCCGGCGAAAGCTGCCGTGTCATCAGAAATCCCTCTTCTGACCAGTCCAGTGCAGGAACTGTCCGGTCTGTGTCATGTCCAGTCTTGTCGCGATATCCAGAATGCCACCTGCCACGCGCTTGGGGTCTTCCTCGGCTTCCAGCCCGCCCATGTCGGTGCGCACCCAGCCCGGATCGATCAAAGCAACCGCAATGCCGCGATCTCGTAGGTCAGTTGCCAGCCCCTGCATCACTTTGTTCACTGCTGCTTTCGACGCACGGTAAGCGATGCGGTCCGATTTCGCATAGCCCATCCAGGCCATCTGGCTGGAAATCGTCAAGATGCGGCCGCCTGCCCGCATATGGGGCACCACGGCTTGCGCCATGGCCAGTGGTGCGATGGTGTTGATAGCAAGTGTCTCGGCGAAGCCCGCGAAATCCATATCGAGCGGCGCCTGCCGAGCAGGCCCAATGACACCGGCATTGTTGATCAGAACATCAAGTGGGTCCAGTTGCGCAGCAAGCGCGGCCAGCCCTTCCAGATCGCGCATATCTGCCCGATGCTCACGGACACCGGCAGGGGCCGTGCCCGGCTTGCGCACTGTGCCACTGACCTTCCAGCCCCGCAGAAGCGCCTCGACAGCCAGAGCGTGGCCAATCCCGCGTCCGACCCCTGTGATAACCAGATGCACCCCATCCTCATTATCTTGCCAAAAAAATACTCCCGCCGGAGGCATCCGCCGGGAGCAGCATGTGACCGGCACCAGGATCAGTGCCCGCGCTCGCCAATAAAGCGTTTGCGGATCAGGCCAGACCCCCAGTCGATGATCGCAATCACCACCAGCACGTTGAGGACCACGAAAGCGACCTGATCGAACAACCCGGCGCGGAAGCGCTCGATGATGATCATCCCGATCCCGCCTGCGCCTACCAGCCCCAGGATCGTGGCCGACCGGGTGGACGACTCGAACGAGTAGAGCGAGAGCGAAATGAACACGGGCAGGATCTGCGGCAGATAGCCATAGCGGATGATCCGGCTGGTATCTGCCCCTGTGGCCCGCACCCCCTCGACCTGCTTGCGGTCGATATTCTCGATGGCCTCCGAGTAGAGCTTGGCAAGGTTGCCCATATCCGAGATCCAGATCGCGAGAACGCCCGCCAGCGGCCCCAGCCCCACGGCCCGCACGAATACAAGCCCCCAGACGACCGAGTCGATGCCGCGGAACACATCCAGCATCCTGCGGACCGCATGGCGGATCACCCCCACGGGCATGGTGTTGCGCGCGGCGAAGAAGGCGATGAACAGCGCGAAAATCGTGCCCAACAGCGTGCCGAGGAAGGCCATGGCGATGGTCTGGGCGATGCCGCGATAGATATTGGCATATTGCCAGTCGGCCATATCCCTCCAGACCACCATACGGCTGACCAGTTGCCACGCCCGGTCCGAGGCATTGAGCAATTTCCCGATCTCGAATAGATGCAGCGACCATGCCAGATAGACGACGATGAATACCCAGCTCCCGATCTTCAGCGCGCGCACAAGCGGGTTGCCAAAAGCCTGCGGATAGCGCTTGCGGGCCGCATTGACATCGCTCTCATTGACAGCGGCAAAGGTCAATGTATTCATTTCAAGACCTCCTTCCCGATAAGCGCGTGGCGCAGGCGTTCAGATAGCAGGTCAATCATTGTCACCGTCAGAACAATCAGGATTAGCACGGCCGTCACCCGGTCATCAGAATAGAAGCTGATCACATGGCTCAGTTCCGCCCCGATCCCGCCTGCGCCAACAAAGCCCACGACAGCAGAGGCGCGCACATTGATCTCGAAGCGCCACAGCGCATAGGACGTGTAGTTCGGCAAAACCTGTGGCAGGATGCCGTAGCGCATCTGCTCGAACCAGTCGCCGCCCACGGCCTTTACCCCGTCCACAGGCCGCATCGAAGCGTTTTCGACCACTTCGGAGAATAACTTACCTAAAGCGCCGGTCGCATGGATCACGATGGCGATGACACCCGCCAGCGGGCCGATCCCCACGGCAAAGACCAGCACCAGCGCGAACAGAATCTCGGGCACGCCCCGACAGAATTCCAGAAAACGCCGCGCCAGAACGCCCACCCATGGCGCGGGCGAGGTGTTGCGGGCGGCCAGAAAGCTAAGGACAACAGCCAGCCCGGTCGCGATCAACGTGGCGGTCAGCGCCATCAGGATTGTTTCCCAGATCAGGGTGATGTATTTCCAGAAATCATTGTACCAGAACCCCAGCGAACCCGGCGGGAAGCGTCCGGCCTCATTGCGGGGCTCGAACATCACATCCCATTGCAGCGACGGCATGACCGCGCCGAAATATTCAAAAATGCGCGGAAATCCGGTAGCCAAGCGGTCCGGCGTGAAACGCGAGATCCAGGCGGACCAGAGCACAAAGGCGATAAACAGGACGCCCAGCGTTAAATTCACGACCATTCGGTCGCGGATCATTTGGCGGCGATGGGCCTCGAACAGGGTGATCGGATCGCGGTCGTCCCCGCCCGCAGGCGTGTTGGTGGTGGTGCTGGCCATGTCAGTTCACCACGCGCACTTCGGGTTGAGGCTGGGGTGCTGTGCCCGGACGCAGCGTGGTCGAGGTCATGGATTCCGAGAATGCCTCTTCCGCCTCGGCGCCATAGATGTCGCGCGCGGCCTTGTCGGTGAGCTCTTTCGCGGTGCCGTCAAAGACGATCACGCCATCCTGCATACCGATTATTCGGTCGCAATAGTGCCGCGCCGTGTCGAGCGTGTGCAGGTTGCAGATCACGGTGAGCCCGTCCTGCTGGTTGATCCCGCGCAGCGCATCCATCACGACTTTGGCGTTCAGCGGATCGAGCGATGCGATGGGTTCATCCGCCAGCATGATGCGCGGCTCCTGCACCAGCGCGCGCGCAATTGCCACGCGCTGCATCTGCCCGCCCGACAGCGTGTCGGTCTGTTGCAGCGCCACATG
>SLJW01000002.1 GCA_007134865.1 Paracoccaceae bacterium | reverse complement strand
CGTAATCCACCCCGACTGCCACGATATTGTGGTGATCATGCGCGACCGTGGCCGCGATGGCGCCGCGCTGCATGCCGAAGCCGCGCACGAACCCGGTGGCGATATTGCCATTCTTGCCGTGCCGCTCGACCACCGCGACACGGGCCAGATCGCGCGCCGGGTCGGGTCGCTTGTCGCCATCCTCGGGCGCAATCTCCTCGCGCAAATGCTCGGTAATGATCTTGCCTTCGAGAATGCCGATCACCGGCGTCTCGGGCGTGTTGCCTGCGTGGCGAAACTGCTCGGGCCTTACCTCGGGTGCCTTTACCGACTGGCGGGCGACCGGGGCGATGGTTTCGCGCGCGGCGAAGGCCGCCTCACTCACCACCTGCCCGCCACAGAGCACCAGCGCCGCGCGACACTCTGCCATATCGGGCAGCGCCACGATATCGGCGCGTTTGCCCGGCGCGATCTGCCCGCGATCCTTGAGCCCGAAGGCCTCGGCCGCCGAGAGGGTCGCCGCGCGATAGACCGCCAGCGGGTCGCAGCCCATCTTAATCAGGCTTCGGATCATGTGGTCGAGATGGCCATGCTCAGCGATATCCAGCGGATTGCGGTCATCGGTGCACAGGCACATATAGGGCGCGGTCAGCGGCGTGAGCAGCGGCGCAAGCGCCACCATATCCTTGCTGACCGAGCCCTCGCGGATCAGCACGCGCAGCCCTTTCTGCAGCTTCTCGCGCGCCTCTTCGGCGTTCGTCGCCTCGTGTTCGGTGCGGATGCCCGCGCAGATATAGGCATTGAGGTCGCGCCCCGACAGAAGCGGCGCATGCCCGTCGATATGGCGCCCGGCAAAGGCGTGGAGCTTTTCCATGCAGCCCGGATCGCGGTGGATCACACCGGGAAAATTCATGAACTCCGCAAGGCCGATCACCTGGCGGTGATCGGACAGCGCCACCAGATCCGACGCGCCCAGATCGGCCCCGGCCGTTTCCATATGCGTCGAGGGCACGCAGGAGGACAGGTTGACGCGGATATCCATCACGGTCCGCATTGCAGCGTCGAGGAAATAGCGGATCCCCTCTGCGCCTGCGACATTGGCTATCTCATGCGGGTCGCAGATGGCGGTGGTCACACCACGCGGGGCGACGCAGCGGTCGAATTCGAAGGGCGTGACCAGCGAGGATTCGATGTGCAGATGCGTGTCGATGAATCCCGGCACCAGTATATGCCCGGGCAGCTCGATCACCTCGCGGCCTTCATATTCGGCCCCGACCCCGATGATCACCCCTTCCGAGATTGCCACATCGCCTGCGATGCGCGCGCCCGTGACCATGCACAGCACCTCGGCCCCGCGCAGCACCAGATCAGCGGGTGTCTCACCTCTTGCAGCGGCGATGCGGGTCTCCAGGCTCATGGCAGGGCTCCTCGGTTACAGGTCACGGCGCGCGCGCGCATAGAGGTCGTAATCCTGAACATATTGCGCCTCCAGCCGCGCGCGCAACTCGGATGAGAGCGTCACGGGCCAGTCGGGCGATGTGTTCACGCGCTCGAGTGTGATCTCGGTTTGCAGGCGTTCCTCCAGAAAGCGCAGGAAGACCGGCATGGCATCATAGCACCAGATTTGATCGACCTGATCCCCGCTCTTGGGATTGGTCAGAAACCGCGCCTGCCGCCCGACCGCCGCATAGGGGGGTTGTGTTTCGGCCAGATAGCCCTCGACGAACTGATCGAAACTCAGGCCCCGCGCCGAACGCGGGGTGCCCACCAGCCAGGCACCATGGCGGAAGCGATACCAGCTTGACAGCCAATCCTCGGGCTGGCGGATCAGGGCCACGGTCTCGGGCAGGTCCTTGGTGAAAATCTGGATGAATTTCTCCATCCGCCATGCATAGCGCTGAAAGGTGCAGTGCTTGATCTGCGCATCGCCCTGCAGGACGATATCGGCGCGGGGCGCGAGCGCCTTCTCCAGCGCAGTGCTCCCCGTCTTGGGGGTGGCCAGAAGAACCAGCCCGGCCTTGTGGAAGTAGAGCATGTCGCGCCTGTGCCTGATCTGCCTGCCCCGAGTCCTAGCGGCTGGGGCGTCGCACGTCTACAGCGGCGGCGCGAGATCACGCGCTGCGCAACGCGACCACTGGCACCAGATCGCAGGCGGCGTCATGTTCGCCATGCGCGGTCTTGTCCCAGTAGAAGGGGGCGCTGATCAATTCCCAAAGCGCCTTGTAGACCGCAAGCACGGCCAAAGGGAAATAGGCGTGCAATGCGGGCAGCCAGAAGCGCAGGCTACGATGCGCCCGCCCGCGCAGTGCCAGAAACCCCAGTGACAGCGTGATCGCCTCGGAGGTCAGAAACACCGCAGTGAAAGCTACGATCGCAGTGGTATCAAGAACCCCCGCCAGCGGATGGCCAAGCCCGATGAAGAACAGCCAGAAACTCCACAAGAGCGGCGCGAACATGAACTGCACCAGCGTGCCCAGAAACAAAAGCTGCATGCCAAAGAAACGCCACGCCCCCAATTGACGCCACAGCAGGCGCGGCGCGCGCATATGCACGAGCCATGTCACCGCATAGCCCTTGAGCCAGCGCGAGCGTTGCTTGACCCAGGGGATCGCGCGGCAATTCGCCTCTTCCTGCGTCACCGTGTCGAGAAGCTGCGTGTAATATCCGTGCCGCGCCAGCCGGATGCCCAGATCGGCGTCTTCGGTGACGTTATGCGCATCCCAGCCGCCGAGACTTTCGAGAATATCGCGCCGGAAAAACAGCGTTGTGCCGCCCAGCGGCACCGCCAGCCCCAGCCGTTGCATACCCGGCAGGATGATCCGGAACCATGTCGCGTATTCGATGGTGAAGCAGCGCGACAACCAGTTGCTCCGCGCATTGTAGAAATCGAGCACGCCTTGGACGCAGGCCAGTTTCGGCGAACCCTTCTGAAAACAGCGCACCACCTTGTGAATCTGGTCAGGCGCAGGCGCGTCCTCCGCATCATAGACCCCGATGATCGTGCCGCGCGCAAACAGCATGGCATAGTTCAGCGCGCGCGGCTTGGTCTTGAGCGGCGCGTCGGGGACGGGGATCACCCGCATCCAGCGCGGCAGATCCATCTGGCGCAGCACCTCGCGCGTGGCATGGTCATCTTCTTCGACCACCAGCAGGACATCGAGCAGCTCGCGCGGCCATGTCAAGCGCGAGAGCCGGTTGATGAGGCGCGGCACGACGCGCGGTTCATGATAGAGCGGCACAAGGATCGAGACGACAGGTTTGCGGTTGCGCAAGATGCTCTGCCCGCTTTTGCCTGCGCTTTCCGCTCGGGCCTCTGGTTCGGGGGTGAGCGGTCGACGATGGACAGAAATGGCGGCAGCCAGTTTGAGACCGGAACTCAGCGCCAACACCACTGTCGTGAAGACAGTCAGCACGAGCAAAACCTTCAGCGGTGCCAGCAAGGTGAGGATCCCCAGTATCAGGAGCGCGCCCAGCAACACATGGCCAAAGCCGCGCGACTGGATACGGCGACAGCTCTCTGACTCCGCGACGCAGCTTTCAGCCCATAGTTTCAGACGGTTGCGGCGGGTTCTTAATACGATCTCGTGAAGATCGCTTTCGCTGATGAGCACCATTGCCACAGGGCCGAGGCGCGCCTCCAGCCGTGTGCGGTGGCGCTCGAACTCAGCCGGGCGCGCGCAGGCGACGATGGTCACATCCCCAGCGCGCGCCCAAGGCAAGCAATGCATGGCAAGGCAGGTCTGCACGCCGAGGTGATCCATCAGCGCCGGGTCGCGATGTGGGCTGTTGCGTGTCAGATGAGCAGCGCCATATTGCCGCGAGAGCGCTTCGGTCAGGTCTTCTTGCGTGACAAGCCCCTGAGTGAGCAGAATATCGCCCAGAAAACTCGCCTGATGCGCCTGGATTTCAAGCACGCGCACCAGATCCTCGGCCGAAAGGGCCCCCATCTCGACCAGAATCTGCCCAAGCGGCGCGCGCGACGTGCTCTTGCGCCGCGACACGACCAGCGCCAGAGGCGGGGTGTCCGGACGTTGCCGAACATGCTGCCGTCGCAGGACGACCCCCTGAGCCATGCCAATACCCTTTTACCGCTTTGCTCCATATGGCCGCAAAACGGTAAAAAACGCGTTAACCAAACGCATGGCTCAGGCGGGGTGTTTGCGCGCGGCCATCGAGGCGGCAAAGCGTTCGAACAGGTAGAAGCTGTCCTGCGGGCCGGGGCTGGCCTCGGGGTGGTGCTGGACCGAGAAGACAGGCTTGTCGCGCAACCGGATGCCGCAGTTCGACCCATCGAAGAGCGAGACATGCGTCTCGACAACATCGTCGGGCAGAGTCTGGCTGTCCACCGCGAAGCCATGGTTCATCGAGGTGATCTCGACCTTGCCGGTCTCACGGTCCTTGACCGGGTGGTTGGCGCCATGATGGCCGTGATTCATCTTGACCGTCTGCGCCCCAAGTGCCAGCGCCAGCATCTGATGGCCCAGACAGATGCCGAACACCGGCAGATCAGCCTCGAGCACCTCGCGGATCATCGGCACCGCGTATTCTCCGGTCGCCGCCGGATCACCGGGGCCGTTCGACAGGAACACACCATCGGGCTCAAGCGCCAGCACATCCTCGGCGGTCGCGGTCGCGGGCAGCACCGTCACATCGCACCCCGCCGAGGCGAGGCAGCGCAGGATGTTGCGTTTCGCGCCGTAGTCGATGGCGACGACCTTGTGTTGCGGCGCGGTCTGACGGGTATAGCCCTCGGGCCAGGCCCAACGCATCTCATCCCAGCGGTAGCTCTGCGCGCAGGTCACCTCGCGCGCCAGATCGAGCCCGACGAGACCCGGCCAGGCGCGCGCCTTGGCCACCAGCGCTGCAATGTCGAAATTCCCCTCGGGGTCATGCGCCAACGCCACATGCGGCGCGCCCTGCTGGCGGATGGCACGGGTCAGGCGGCGGGTATCGACCCCGCCGATGCAGATCCGCCCGCGCCGGGTCAGCCAATCCACCAGCGGTTCACTCGCGCGCCAGTTGGCGGGGGCCGTCGGGTCCCATTTCACGACCATTCCTGCCGCAACCGGCTCGGCGGTCTCGTCATCCTCGGGATTCACGCCGACATTGCCGATATGCGGAAAGGTAAAGGTCACGATCTGCCCGGCATAGGAGGGGTCGGTCATGATCTCCTGATAGCCGGTCATGGCTGTGTTGAAGCACAGTTCTGCGACCGTCTCGCCCACAGCGCCAAAGCCGCGCCCGTAGAAGATGGTGCCATCGGCAAGCGCAAGGCAGGCTGTCGGTTTGGGGGCATTGGCGGGCATGACGCGCGGCTCCATCGCTTGGGGGGTGGTCGAGATCGCGCGGACCCTAGTCTGCCGCGCACAGAGAATCAAGCTTCTCCGGTACGCGCTGCCGAAGGCAGCGCGCCTCCCGTAAATCATTGTAGTAAAACGGTTAACCTCGCCCTTGTGGCATCTCAAACGCACCGGTAACATGCCGGATCACGTCATTGCCAAGCCGGAGCGCCCGCATGTCCCTGCGCGAGACCATATCGCAAGCCCTGAAATCCGCCATGAAGGCGCGCGACAGCGGCCGGCTGGCCACGCTGCGTCTGATCAATGCCGCGATCAAGGATCGCGAGATTGCCGCGCGTGGCAGTGACGAGGTGCAGGAACTGACCGATGCCGACCTGACCGCCGTGCTCACCCGCATGGTCAAACAACGACGCGACTCGGCGCGCGCCTATGAAGAGGCCGCGCGGCTCGATCTGGCGGAGAAGGAAATGGCCGAAATCGCCGTGATCGAGGATTTCCTGCCCAGCCAGATCACCGGCGACGACCTCGAAGCCGCTGTTGCCAGGGCGATTTCGACCACGGGAGCCAACTCCGTGCGCGATATCGGCAAAGTTATGGCCGCGCTGAAAGCCGAGTATGCCGGGCAGATGGATTTCGCGAAGGCCGGCGCGCTGGTGAAGCAAAAGCTCGCTTGAGCGCAAAGGGTCGCCTCACTCACGCGTTTCTCTCAGAAACTCGAGCCAGATCCCTTCCTTCGCGCGCACGGTCAAATGAGCGATCGGAACCGGCCTGCGCCCCTCGACCGGGCGCAGGTGCCAGTCGCAGAGAATGCGGGCGAGGATCAGCACCGCTTCAGCCATGGCAAAGCCTGCCCCGGTGCAGACGCGCGGACCTGCCGAGAAGGGCAGATAGCCGTCACGCGCACAGCGCTTGCTATCCTCCTGCTGCCAGCGCTCCGGGCGGAAATCATGTGGGGCCTCCCAAATCCGCTCATTGCGGCCCATATGCCAGGGCGAGACAATGACCTGCGCCCCCGCCCCCAGCTTGCGCCCGCGGAACTCTTCGGCCCGCGCCGCCTCGCGCACCAGCATCGGCACAGGCGGGTAGAGCCGCAGCGCCTCGCGGAAGGTATCGCGGATCAGCGGGAACTGGCGCAGGATGCCGAAACCGGGTGCCGGGCCGTTCAGATAGGGCCGCAGCGCCTGCGCTTCTGCGTGCAACTGCGCCTGCCAGTCCGGATGCGTCGCGATCAGATAGAGCGTCCAGGCCAGGGCCGAGGCGCTCGTTTCGTGCCCGGCCAGAAAGAAGATCGCCACCTGATCGACCATTTCCTCGGTGCTGAATGTCGCGCCGGTTTCAGGGTCGCGCGTGGTCATGATCTTGGTCGCGAGATCATCAGGCGCAGTGCCGGCCTTGATTGCTTCCATCCGCGCCGCAGTCATGTCGGTGATCAGCGCGCGGATATGGCGGGCCGTCTCGCGGGTCTGGCGCGGGAAGTAGCGCGGCATCCAGCGCGGCATGGGAATCAGCGCGGCGGGGTTCAGGATCGGGGCCGAACGCTGATGCGCGCGGAAACTGCGATAGACCTCTGCGGCCGTGTCATCCTCGATCGGGATCGAGAACAGCGTGCGAAAGATCACATCCGCCGCCGCATGGCTCATCGCCTCCTCGACCTCGGCCTCCCCGGGCTGCAACCGTGCCGCCATCGACTCTGCTGCCGCCCACATGGCCGGGAAAGTCTCGCGCAACCGCCCGCCCTCGAAAGCCGGGTCAATCATCCGCCGCTGCCGCGCCCAGGTCGCACCATTGGTGACAAAAACCGACTCGCCCAGCAACAGCCGCAACCCCTCGCGTACGCGCTCGGATTTCGGGAAGTCCTCGGGCCGCCCGGACAGCACCAGCCGCACCAGATCGGGCGTGTTCACCATGACCGAATGCAGGAAGGGCAGTTTTACTTCCGCCATCTTGGCGCGATACAGCCTCGCCGGTTGCGCCGAGAGGATATCGCGCCGGAACAGCGCCAGATGCCGCCAGAGCGGCACGCGATCCGCGCGATGCTCCGGCATGGGCGGGCGCATCAGGGCAGGCGCTCCTCGGGGCGCAGATAACAGGCAAGGCTGACCGAAGCCGAGGATTTGCGATCCGCAAACCGGTCAGCCAGTGCAAGCGGTCCTGCCGTGATCAGGAAATAATCATAGTCCCGCGGCGCATCGAACGCGCAGAGATACTGGAAATGCAGCCGGAAATAGCGCCGCTTGTATTTTCGATAGGTCTCGGGCGTGAGGCTCTGGGTAAAGGCCGCCGAGATGACGATGGGCCAGCGCTTGCCCGCTTTCGGCGCCGCCCCGGAAGACGAGACCGGGTCGCAGAGCGCATAGGAACAGCCATCACCGGGTGCCGTGACATCGAGCCAGAAGAGTTCCTTGCGCGTGGACAGATAGCGCAAATCCTCGCGCAGCGCCTGCGCCTCGGGCAGGTAGGATTGCATCGGCACTGCATGGCCGAGCGAGAGAAAGGCCAACCGCGCACGACCCGGCGCATGCCCTGCCCAGATCACCCGCGCGAGCACCGACACCCCCAGATGCACGCCCGAGCTATGTCCCACGACCAGCACCTCATCAAGATCGGGCTCTTGCAGTGCTGCGCCGATCATCTCGGCAAATTCATCCAGCCGCGCTTCCAACTCGGGCGGGTTGCGGCCCCGGTGCTTGGCCGTAAAGGCGAAGTCAAGAAGCAGGTAATGCACGAAGAACTTGCCATCGATCTTGCGAAACCCCTGCAGGATGGGCGGCACCACGACCAGCCCGAGCGGGTAAGCCGCCCACCATGGCAAGATGAAAGAGAGCCCCCAGCCCAAGGCCGCAGCCGCACCCAGCGCAATCGCAAGCTGGCCCAGCAGCATGACGACCGGATACATCGCCGCAATCCCCGGGCCGGCGCGCAGACGGAACAGCCGGAACAGCACCCCGGTCGAGAGATAGATCCAGGCCGTGCGCGCCAGCAGCAGATAGGTGGCGAGAATGCCCGCCTGCATCGAGTCGCGCACGATATCGGACCATTCAAGGATATTGACTTCGCTTTCCGTCGTCAGCCCATCGACCTCGGAGGTTACGACCCAGCCATAGGGCCCGTCGTCCTTTTTCGGCCTCTGCCTGATCCTGTAGCCAGAGATGCGCGCCTGATCGGTCGACTCACAGCGATAGAGCTCGCGATAACGGCGCGGGGGAAACGGGTCATAGCCCGGGATGTAGAACACGCGCCGCCGCCGCACGCTCTGGCGGGGTGTGTCGCTCTGCTCTGGCCGCTGCGTTGCAGATACATCCATGGGCTTGCCTGCGTTTTCCGAAACAATAGCCGGAAAAAAGGGCAAGATTAAGCCATTTGGCAGGCGGGGCACCGCTTCGCGGCGCCCTGCCTGGAAACAACGCCCGCGGGGCACACAAGCTTGCCAAGTGAACCCGGGGGAGCCCACCTCCAGCCGGGATCAGGCGCGCGTCTCTGTGTGACACAACTTCACCTTGCCCCAAATACTCTCGCCCAAGGCAACGCTCTGCAAGGCCAGCCACCCCGCCTGACAGGCACCACTCCGCTACAGGAGTGCCCCATTGACACTTGACGCGCGCGTCCTCAAGGGGTCACTTGCCGCAGGATCGTGCGCATACGCTGCAGGAAACCCTCATACCCGCCCTCCTGCGCAAATACCGCCAGCCGCTCGGCAACCGCGCCGCTGAACGCCACGCCATCGACAGCGGCAAGGTCGAAATCGATCACCGAGACCCGGCCCTCTTGCGTCACGGTCAGATTGCGCCCGTCCGCATGCATGTCGAGATGCACCACCCCGGCGGCGCGCAGGCAATCCACGATGTGCACCGTCTGAGCCACAAGGTCAGGCAAGGCCATGCAATGGCCCTGCGCAATAAGTTCACGCACCGTACGGCCCTGATGGGTGATCTCGAAGCGCAGGGTCTCTGGCTCGAGTGCCACCAGTTGTGGGAAATGCTGCGCTCCGGCGGGTGACGAGCACGCCAGTCTGTGCAGGCATTCGCATTCCAGATAGAAGGCCTGCTCTGCTGTCAGCCCCGTCCATAACAGCCGCTCACGCGCTGTTTTCCACAGAGTCGCGCGCCCATTGCGTGGCTGCAACGCGATATCTAACGCACTGAGGGGTGGCAGGATTGGCGCGAGGGGCATATCGGACTCGGTCTCGGCGACGCGCGCGCGCAGGAAGGCGATCTCGCGCAACGCGGCCTTGTGCCGCGCCTTGAGCTTGCGCATGTTCGAGGCGAGTTTGGCGTGGCGCTCCTGCGCCTCCTGCAAGGCCGTAACCGCATCGGGCGGGCCGCGATCCTTCATCCGAGGGCCGCGGTCAGCGCGATCTCGATCATCTCGCCGAAACTCTGCTCTCGATCTTGGGACGAGAGCGCCTCATGCGTCAGCAGGTGGTCCGAGACGGTCAGTAGCGCCAAGGCGCGCACCTTGTGGCGGGCGGCAAGATTATAGAGTTCCGCCGCCTCCATCTCCACGGCAAGGATGCCATGACGCGTCATGATCTCGTTCAGGTCGGGGCGCTCGTCGTAGAACACATCCGAAGAGTAAATGCCCCCAACATGCACCCGCGCCCCCTGCCCGGTCGCCGCAGCATGAGCCGCACGCAGCAGCCCGAAATCCGCACAGGGGGCGAAATTGATCTCGCGGAAGATGCCGCTTGACGGGGTCGAGAGCGAGGTCGCTGTCTGCGCAAGTATGATGTCGCGGATATGGACATCGGGCTGCATCGCCCCCGCAGATCCAACCCGGATCAGCGCGCGCGCGCCATAGTCGCGGATCAGCTCATTGGCATAGATCGACATCGAGGCCATGCCCATGCCCGAGCCCTGAATCGTGACCCGCTCGCCCCGCCATGTGCCGGTGAACCCCAGCATCCCGCGCACCTGATTGACGCAGACCGCGTCATCCAGAAACCGCCCGGCGGCCCATTTCGCGCGCAGCGGATCACCCGGCATGAGGACAGTTTCGGCAATCTGTCCCGGTTCGGCGCCGATATGGATGGTCATGGACGGCTGCTCCTGCTCTGTCGCTGGCTTCGCCCTGTTATCCCCCGGCTTGCCCTGTGCTTCAAGAACTCTTCCCGCTGTGGCGCGCGTGTTGCAATACTGCTTGCAACTCGCGCGTCACATTGCGGTCGATCCAGTAATTCGTATGGCCATTGGCAGGGACCGGCACCTCAATCGGCCAGTTCGCGGCGGGATCGGCGGCAATATGCGTGCCCACGAAATCATCCACGCGGAAGATATTGACCCAGTTGTCCAACACGCCAGCACCGCGCCGAAGGCGCGGCGCCTCCGCATAATCCGGAAAACTCGTCGGGAAATAATGGGTGTAGAGATGGCGCGCAGGCGAGCCCATGGTCACAAGCGTGATCGATCCGACCTGCTCGCGCCAAGCAGCTCCATTTCCAGCCGGATCGTCACTGCAAAGCACATCAAGCGCGACGACAGTGCCCTGCGAATGCGCGATTATCACCAGATGATCGGGTTTCTCGGTTGCGATCAGGGTCGCCATCAGCACGCGCAGCCGATCCTGAATGCGCCTGCGCAGCCAATAGCCCTGCGGTGCATCCGCACGGGGTGGATCGAGCTTGCGGGTCGAAATCACCTGCAGCCAATTCCAGAGCCGGGCAACGAAGCCCGGCGCCTGCGAATCCACGAAAAAACTCTGCGCGGGCATCCGTCCCTCACGGCGTTCGGTCTGTTGCGCCTCGAACCGTGTCTGCGCCCATGAATAATCATTCAGATAGGCCAGCACATCGGTCAGAATGCCCAGACCGGCGGCGAATTCCTCGCGAAGATAGACGACCAGCAACAGCCCGATCAGCGCAAGCGCGGCCAGCGCCGTGCCGGTGCCGCGCCGCAGGACATCGTTCAGCGGCTCCCATTCCGGGAAAAAGAGCGCGTGCAGGATCAGCCCGAACAAACTGATGATGAAGATAATCGGCACCGCAAGCATCGGCTTCGAGACCAAGAGGCGCGCGCGCTCGGCATGGCCATCAGCATCATCGAGATAGGAGCGTGGCTCGAACCCCTTGCCCGGACCATCCGCCCTGAACATCCGCGCCTTGGCGGCAAAGACCCATGCCGCAAATACCCCGAGCAACAACACCCCGATCACCGCCGGCACCAGACCCCGAAGCGCCGAGATCAGCACCTCGCGTGGCGCGATGCCCTCGAACAGGGCAATATTTGTGAAGCCCAGAACCCCGAAAATGGTCGAAATCAGCACGAACCACAGCAACAGCATGAGCCCCAGCGCCGGGGTCGCAAGATCGGTGACCTCTCGCCCACCGAAGAGATACTGCAGGACCGAAACAATCGCGACAAAGACCATGCCCAGAATCGACAGCCCCATGAAAAGCAGCATCACGGCATAAAGCGACAGGCCGATTTGATAGATGCCGGTGAAGGACTGCTGGCAACTTGCCTGTGTCAGCGCGCGCAGCGCGCTGCCATCTGACAGCGCAACACTCGCAGCGGCTTGGGCAGGTTCGGTCTGCCCAGCGAAAAGGGCGCAGGCCTTGGTCACGAGCAGACCCTCGGATGTCGCGGGCGTTGCGATGAAATGCAGACCGAAAAGCAGCACCAGAACTGCGGACACAACCAGCCATTGCCCCAGAAACCGCGACAGATAGGTATGGGTTTTCTGCGCAATGGCCGACCCCGCTCCTCCGATGACAGCTGCCGTGATGAAAATATCAAAGACCAGCTTCGGGTCGCGCTGGGTTTCGGGCAAGGCTTCCAGCAGGCGGAGTGCGGACTCATGCATGATCCAGACCGACAAACCATAAACCGCCAGCAGAAGCGCCACACCTGCCAAGGCATTCGCGCGCAACAGCGGCGTTGAGAACAGAACCAGCGCCGCCGGCAACAGCCCCAGCGCTGCGCTCAACAAAAGCAGAGGATTGCCTGCAAAGGTGCTGGCCCAACTGACCAATATCCCCACCAGTAGCGCCAGATTCAGCGCGACCACGGGCCCGTGAATGAGCAGCACCGAGGAACCTGCGATCCTCCGCCCCTGCCGGTGCCACCATGTATCACGCGGAAACACATCGCGGGCATTTTCGCGGATGGCGTGGCCAAGCCCCATTGCGATACGGAAGAAAGCCAGCACAGCGCCCAACGCGCCCCCCCGGACCGCTGCGATATCCCCCCAGTAGAAATCGGCAATCACCCGTTCGGTGATCTTGTCCTTGTTCTTCCCGGGGGCACCAAAGCGCCGCAGATGCGCGGGAAACGTGCGCGCCTTGCCGCCCCGGTCGTATTGCGGTGGCTCGCAGAGATGAAAATCATCACTCGCAAGCGGCGGAAGCTCCGGGGTCTTCAATGATGCCGACAGGAGCTCCGTAGTGGTGCCCGCCTCACGCACGCCGACCCCGTGCACCACAACGACAAGCTGCTTGGTCATGCCTCCGCCCTCGCTCAGGTTGTGTCTGCGCAATATCAGCATATCCGCCAGATCGTATCAATGCGCTTTCCATG